>NZ_CP085839.1:1892186-2207551 GCF_020715565.1 Nocardioides sp. Kera G14 | reverse complement strand
CTCGCTCGACAAGCGCCTGCTGGAGAAGTACGGCAAGGCGACGCCCGAGGCACTGGTCGAGAGCGCCGTCTGGGAGGCGAGCCTCTTCGAGGAGCACGACTTCCACGACTTCAAGATCTCGGTGAAGCACAACGACCCCGTCGTGATGGTGCGCGCCTACGAGCTGCTCGCCGAGGCCGGGGACTGGCCGCTGCACCTCGGCGTCACCGAGGCGGGGCCAGCCTTCCAGGGCACGATCAAGTCCTCCGTCGCCTTCGGCTCCCTGCTGAGCAAGGGCATCGGTGACACCATCCGTGTCAGCCTGTCCGCGCCTCCGGTCGAGGAGGTCAAGGTCGGCATCCAGATCCTGCAGTCGCTCAACCTCCGGCCGCGCAAGCTCGAGATCGTCTCCTGCCCCAGCTGTGGGCGTGCGCAGGTCGACGTCTACTCGCTCGCCGAGCAGGTGACCGCCGGCCTCGACGGGCTGGAGGTGCCGCTTCGCGTCGCCGTCATGGGCTGCGTCGTCAACGGCCCCGGTGAGGCCCGCGAGGCCGACCTCGGCGTCGCCTCCGGCAACGGCAAGGGGCAGATCTTCGTCAAGGGGGAGGTCATCAAGACCGTCCCCGAGCACGCCATCGTCGAGACCCTCATCGAGGAGGCGATGAAGCTCGCCGAGGCCATGGAGCCGGTCGAGGGCGCAGCCGCGTCCGTGTCCATCTCCTGAGGACTCCAGCGCCCCGGCTAGGGTGACTCGCATGCTCGCCATGCGTCAGGGGATCCGGGTGCTCGGCCCGCCGGACCTGGACGCGTTCCTCGGTCTGCTCGAGCGCGACCCGGTCGTCAACGTCTTCTCCGACTACCGCGCCCGCACGACGAGCCTGGAGCCACGCTGGCTCGGCGGGGAGATGTGGGGACGTTTCGACGGCGGCGAGCTCATCGCCGCCTGCCATGTCGGAGCCAACCTCGTCCCGGTGATGTGCGAGCGCGACGACGCCCGGGCCTTCGGCGAGCGGGCGCTCAGCCGCGGCCGGACGGTCTCGACGATCGTCGGCCCCCACGACGCCGTCGCGGCGCTCTGGAACGTCCTCGACGGCGCGTGGGGGACACCCCGCGACTTCCGCTGGCACCAGCCGCACCTCGAGCTCTCCGGCCCGCCCCTGGTGACGCCGGACGCGGCGGTGCGCCGGACCAGCCGGGACGACATCGCCGCCGTCTACCCCGCCTGCGTCGCCATGTACACCGAGGAGGTGGGCGTCTCGCCGGAGTCCGGAGGTGGCACCGACCTCTACCGGGCGCGAGTCCTCCAACTGATGTCCCGCGGCTGGTCCTTCGGCCGCTTCGACGACGACGGCCGCCTGATGTTCAAGGCCGAGGTCGCCTGCTCCTCACCCTTCGCAGCGCAGATCCAGGGCGTCTATGTCGTCCCGGAGCACCGCGGCCAGGGTCTCGCGACCGCCGGGATGGCCGCCGTCGCCGAGATCGTCCGCCGGGAGATCGCCCCCACGGTCAGCCTCTACGTCAACGACTGGAACACGCCCGCACGACGCGCCTACGAGCGGGTCGGGTTCCGCCAGACCGCAGAGTTCTCGACCGTGATGTTCTGAGTAGGGTCAGGCCATGCCCCTCGCTCACGGAACCCGAATCCTCACCGTCGCCTTCGCCGTCAGCGGCACGATCCACCTGCTGCTGCCGAAGACGTTCGCGCCGGTCATGCCCTCCTGGGTGCCCGCACACCGGGAGGTCATCGTCGCGAGCGGTGTCGCCGAGCTCGTCCTGGCCGCAGGTCTCAACCTTCCCGCCACCCGACGGCTCTCCGGCTGGGGAAGCGCCGTGCTGCTGGCCGCTGTCTTCCCGGCCAACGTGAAGATGGCGACCGACTCCACCAAGACCAACAGTGTCCCCTTCAAGGCCGCCGCCTTCGGTCGCCTCCCGCTCCAGGCGCCGCTCATCCGCAGCGCCCTCCGCGCCGCCCGCGGCTGAGCCAGCTATCGGTTGGAGCCCGGCGCGTCGGGGGCCGTAGCCTTCTCGCGTGTCTCTCACCGCCGGCCAGCTCGACCGCATGTCCCACCTCTTCCTGCGCACGCTGCGCGACGACCCCAACGACGCCGAGGTGCCCAGCCACAAGCTGCTCGTGCGCGCCGGCTACATCCGTCGTGCGGCGCCGGGCATCTACAGCTGGCTGCCGCTCGGTCTGCGGGTCCTGGCGAGGGTCGAGGCGATCGTCCGCGAGGAGATGCACGCCATCGGCGCCCAGGAGGTGCACTTCCCGGCGCTGCTGCCGCGCGAGCCCTATGAGGCGACGAACCGCTGGACCGAGTACGGCGACGGTATCTTCCGGCTCAAGGACCGCAAGGACGCCGACTATCTGCTCGGCCCCACGCACGAGGAGATGTTCACCCTCCTGGTGAAGGACCTCTACGGCTCCTACAAGGACCTGCCGGTCAGCCTCTTCCAGATCCAGACGAAGTACCGCGACGAGGCCCGCCCCCGCGCCGGCCTGCTGCGCGGCCGCGAGTTCATCATGAAGGACTCCTACTCCTTCGACCTGACCGACGAGGGCCTGCAGAAGTCGTACGACGACCACCGCGCGGCCTACGTGAAGATCTTCGACCGCCTCGGCTTCGACTACGCCGTCGTGAAGGCGACGTCGGGCGCGATGGGCGGCTCGGCGTCGGAGGAGTTCCTGGCTCGCACGGACGTCGGCGAGGACACCTACGTCCGCTGCACGAACTGCGACTACGCCGCCAACGTGGAGGCGGTCACGGTGCGCGCCCCCGCCCCCCTCGCGTACGACGCCATCGGCGCCGCCCACGCCGAGGACACGCCCGACACCCCGACCATTGCAACCCTCGTCGACGCCCTCAACGCCGACCACCCCCGCGCCGACGGTCGGGAGTGGACGGCGGCGGACACGCTCAAGAACGTGCTCCTCACGCTCAAGCACCCCGACGGCACCGTCGAGCACCTCGCCGTCGGCCTCCCCGGTGACCGGGAGGTCGACCAGAAGCGGCTCGAGGGCCAGCTCGAGCCGATCGAGGTCGAGCCGATGTCCGAGGCGACGTTCAAGAAGTTCCCCGACCTCGTGAAGGGCTACATCGGCCCCGGCGTCCTGGGCTCGGAATCCGCGACGGGCATCCGCTACCTCGTCGACCCGCGGGTCTCCGAGGGCACCGCGTGGGTGACCGGCGCGGACCAGCAGGGTAAGCACGTCCTCGACCTCGTCGCCGGCCGCGACTTCACGCCCGACGGCACCATCGAGGCCGCGGAGGTCCGCGACGGCGACGCCTGCCCCCACTGTGAGAGCGGCACGCTCGAGACCGCCAAGGGCATCGAGATGGGCCACGTCTTCCAGCTCGGCCGCAAGTACGCCGAGGCGCTCGGCCTGCAGGTGCAGGACGAGGGCGGCAAGCTCGCGACCGTGACGATGGGCTCCTACGGCATCGGCGTCACCCGCGCCGTCGCAGCTGTCGCCGAGGGCACCCTCGACGAGATCGGCCTGTGCTGGCCCCGCAACGTCGCGCCCTACGACCTCCACATCGTCGTTGCGGGCAAGGGTGAGGAGCTCTTCGAGGCGGCCGAGAAGCTCGCCGCGGACCTCACTGCGGTCGGGGTCGACGTACTGCTCGACGATCGGGGAGGCAAGGTCAGCCCCGGCGTGAAGTTCAAGGACGCCGAGCTGATCGGCGTACCGACGATCGTCGCGGTCGGGCGGGGCCTGGCCGAGGGTGTGGTCGAGGTCAAGGACCGCCGCTCGGGTGAGACCTCGGACCTGCCGCTCGCGGACGCGGTCGAGCAGCTCGTCGCGATCGTCAGCCACTGAGCCATGGCCCGCAGGATCCTCGACCCGGTCCTTGCGGGTCGCGTCATGTCGGCCGACGACGCGGCGGCGCTCATCGGGCACGGAGACTCCCTCGGCATCAGTGGCTTCACCGGCGCGGGCTATCCCAAGGCCGTGCCGGCGGCTCTCGCGCGCCGGGCGGAGGCAGCTCACGCCGCGGGGGAGGAGTTCCGCGTCCAGCTCTGGTCGGGCGCCTCGACGGCCCCGGAGGTCGACGGCCTCCTGGCCGGCGCGCACGCCCTCTCCAAGCGGCTGCCCTACAACTCCGACCCGACGCTGCGTGGTGAGATCAACTCCGGTGAGGTGGAGTACGTCGACGCCCACCTGTCCCACTCCGCGCAGCACATGTGGTTCGGCTTCTACGGCTCCCTCGACGTGGCCGTCGTCGAGGTGACCGCGATCCTCCCCAACGGCCTGCTGGTCCCGAGCAGCAGCGTCGGCAACAACAAGACCTGGCTCGACCAGGCCTCGAAGGTGATCCTCGAGGTCAACTCATGGCAGCCACGGGAGTTCGAGGGCTTCCATGACGTCTACTACGGCACGACCCTCCCGCCCCACCGGGTGCCGCTGCAGCTGACGACGTCCATGCAGCGCATCGGCGAACCGTATCTCCGCGTCGACCCCGCGAAGGTCGTCGCGGTGGTCGAGACGGACGCACCGGACCGCAACAGCCCGCTGAAGCCTCTCGACGACGACTCGCGCGCCATGGCCGACCTGCTGGTCGACTTCCTCCGCCATGAGGTGGCCCACGGCCGCGTGCCCGCGGAGCTGCTTCCCCTGCAGTCCGGTGTCGGCAACGTCGCCAACGCGGTCATGGCCGGTCTGCTCGACGCCGAGTTCGAGCGGATGACGGCGTACACCGAGGTCATCCAGGACGGGCTTCTGGACTTGCTCGACGCGGGCAAGCTCACCGGCGTCTCGGCCACCAGCTTCGGTCTCTCGCTCGAGGGCGCGCGACGCTTCATGGAGAACATCGACTCCTACAAGGGCCGGATCCTGCTCCGCAGCGAGGAGATCTCGAACCACCCCGAGATCGTGCGGCGCCTCGGGGTGATCGCGATCAACGGCATGATCGAGGCCGACATCTACGGCAACGTCAACAGCACTCACGTCATGGGCTCGGCGATCATGAACGGGATCGGCGGGTCGGGCGACTTCGCCCGCAACGCCTTCCTCAACTTCTTCGTCTCGCCGTCCACGGCGAAAGGTGGCGCGATCTCCTCGATCGTTCCGTTCGCCAGCCATGTCGACCACACCGAGCACGACGTCCAGGTCCTGGTGACCGAGCAGGGGCTCGCCGACCTGCGGGGGCTCTCACCCCGTGCGCGCGCCACGCGCATCATCGAGAGCTGTGCTCATCCGGACTATCGCGAGCAGCTCCGGGACTACGTCGCCCGGGCCGAGGCCGCCCGGCCGACCGCACGCCACACGCCGCACCTGCTCACCGAGGCGCTCGGCTGGCACCAGCGCTTCCTCGACACCGGGCACATGTGACTTCTGCAGCTTTCTGCAATGCAAATACATGGGGAAGCGCATCGCTGGCACCGCTCGGAGGGCTCCTGCATGATTGTGCACACGGAGGGCGGTCCCACCGCAGGTCCCCACAACAGGCGGAAGCTCTCCTACGGCCCAGTGTCCAGGCCAATGCGGTCCGCGAGTTCGGCGGCTCCGGGGAACGTCTCGGGAGTTCCTCGAAGCCCCAACTCGCGGACCGCGCCCATTTCCAGCGCTGTGATGGCCGCGATCCGCGTCGCCCCGGTGCTCCGCGACACCAGCCAGGCGTAGACCTCGCAACAGTGTGCCTCGACGGCCGCGGCCGCGGCCTTGAGTGCGGCGGGGGAGTCGAGCCGCGCCGGCAGTGGGTACGACGGCGACGCGATCGCAGGCGCCACCTTCTCCTTCGACAGCGCGACCAACAGTGCGTCGCGGGCGCCGACGTGCGCGCGATAGGCGCGGGTGAAGAGCGCGACGAGGGCGGGATTCGCCGACGAGCTCGTCCTTGCCGCAAGGACGCCGTAGCTCCACACCGCCGCGTGCTCAGCGGCGAGCGCCTCGTTGCGCGGGTCGTCGTCGGCGGTCATGCGAGGACCACCAACTGCTGCGCGACGGCAGCGGACATCGAGGCGAGGGCCCGGGCCAGCGCCCCCGACTCCGCGGCCGCTGCGCCGGCGGCGAGGGTCGACTTCAGCGCCTCCTCACCGGCCCGGACGTCGGTGGGCGGCGGAGCGGCGGGCGCGGCAGAGGTGGCAGGCGCGGCGGCGCCAGAAGGCGTTGTCGAGGAGGAGGCGGTGACCGGAGGGGCCAGCACGCCCAGGTGCGCCTCGTGCATCGCGGCGAGCGCGGGCAGGTGCTTGGCGACCGCCAGCTCCCGCATCTGACCGACCGCAGCGGTGATCTGGGCGACCAGGAGTTCGTCCTTCGTGGGGCCGGTCGGCGAAGGCGCCGAGGAGTCGAAGGGATCGCATGCGGCGGTCAGCGCGACCACCCCCGCGAGGCCCGGCAGTGCACGACGCGGGAGGGCAGGCATGCCCCCGATTATCGACTAGGCTGGCCCGCACAACTGCACCGGACAACTGGACAGCAACACGAGAGGGAGGGGTCGCCCGTCATGAGTGACACCACCAAGGACCGGATCGCCGACGAGCTCACGGCGCCACTTGCTGCCCTGGCCCTCGATGTCGAGGCCGTCGAGATCAGCCCGGCCGGCAAGCGAAGGATCCTCCGGATCGCCGTCGACAAGGACGGTGGCGTGACCCTCGACGACGTGGCCGACGCGACACGGGCCATCAACGAGGTGCTGGACGAGTCCGACGTGATGGGCGAGCAGCCCTACACCCTCGAGGTGACGAGCCGTGGCGTCGACCGCCCGCTCACGCTGCCCCGCCACTGGCGCCGCAACGCCGGCCGCCTGGCCAAGGTCAACCCGGTCGAGGGCGGGACCTTCACCGGCCGCATCCTGAGCAATACCGACGACGCCGTCACGCTCGACATGGACGGCGCGCAGCGCACCCTCGCCCTGGCCGACATCGCCAAGGCGCTGGTGCAGATCGAGTTCAACCGGGCCGCCACCGCGGACCTCGGCGACGACACTGACATGGAGGACTGACATGGACATCGACATGAGCATCCTGCGCATGCTGGAGCGGGAGAAGGAGATCTCCTTCGACGTGCTCGTGGAGGCCATCGAGCAGGCCCTCCTCACGGCGTACCACAAGACGCCCGGCGCCAAGACTGACGCCCGCGTCGACCTCGACCGCAAGACCGGCCACGTCCGCGTCATGGCGGCGGAGGTCGACGAGGAGGGCACCCGCCTCGGTGAGTACGACGACACCCCGGCCGACTTCGGCCGCATCGCCGCAACGACGGCGAAGCAGATCATGCTGCAGCGCCTCCGCGACGCCGAGGACGACGTGAAGTTCGGCGAGTTCTCCGGCCGCGAGGGCGACCTGATCAGCGGCGTCATCCAGCAGGGCCGCAACCCGGAGGAGGTGCTGGTCGACCTCGGCAAGATCGAGGCCGTCATGCCGCTCGCCGAGCGCGTCCCCGGTGAGGACTACTCCCACGGCACGCGCATCAAGGCGCTCGTCACCAGCGTCCGCAAGGGCATGCGCGGCCCGCAGATCACCCTGTCGCGCTCGCACCCCAACCTTGTCCGCAAGCTCTTCGCGCTCGAGGTCCCCGAGATCGCCGACGGGACCGTCGAGATCGCGGCGATCGCCCGCGAGGCCGGCCACCGCACGAAGATCGCGGTGAAGTCGACCGTCGCCGGCGTCAACCCCAAGGGCGCCTGCATCGGCCCGATGGGCCAGCGCGTGCGGAACGTGATGGCCGAGCTGCACGGGGAGAAGATCGACATCGTCGACTGGAGCGACGACCCGGCGACCCTCGTCGCGAGCGCGCTCTCGCCCGCCCGGGTCAACTCCGTCGAGGTGCTCGACGCGGACGCCCGCGCCGCCCGCGTGATCGTGCCGGACTACCAGCTCTCCCTCGCCATCGGCAAGGAGGGCCAGAACGCCCGCCTCGCAGCCCGCCTCACCGGCTGGCGGATCGACATCCGCTCCGACGAGGAGACTCCCGCCGGTTGAGCCGTGACGGCCCCTCCCGGTTCGTGGTTACGACCGCCCACCCGGTAGTGTTGCCGTTTGGTGACCCAATCCGACGAAACCCCCGACCACGGTCCGGTTCGGACCTGCCTCGGCTGTCGGAGACGGGCCGCCAAGCGCGAGCTGTTGCGGATGACCGCGGGCCTCGACGAGCACGGCCGACAGGTCGTGGTCCCGGATCCCGAAGCCACCGCACCCGGCCGTGGAGCGCATCTGCACCCCACGACCGAGTGTTACGACCTCGCGGTGCGCCGGAAGGCTTTCGGCCGAGCCCTCAAGCTCGGCGAAGGGCCCTCCAGCGCACCGGTGGGGGAGTACGTCGCAGCAGCAGGAACGTTCGACCCACCCGACCAGGAATCGGAGCACTAGCTCATGAGCACTCGATGAGTCCCTCGAAATGAGCATCACCCACCCCTGACGGTCACGTCTCCCGAGAACCGGGTCTGTGGCCGCCCACACAAGGAGCATTGTGGCTAAGACCCGAGTTTCCGAACTCGCCAAGAAGTACGGCATCCCGAGCAAGGAGGCCGTAGAGAAGCTGAACGCGATCGGCGAGTTCGTCAAGACGGCCTCGTCGAGCATCGAACTGCCCGCCGAGAAGAAGTTCGAGGCGACGTACGGCGCCGAGCTGAAGGCCAAGATGGCGCCCGCTGGCGACGCCCCGGCCTCCGACGCTCCGGCGCCCGCCGCGAAGAAGCCGGCGGCCAAGAAGGCCGTCGCCCCTGAGGCTCCGGCTGAGACGGCTCCGGCCGCCCCGGCTGCTGAGGCTCCTGCGACCCCGACCGCGCCGCGTCCCGGCCCGGCCAAGAAGGCCGCCCCCAAGCCCGCGCCCCAGGCTCCCGCAGCCCCGGCGGCTGCTGCCCCCGCCCAAGCCCCTGCGGCTCCGGCGCCGGCCAGCACCCCCGAGCCGCCCGCCGGCTCCGCGCCGACTCCGGCCGCGCCGCGTCCGGCTCCCCGTCCCGGCGCTCCGCGTCCGGGCAACAACCCGTTCGCCTCGAGCCAGGGCATGGGCCGCAAGCCCGCCCCGGCTCCCCGCAGCGACGCCCCGCCTGCGAGCCCCGGCGACGCCCAGCGTCCGCCGCGTCCGCCGGCAGGCCGTGACGGCGCTCCGACGCCGCGTCCCGGCATGCCACGTCCCAACCCCGCGATGATGCCCAAGGGCGGCAACGCCTTCGGTGCCCGTCCCGCCGGTGGTCCGGGTCGTCCCGGTGCCCCCGGTCGCCCGGGCGGTCCCGGTGCGGGTCGTCCCGGCGCGGGTGCCGGTACCGGTCGTCCCGGTGGCGGTGCTCCCGGTCGTCCCGGCGGCTTCGGCGGCGGCCCCGGTGGCGGTGGCGCCCCCGGCGGTGCTCCCGGTCGTGCCGGTGGCGGCGGCAACCGTCCCGGCCAGCGTGGCCAGACCCAGGGTGCCTTCGGTCGCGCCGGCGGTCCGTCGCGTCGCGGACGGAAGTCGAAGCGCGCCCGTCGCATGGAGTTCGAGGCGATGGAGGCCCCGACGATCGGCGGCATCCGCGTCCGCAAGGGCAACGGCGAGACCGTGCGTCTCGCCCGCGGCTCCTCGCTGACGGACTTCGCCGAGAAGATCAACGTCGACGCGGCCCAGCTCGTCCAGATGCTCTTCAGCCTCGGCGAGATGGTCACGGCGACCCAGTCGGTCTCCGACGAGGTGCTCGAGCTGCTCGGTGAGGAGCTCAACTACGTCGTCGAGGTCATCTCCCCGGAGGACGAGGACCGCGAGCTCCTCGAGGGCTTCGACATCGAGTTCGGCACCGACGAGGGCGACGAGTCCGACCTGGTCGTCCGACCGCCGGTCGTGACCGTCATGGGTCACGTCGACCACGGTAAGACGAAGCTCCTCGACGCGCTCCGCAGCGCCAACGTCGTCGCCGGCGAGGCCGGCGGCATCACGCAGCACATCGGCGCCTACCAGGTCTCGACCGAGGTCGGTGGCGAGGACCGCAAGATCACCTTCATCGACACCCCGGGTCACGAGGCGTTCACCGCCATGCGTGCCCGTGGTTCGCAGTCCTCCGACATCGCGGTCCTCGTGGTCGCGGCGGACGACGGCGTCATGCCGCAGACGGTCGAGGCGCTCAACCACGCCAAGGCCGCCGGCGTCCCGATCGTGGTCGCGGTCAACAAGATCGACAAGCCGGAGGCGGACCCGACCAAGGTCCGTGGCCAGCTGACCGAGTACGGCCTGATCCCCGAGGAGTACGGCGGCGACGCGATGTTCGTCGACGTGTCGGCCAAGTCCAATCTCAACCTGGACAAGCTGCTCGAGGCGATCGTCCTCACGGCCGACGCCTCCCTCGACCTGCGGGCCAACCCGACGCAGGACGCCCAGGGCCTGGTCATCGAGGCGCACCTCGACCGCGGTCGCGGTCCGGTCGCCACGATCCTCGTCCAGCGCGGCACCCTGCGGGTCGGCGACTCGATCGTCGCCGGTCCGGCCCACGGTCGCGTCCGCGCCATGCTCGACGAGTACGGCAACGAGCTGCAGGAGGCCACCCCGGCACGTCCGGCGATGGTCCTCGGCCTCTCGGCCGTCCCCGGCGCCGGCCAGAACTTCCTCGTCGTCGAGGACGACCGGATGGCCCGCCAGATCGCCGAGAAGCGTGAGGCGCGCGAGCGTGCGGCCAACCAGGCCAAGCGTCGTGTCCGTCGCACCCTCGAGGACTTCATGGCCTCCATGGAGAAGGGCGAGAGCCAGGAGCTCAACCTCATCCTCAAGGGCGATGTGTCCGGTTCTGTCGAGGCGCTCGAGGACGCCCTGTCGAAGATCGACGTGGGCGACGAGGTCGGCATCCGCGTCATCGACCGTGGTGTCGGTGCCATCACCGAGACCAACGTCGACCTGGCCGCCGCCTCCGACGCGATCATCATCGGCTTCAACGTCCGCCCGCAGGGCAAGGCGACCGAGATGGCCGACAAGGAGGGCGTGGAGATCCGGTACTACACCGTCATCTACCAGGCCATCGAGGAGATCGAGGCCGCGCTCAAGGGCATGCTCAAGCCGGAGTACGAGGAGCGCACGCTCGGCCAGGCCGAGATCCGCGCGATCTTCCGCTCGTCGAAGATCGGCAACATCGCCGGTTGTATGGTCACCAGCGGCGTCCTCCGTCGCAACGCCAAGGTCCGGGTCATCCGCGACGGCAGCGTGGTCTACGACAACGCCGACCTCGCCTCGCTCAAGCGGGAGAAGGACGACGCTGCCGAGGTCCGCGAGGGCTTCGAGTGTGGTCTGGTGGTGCGCAACTTCCAGGACATCAAGGAAGGCGACATCATCGAGGCCTTCGAGCTCGTCGAGATCCCGCGCGGCTGATCGAATCCCCAAGGTAGGTACGCCATGGCCAGTCCACGCGCTCGCAAGATCGCGGACCGCATCCAGGTGATCGTCGCCCAGATGCTGGAGCGCCGGATCAAGGACCCGCGTCTCGGTTTCGTCACCGTGACCGACGTCCGGGTCTCCGGCGACTCCCAGCAGGCGTCGATCTTCTACACCGCGATGAGCGACGACCCGACCGAGCTCGCGAGCACCGCGGCGGCGCTCGAGTCGGCGAAGGGACTCATCCGGTCCGAGGTCGCCAAGCAGCTCGGGATGCGGCACGCGCCGACCCTCGAGTTCCACCACGACGCCCTGCCCGAGACCGCGCGGCACCTCGACGAGGTGCTCGCGCGGGCCAAGGCGCAGGACGACGCGGTGGCGGCGGCCCGGGTGGAGCAGTACGCCGGCGACGCCGACCCCTACAAGAAGCCGCGCGACCTCGATGAGGACGACGACTTCGATGAGGACGGCGACGAGCTCGACGGTGACGATGAGGAGTGACTAGCGCCTTGCCCTCCGGGCTGGTGATCGTCGACAAGGGCCCGGGCTTGACATCCCACGATGTCGTGGCCCGGGTCCGTCGTCTCGCCGGCACCCGCAAGGTCGGCCACGCCGGCACCCTCGACCCGATGGCGACCGGAGTGCTCGTCCTCGGCGTCGAGCGCGCGACCCGCCTCCTCGGGCACCTGATGCTGACCGAGAAGTCGTATGACGCCACCGTCCGCCTCGGTGCCTCGACCACGACGGACGACGCGGAGGGAGAGACCCTCAGCGTCACGTCCGCGTCGCACCTGCTCGAGGCAGCGATCCGCGACGCCTTCGCCTCACAGGTCGGAGACATCGAGCAGGTTCCGACGAAGGTCAGCGCGATCAAGGTGGACGGCAAGCGGGCCTATGCCCTCGCCCGCGAAGGCGTCGAGGTCGAGCTCAAGGCCCGTCCGGTGACGATCCACGAGCTGGCCGTCCACGACGTCCGCGCGTCCTCGTCGTCCGGAGGGCCCGACGAGACCATCGACGTCGACATCTCGGTGCGCTGCAGCTCCGGCACGTACATCCGAGCCATCGCCCGCGACGTCGGTGCACTCCTCGGCGTCGGCGGTCACCTCACCGCGCTCCGCCGCACCGCCGTCGGTCCCTACACGCTCGACGACGCGCGGACGGTCGAGCAGCTGACCGAGTCCTTCGAGATGCTGCCGATCAGTGATGCGGCACGGGCAGCATTCCCGGCGTACGAGCTGGTCGACGACCAGGAGCGGGAGGTCCGCTACGGGCGCAAGCTCCCGATCGCGATCGACTCCCTGACCGCCGTCTTCGCGCCGAGCGGCGAGTTCCTGGCGCTCTACGAGCCCGCCGGCCCGTCCACGGCCCGACCCACCGCCGTCTTCGTCGGCTGAGCCACTGGATATGGTGGCCGACGTGACGTTGTGGCATGCGCTCGACGAGGTGCCGGCCGATCTGGGCCGCACGGCAGTCGTCATCGGCAACTTCGACGGGGTCCACCGGGGCCATCAGCACGTGCTGGCCACCGCCCGCGCCCGCGCCGACACCGACGGGCTCACGCTCGTCGCCGTGACGTTCGCGCCGCACCCGATGGCCGTCCTACGCCCCGAGCACGCGCCCACGACGCTCACCTCGCTCGAGCACCGCGCCGAGCTGCTCGTGCACTATGGCGCCGACGCCGTCCTCGCGCTGCCGTTCGATCGCGAGATGGCGTCCTGGTCCGCCGATGACTTCGCCCAGCGGGTGCTGGTGGATGCGTTGCATGCCGCCTACGTCGTCGTCGGCGCCAACTTCCGGTATGGCCAGAAGGCCTCCGGCGACGTCGGATGCCTGGCCGACTTCGGTGCCGGACATGACTTCGAGGTCACCGCGGTGCCGCTCGACGGCGGACCGCAGGTCTGGTCCTCGACCTATGTGCGCACCTGCATCGCCGCCGGGGACGTCGCCGGTGCCGCTGAGGCGCTGGGCCGTCCCTATGCCGTCCGGGGCGTGGTGGTCCAGGGCGACCAGCGCGGCCGGGAGCTCGGCTTCCCGACCGCCAACGTCCCGACCGAGGCCCTCGACGCAGTGCCGCCGGACGGCGTGTACGCCGGTTGGCTGACCCGTCTCGACACCGGCGAGCGCTTCCCGGCGGCCATCAGCGTCGGTACCAACCCGACCTTCGAGGGTGTCGTCGGTCGTCGCGTCGAGTCCTATGTGCTCGACCGCACCGACCTCGAGCTCTACGGCGTCGAGGTCCAGGTCGAGTTCGTCGACCACCTGCGCGGTCAGGTCGCCTACACCGGTGTCGACCCGCTCATCGAGCAGATCACCGCGGACGTCGAGGACACCCGCCGCGTCCTCGAGCTCTGAGAGCGGCGCGCAGGCTCAGAGCTGCTGGACCACCTTCGGGTGGGCGGCCGGCTTGAGCCACTTCAGCAGCCACTTCATCTGGGCCGGGACGCCCAACTGCGTGCAGCCCTCGGTCGGCTTCCACGCCCGGGCCTTGGACGGCGAGGTGTGGTAGAAGATCCCGCTGCCCTTGCCGGGAACGGGCTTCGGCCCACGGCCGGGGTGCAGACGGAAGTTGTTGTAGCTGGTGATGAAGCCGTAGCGCATCGACGGCCGGTTGCCGGAGCGACGGCCGGGGACCTCGACCCACGAGTTGTAGTTCGGCCCTCCGGTCGGGACGGCCGACGTCGCCTTGCGGCGCTTCCACGGCATCGCGCCCACACGGTGGGACGTGGTGAAGGTGACCGCGATGTCGAAGACACCGACGGGGGAGTGCATGTCACCCTCGCGCTGCTTGCCCCAGCCGCGCGGCGCGATCACCGAGCGCATCTCCCGCACCAGCGTCCATGTCCCGGTGGCGTTCTTCTGCCAGGCCTGCGTCACGGTGCAGTAGATCTGCGTGCACCAGCGGTGCGAGGAGATCGTGCGCACCACCTGGGTCGTGGTCGCCGGCACCTTCGTCGCGAAGGTGGCGACGTCAGCGGCCGGAGTGGCCGCGGTGGCCGAGGGCAGCGGCGCGATTGCGACCAGGGCGACCAGCGCCACGAGCATGGGTCCGAGACGACGTACGACGTGCATGGGCGCCATCCTGCCTGATGGTTCGCACCGGCGGATTGGGTCCGAACGTCGCAGCGCTGATAATCTTCTCCGGTTGCCTGCAGAGGCAGGCGACATGCCGTCGAACGGCCACGGATCAAGAGTGCCCCGGTGAACAGGCCCGGGCGCGCCGTGCAACGAGGCCCAGCAATGGGGGATAAGGAGTCGCCAGTATGTCTATCGGTACTGACGCGGAGACCAAGAAGAAGATCGTCGCCGAGTACGGCAAGTCTGAGGGCGACACCGGCTCGCCCGAGGTGCAGATCGCGCTGCTCTCGCACCGCATCGCGCACCTCACCGAGCACCTCAAGCAGCACAAGCACGACCACCACAGCCGTCGTGGTCTGCTCCTGCTCGTGGGTCAGCGTCGTCGCCTGCTCAACTACCTGCAGAAGTCGGACATCAACCGCTACCGCAGCATCATCGAGCGCCTCGGCCTGCGTCGCTGATCTTCTTGATCGCAGTCTTCGCTTAGTCCGGCACCCCCGGCACCGTCATTCGGTGCCGGGGGTGTCGTGCTTGTAGGCTGGAACGCGATATTCGAGAGTCCAATTCGCGGGCGCAAAAACAGACGAGCGTCCGCCGTAAGAAAAAAGAGAACACTGTGACTGAACCCGTCATCTCTGCCGTCGAGACCGTTCTCGACAACGGCAAGTTCGGCAAGCGCACCGTCAAGTTCGAGACGGGCCTCCTCGCCCGTCAGGCCGCCGGTTCGGTGACCGCCTACCTCGACGACGACACCATGCTGCTGAGCGCCACCACCGTCTCCAAGCAGCCGAAGGACCACTTCGACTTCTTCCCCCTCACGATCGACGTCGAGGAGCGGATGTACGCCGCGGGCAAGATCCCCGGCTCCTTCTTCCGCAGCGAGGGTCGTCCCGGCGAGGACGCCATCCTGGCCTGCCGCCTGATCGACCGCCCGCTGCGCCCGACCTTCAAGAAGGGTCTGCGCAACGAGGTCCAGGTCGTCATCACTGTGATGGCGCTCAACCCCGACCACCCCTACGACGTGCTGGCGATCAACGCCGCGTCGATGTCGACCCAGCTCTCCGGCCTGCCGTTCTCCGGCCCGGTCGGCGGCGTGCGCGTCGCCCTCATCGACGGCCAGTGGGTCGCCTTCCCGACCCACAGCCAGCTCGAGAACGCCGTCTTCGACATGGTCGTCGCCGGCCGCGTCACCGAGACCGGCGACGTCGCCGTCATGATGGTCGAGGCCGAGGCCACCGAGCAGGTCTTCGACCTCATCGCCGGTGGCGCCCAGGCGCCGACCGAGCCCGTCGTCGCCTCCGGCCTCGACGCTGCCAAGCCGTTCATCAAGCAGCTCGTCGAGGCCCAGGCGGAGCTCGCCAAGCAGGCCGCCAAGCCGGTCGCCGAGTTCCCGATCTTCCTCGACTACCAGGACGACGTGTACGCCGCCGTCGAGGCCGCCGTCCTCGCCCCGACCGCCGAGGCGATGACGATCGGTGACAAGCAGGAGCGGGAGGCCAAGCTCGACGAGATCAAGGCCTCCCTGCTCGACCAGATCGGTGGCCAGTTCGAGGGCCGCGAGGGCGAGATCGGTGCGGCTTTCCGCTCGCTCAACAAGAAGGTCGTGCGCGAGCGCGTCCTGCGCGACAAGGTCCGCATCGACGGTCGTGGCCTCTCCGACATCCGTCCGCTGCACGCCGAGGTCGAGGTCGTTCCGCGCGTCCACGGCTCGGCCCTCTTCGAGCGTGGCGAGACCCAGATCCTCGGCGTCACCACTCTCGACATGCTCAAGATGGAGCAGCAGCTCGACACGCTGTCGCCGGAGACCCACCGGCGCTACATGCACAAGTACATCTTCCCGCCGTTCTCCACCGGCGAGACCGGCCGCGTCGGCTCCCCGAAGCGCCGCGAGATCGGTCACGGCGCCCTCGCGCGTCGCGCCCTCCTCCCGGTCATCCCGGACCGCGAGACCTTCCCCTACGCCATCCGCCAGCTTTCCGAGGCCATGGGCTCCAACGGCTCGACCTCGATGGGCTCGGTCTGCGCGTCGACCCTGTCGCTGCTCCAGGCCGGTGTGCCGCTCAAGGCTCCCGTGGCCGGCATCGCCATGGGTCTCATCTCCGGCGAGGTCGACGGCGAGACGACGTACGTCGCGCTGACCGACATCCTCGGTGCCGAGGACGCCTTCGGTGACATGGACTTCAAGGTCGCCGGCACGCCGGAGTTCGTCACGGCCCTCCAGCTCGACACCAAGCTGGACGGCATCCCGGCCGAGGTCCTCGCCGCCGCGCTCAACCAGGCCAAGGACGCCCGCGCGGCGATCCTCGAGGTCATGAACGAGGCCATCAGCGGCCCGGAGGAGATGTCGGCCCACGCGCCGCGCATCATCTCCGTCAAGGTCCCCGTGGACAAGATCGGCGAGGTCATCGGCCCGAAGGGCAAGGTGATCAACCAGATCCAGGAGGACACCGGCGCCACGATCTCGATCGAGGACGACGGCACCGTCTACATCGGCGCCACCAACGGCGACGCTGCCGAGGCTGCGCGTGCCGCGGTCAACGCGATCGCCAACCCGACGATGCCGGAGATCGGCGAGAAGTACCTCGGCACCGTCGTGAAGACCACCAACTTCGGTGCCTTCGTCTCCCTGCTTCCGGGCAAGGACGGCCTGCTCCACATCACCAAGCTGCGGGCCCTCAACGACGGCAAGCGCGTGGAGTCCGTGGACGACGTCGTCGAGGTCGGCCAGAAGATCCAGGTCGAGATCGTCGAGATCGACGACCGCGGCAAGCTCTCCCTGGCCCCCGTGGTCGAGGAGGCCGAGGGTGCCGCGGCACCCGCCGAGGCTGAGGGTTCGACCGAAGAGTGAGTGACGCGGTCAGCACCCCGGGTGCCGTGACCGCCGAGTTGTCGCCGGGCGTGCGCCGGACCACTCTCCCCAGCGGCCTTCGGGTCGTCACGGAGGAGATGGCCGGCGTGCGCTCGGCTGCTGTCGGGGTCTGGGTGGGCGTCGGCTCGCGCGACGAGTCGACGACAGTCGACGGAAGCAGCCTGCACGGCTGCTCCCACTTCCTCGAGCACCTGCTCTTCAAGGGCACGCCGACGCGGTCCGCGCTGGAGATCTCCCTCGCCCTCGACGAGGTCGGCGGGGAGTTCAACGCCTACACCGCCAAGGAGTACACGGTCTTCCACGCGCGGGTCCTCGACGAGGACCTGCCGATGGCGATCGACGTGCTCGGCGACATGATCACGTCCTCATTGCTGACGGCGGAGGACGTCGAGGCCGAGCGTGAGGTGATCCTCGACGAGATCGCCATGCACGACGACGACCCCGACGACGTGGTGCACAACCTCTTCGCCGCCCAGGCGTGGGGTGCCGAGACGCCGCTGGGCCGCGGCATCGCAGGCACCGTTGAGTCGATCACGGCGTTGAGCCGTGAGCAGATCTTCCAGTTCTACCGCGACCACTACCGGTCCGACGCGATGGTCGTCGCGGTGGCGGGCAACCTGCGCCATGACGACGTCGTCGCCCAGGTGGCCGCGGCCTTCGGCGCCGGCGGCTTCCTCGACGGTACGTCGACCCCGCAGCTGTGCCGTGCCGGCGACCCGGTCGCGGTGCAGCCCGGCGAGGTCCGCGTGCGCAAGCCGTTCGAGCAGGTCAACCTCGTGCTCGGCATGGAGGGCCTGCCGCGTGACGACGATCGCCGCTTCGCGCTGTCGATCGTGACCACGGCACTCGGTGGGGGCACCTCGTCGCGCCTCTTCCAGGAGATCCGTGAGCGGCGCGGCCTGGCCTACTCCGTCTACTCCTTCGCCTCATCCCACGCGGAGACGGGTCTCGTCGGCGTCGCCCTGGGCTGCCTCCCGGCGAAGGTGGACGAGTCGCTGGCTGTCGTACGCGAGGAGCTGCGGCGGCTGGCGGCTGACGGCATCACCGAGGCGGAGCTGGCGATGTGCAAGGGCCAGCTGCGCGGGGGACTGGTGCTCGGCCTCGAGGACTCCGCCTCGCGGATGTCGCGCCTCGGCAAGGCCGAGCTGACCCACGCCGAGACCCTCTCGATCGACGACGTCCTGGACCGGATCCAGGCCGTCACGCTCGAGGACTGCCGCGCCATCACCGCCGAAGTCTTCTCGAAGCCGGAGCTGTTGGCCGTCGTCGCCCCCTGACCCCGAATCCGGGGTCAGAGCGTCAGGAAGTGTTCCAGCCCCACGGTGAGGCCGGGGTTGGCGCGTACGCCGGCGATGCCGGCGAGGACTCCCGGGACGAAGCCTGAGCGGTCCATCGAGTCGTGCCGGATCGTGAGGGTCTCGCCCTGGCCTCCGAGGACGACCTCCTGGTGGGCAACCATCCCGCGGATCCGCAGCGCATGGACGTGGATGCCGTCCACGACGGCACCGCGCGCGCCCTCGAGCTCCTGAGCCGTCGCGTCCGGCACGGCGCCCAGTCCCGCCTCGGCACGTGCTGCCGCGACGAGTTCGGCCGTACGCCGGGCGGTCCCGCTCGGTGCGTCGGCCTTGGTCGGGTGATGGAGTTCGACGATCTCCACGGACTCGAAGTGCGGCGCGGCCAGCGCGGCGAAGCGCATCATGAGGAGAGCGCCGAGGGAGAAGTTCGGCGCGATCACGACGCCGACCTCCGGACGGTCGGCGAGCTGGTCGCGAAGCGTCGCCAAGCGCGTGTCGTCGAATCCCGTCGTACCGACGACGGCATGGATGCCGTGACTGATCGCGAAGTCGAGGTTGGCCATCACGGCGTCGGGGTTGGTGACGTCGACGACGACGTCGGCGCCTGCGTCCACGACGGACTGGAGCGGGTCGGAGCTGCCGACCTCGGCCACGACCTCGACGACGTCGGAGGCCTTCAATCCGGTCACGATCGCGGTCCCGAGCTTGCCGTGGGCACCGAGGACAGCGACCTTCGGGATGAGCTTCGTCACGGCTGCGACCCTACCGGTCCCACCACCACTACTCCCGATCTGGCAGGCTTGCCCACATGCCGGTGCAGACAATCCCCGCGAGGATCCGTTGGGCGGTGGACTTCATGGATGTCCGCCCCACCGACCACATCCTCGAAGTCGGCTGTGGACCGGGTGCCGGGGCGGAGCTGATCTGCAGTCGGCTCGAGACCGGCAAGCTCTTCGCGATCGACCGCTCCGAGTCCGGCGTGGACCGCACCAAGCGTCGCTGCCAGAAGTACGTCGAGGCGGGCCGGCTCACCGTGCGCCAGATCGACCTCGCCACGCTGCGCGTGCCGGTGAAGCGGCTGCACAAGGTCTTCGCCTTCAACGTGAACCTCTTCTGGGTCCGTGAGGCGACCGAGGAGATCGCGCTCCTGCACGAGCGCCTCCTGCCCGGTGGCTCCGTCTTCCTCTTCTACGAATCCACGCACCGCGAGCAGATCCCGACCATCGTCGAGAACGCGTCACGTCAGCTGCAGAAGGCCGGCTTCCGCGTGTCGATCGTCGACCAGAAGGTGCCCGCGGTCATCGGCATCGTCGCCAAGAAGTGACCTCGGCGGAGCGTCCGTGGCGTTGTCGTCGCTCGCCGGCCGCTTCGCGTCCAGGCCGGCTTCGCTCCTCCGCCTTGCGGCCGCACGCGCCGAGGCCCCTTCTTATCGATACGAGTCGGGGAGCTGCTGCCCCATCCGGACCTGCGGCTTGGGCATGCGCAGAAAGCGCATCTGCAGGGTGCGGACGCAGGCGTAGTAGGTGAGGCCACGACGGTTGACGTCGGGCCAGCGCTTGATCAGCTGGCGGCGCAGGCCGAGGCTGATGATCACGAGGTTGCCTGCGGTCGCGACGAGCAGGAGCAGCATGAACATGTTCGCGAAGACGGCGAGCTGGCCGCGGCCACCGACGGCGCCGATGATCAGCGTGACCACCAGCAGCGGCAGGATCAGTTCGGCAACGGTGAATCGTGAGTCGACGTAGTCGCGCACGAACCGACGCACTGGCCCCTTGTCCCGGGCGGGCAGGTAGCGCTCGTCGCCGGTCTTCATCGCCTCGCGCATCTTGGCGCTGGACTCGAAGCGTCGTGCCCGCTCGGCAGCTGCGGCCTCCTTGCGCGTGCGCGGCGTACGGACCTTCGCCAGGCGTGCCGCCTCGGCCTCCTTGCGCGTCGGAGTGGGACGGCCCTTGCCGCCGGCCGACCCTGCCTTGGGCATGATCGAGGTCTCGCCACCGGTCGGCGAGGTCTCGGTGGGAGCAGGGGCGGACTTGCGACCAAACACGGGTGACCTCTTCAGGCGATCAAGGTTTCGAAACGACGCCTCAGCCTACCCGCCGCCCGCCCGTGAGCTGCCTTCACAGACGGATCTCAGCATGCGGCCTCGGGCTTTCTCAGATGCCGTCGAGAGAGTCCTCCCGTGCAACGGATATCGAAGAAGTGGCTGGCCGCGGCCCTCGTGGTCGTGGTGGCAGCTGGCGCAGGCCTCTGGTGGTGGCTCCGTCCCGATGACAGTACGTCGACCACGGCTGCCACGACAGTGACGGTGTCTTCTCAGACGGTCAAGCAGACCGTCTCGGCCACGGGCACCGTCGAGCCGCTCAAGTCGGCGGACCTCGACTTCGACGTCTCCGGCACCGTGACCGCGGTCCTGGTGAGCGAGGGCGACAAGGTCGTGAAGGGCCAGGCCCTCGCCGAAGTCGATGACACTTCCCTCACCGCGGCGAAGACCGCGTCCGCTGCACAGCTGAGCGCGGCGAAGACCCAGCTCTCCACCGACGTGTCCGACGACGAGTCCGCGGTGCAGATCGCCTCCGACAAGGCGGCGATCGTCTCGGCCCAGGATAGCTACGACTCCGCGGTCGCCGCGGTGAAGGACGCCGTCCTGCGTGCCACCATCGGCGGCACCGTGACCTCCGTGGGCGTCGAGGTCGGCGACACCGTGGGTTCCTCCGGAGGGTCGGAATCGACCAGCTCCAGCGGTACGAGCACGGCAGCGAGCACCACGTCCACATCGGCGGTATCGATCGTCACGAACGGCACCTGGCTGGTCGACGCGACCGTCGCCAGCTCCGACGTAGACACGGTGAAGAAGGGCCTGCAGGCCGAGATCACCGTGACCGGTGTGAGCGACACTATCTACGGCACCGTCCAGTCCGTCGGGCTGGTCGCGGAGACCAGCAGCAGTGGCGCCGCGGTCTTCCCGGTCGAGATCAAGGTCACCGGCAAGCGCACAGACCTCTTCGGCGGCACCAGTGCGACGGCGTCCATCATCGTCAAGCAGACTTCCGACGTCATCACGGTGGCGAGCAACGCGCTCAAGACCAGCGGCGACGAGACCTACGTGATGAAGGTCGTCGGCGGCAAGGCCGTCAAGCAGGTCGTCACCATCGGTGACACCTACGGTGCGTCCACGGTGGTCACCAAGGGCCTGGCCTCGGGTGACAAGGTGCAGATTCCCGGCTTCACCCGGAACGCGTCCAGCGGGTCGTCGGGCGGGAGCGGCTCCAGTCAGAGTGGCGATCTCGGCGGCAACTTCGGTGGCGGCACGCCGCCGACCGGGGGCTTCGGCGGCGGCTTCGGCGGCGGCCAGTGAGCGCCGCGCCTGAGGCAGTCGTCTCACTCTCCGGCGTACGGAAGACGTATCACACCGGTGCGATCGAGTTTGAGGCCCTGCGCGGCATCAACACCGACATCGCCGAGGGCGAGTACGTCGCTGTCATCGGCCCATCGGGTTCCGGCAAGTCGACCCTGATGAACCTGCTGGGCTGTCTCGACACGCCCACCGAGGGCATCTACCGCCTCGGCGGAGAGGACGTCTCCACGATGTCCGAGACTCAGCTCGCCCACGTTCGCAACCGGCGGATCGGGTTCGTGTTCCAGCAGTTCCACCTGCTGACCAGCCTTCCCGCCTGGCGCAACGTCGAGCTTCCCCTGATGTACGCCGGCGTGCCCCGCGGTGAGCGGCGAGAGCGGTGTGTCGCGGCCTTGGAGAAGGTGGGCCTGGGGGACCGTGTCGCCAACCGGCCCGGTCAGTTGTCGGGTGGTCAGCAGCAGCGTGTGGCGATCGCCCGCGCCTTGGTGACCGAGCCCGACATCATCCTCGCCGACGAGCCGACCGGAAACCTCGACTCCGCATCGACCGAGGCCGTCCTCGGCCTGCTCGACGAGCTGCACGAATCCGGACGCACCATCGTCCTGATCACCCACGAGCACGAGGTGGCCGCCCGTGCGAGCCGCAACCTCGTGATCCGTGACGGCCTCATCACCGACGACCTTCTGGTGGGGGCAACGGCATGAACTGGCTCGAAACCTTCCGGACCGCGGCCGACGCGATCCGGGCTCACCGGCTGCGCAGCGTTCTCACGATGCTCGGCATCGTCATCGGCATCTCCTCGGTGATCCTCACCGTCGGTTTGGGCCAGGGCGCCCAGGACAAGGTGAAGGACCAGATCAGCGCGCTGGGCTCCAACCTGCTGATCGTCAGTCCCGGGTCGACGACGTCGAGCACCGGAACCCGCGGCGGCTTCGGGTCGGCGACGACCCTCACGCTGGCCGACGCCGACGCGATCGCCGACGCGATCGCCGTGCCCGACGCCAAGCAGGTCGCGCCGGTGGCGACCGGCAGCGCTTCTCTGACGGCGGGCGAGACCAACTGGACCTCCTCGCTGGTCGGTACGACCGCGGCGTGGCTCGAGGTGCGCGCCCGCACCGTCTCGTCGGGTCGCTTCTTCACCAGCTCCGAGGTCAGCTCGGGCGCGAACGTCGTCGTGCTCGGCACCGACACAGCGAGCGAGCTCTTCTCCGGCCCGGTCAGCCCGGTCGGTCAGACCGTCCAGATCGACGGCTCTGAGCTCACCGTCATCGGAGTGCTCGACAGCAGCGGCGCTTCCTCCTCGGGCACCAGTGAGGACGACATCGCAGTGATGCCGCTCTCGACCGAGAAGCGCCTCACCGGTTCGACCTCGGCCAGTGTCTCGACGATCTACGTCGAAGGCCGGAGCCAAGACACGCTCAGCGGTGCGTACCAGGAGATCGACGCCCTGTTGCTCAACAGTCACGGTGTCACGGCGTCGAGCGCGGACTTCTCCATCTCCTCGCAGGCCTCCTTGGTCACGACCGCGAACTCCACCAACAAGACGATGACGGTGCTGCTGGCCGGCATCGCGGCGATCTCGCTGCTCGTCGGGGGCATTGGAGTCATGAACATCATGCTGGTCTCGGTCACCGAGCGGATCCGGGAGATCGGACTGCGCAAGGCACTCGGCGCCACACCCTCGGTGATCCGGCGGCAGTTCCTGGTGGAGGCCTCGATGCTCGGCCTCCTGGGCGGCCTGATCGGAGTCCTGATCGGCTACGTCGGGTCCTGGGTCCTCCCCGGACTGATCGATCAGCCCGTGTCCCTCTCCCTGCTGGCGACGTGTGCCGCACTCGGCACCTCGCTGGCCCTCGGCATCGGCTTCGGGGTCTACCCCGCGAGTCGAGCCGCACGCCTCACCCCCATCGACGCCCTCCGAAGCGAATAGGAATCACCATGTCATCACTGTCCAGCACCCCCGCCGCACGCGCGCCGCGCCTCGCCTTCGCCGGTCTCGCCGTCGTCTCCCTCGGCCTTTTCGCCGCGTGCGGTGGCGGGTCTGACACCACCGCCACCTCGGGCTCCACCTCGCAGGCGGCGGGAGGCAGTACGTCGACCGACCAGTCCAGCAACGGCCAGGGCGGTGGATTCCCCGGAGTCAGCGGCCTCGTCGCCGACGTCTCCGGCACCACGGCCCAGGTCCAGAGCCAGACCGACGGCCAGGTGGCCGTCAGCTGGAGCACGTCCACGACGTTCACGGCCGAGGTCGCCACGAAGCTCGCTGCGGTCAAGGTCGGCTCCTGCGTCTCGGTCACACCGGCCGACTCCTCGTCCTCAAGCACGGACACCACCACGGTCGCCGCGGGGACGGTGCGGATCACCGCTGCCGCCTCGGACGGCACCTGCAGCCGCGGCGGCATGGGGGCAGGCGCCGGTGGCGGCTCCGGCCAGCGCCCGAGCGGCGCGCCGAGCGACATGCCCAGCAACATGCCGAGCGGGGCCCCCGGCGGCGCCGGGGGCAGCAGCGGTGGGGGCGGCTTCGGCACGTTCGGCACCGTGACCGCGGTCTCGGCCAGCGGCTTCACCGTCGAGGCCACACAGCTCGCGGGGCCCGGCAGCTCGAGCAGCACGGACACCTCGGCCACGCCGACCACCTCGTCCGTCACCGTGACGGTCGACAGTTCCACGACATACACGACGACCAAGACCGCCGCCGCGTCGGCGGTCAAGACCGGCGTCTGCGTGACGGCCACCGGCGAGGCCGATGACACCGGTGCCATCGCCGCCACGAAGATCGCCGTCAGCCAGGCCGTGGACGGCGCCTGCACGAGCGGCTTCGGTGGTCGAGGTGCCGGCACGGGTCAGAGCGCCTCCACCGGGAGCGGTTCGTGAAGCTTCGCCGCATCGGCGCCGCGACGGGCGCCGCCGTGATCCTCGCGGGCGCGGGGTGGGGGGTGCACAGCGCCACCGCCGATGCCGCGCCCAGCTACCGGCTCGCCGCCGCCACCACGGGTGACGTCGAGAAGGTGTTGGCCCTCTCCGGCACGCTGGAGCGCACGTCGTCGGCCGATCTCTCCTTCACCACCTCCGGGACCATCTCCGCGCTTCCGATCTCGATCGGTGCGAAGGTCAAGAAGGGCCAGGTGCTGGCGCGCCTCGACACCACCGACCTCAGGGCGGCGGTGACCCAGGCGGAGGCAAAGGTGGCGTCGACGAAGGCGCAGCTCGCCTCCGACAAGCAGGCCCAGGTCGACGCTGCTGAAGCGGAGGCCGAGGCCGCCGCAGCAACGGCGAAGGCGAAGAGGCAGGCCAAGGCCGCGGCTGCGAAGGAGAAGCAGGCCGAGGCCAAGGCCGCGGCCGAGGCCAAGGCGCAGGCGGCCGAGGCCACGGCCCAGGCGGCTGCCGCAGCCGCGAAGGCCAAGCAGGCGGCGCAGCAGCTCGCGGCGCTGCAGGAGGACGTCACTGACGCGCAGACATCGGCGACCGATGCTCTCGACGATGCGAAGAGCGCCTTGGCCGCCCAGGCCGCTGCCTGTGCTGCCGACCCGACCGCCCAGAGCTGCTCCGATGCCCTGGCCGACGTGCAGGATGCGCAACAGAAGGCCCTCGACGCGCAAGAGACCTTGCAGAAGGCGCTCTCAGCTCTCGGTCAGAATCTTTCCAGCTCCTCCAGCTCCTCCAGTTCTTCCTCCGGTTCCTCCAGCTCCTCCAGCGGATCGACGGGCGGTACGTCCGGCGGGTCCACGTCCGGTGGCGCAAGCGCCACCAGCGGCTCCTCCTCCGCGAGCGGCTCGAGCTCCGGTTCCACCAGCGGCTCCTCCACTGGCGCCTCCCGCACGGTCACTGCTGCCGACCTGGCCAACGACCAGGCCTCGATCGATGAGGCTGAGGCCGACCTGGTCAGCGCCCAGCAGGATCTTGAGGGCGCCGTCCTCACCGCGCCCTTCGGCGGCACGATCGCCTCGCTCAGTGCGGCGAAGGGCGACAGCGCCACGGCCGGTACCGCGATCGGCGTCCTGCTCGGCTCCGGCGAGACGACCGTCGACGTCTCGGTCAGCGCGACCCAGGCGGCTCAGCTGAAGGTCGGCCAGAAGGCCGAGGTGACACCCGCCGGCGCCGACAAGGCCCTGACCGCGGAGGTCACCCGCGTCAGCCACGTCGCGGCGAGCTCTTCGAGTTCGTCCAGTTCCACGAGCTCGTCGGACTCCACGACGTACCCGGTCGTCCTCACCCTCGCCGACAGCAGCGTCAAGCTGCCCAACGGCACCACCGCCTCGGTGCAGATCGCCACCGGTGCCTCGACCGGCGTGCTCACCGTCCCGACGAGCGCGGTCTCCAACGGCTCGGTGCTCGTCGTGAAGGACGGCACAGCGACCCGCACCCGCGTGACCACGGGCGTGGTCGGCAGCACCCGTACCGAGGTCACCGACGGTCTGAAGAAGGGCGATGAGGTCGTCCTCGCAGACCTCGACGAGGAGTTGCCGACCAGCAGCACCAGCTCGACGAACACCCGCGGCTTCGGCGCCAGCGGTTTCGGCGGCACCGGTGGCGCGAGCTTCGGAGGCACCGGTGGCCCGCCCGGACGGGGCTGACCGCCGCGCCGCCGGCGACACAGAGGAGGCACAGAGGACTCACAGACAACGGGTTCAGGATTGGAGCGTGGCTGAGAGCACCCTGACCCGAAGTGACGGCTCGCCCCTCCGGGTGCTGGTGGTGGACGACGAGATCAACATCGCCGAGCTCGTCTCGATGGCCCTGCGGTTCGAGGGCTGGGAGGTGCAGGCCGCGCATACCGGCACGGACGCCGTGAACACGGCGCGGCAGTTCGGCCCGGACGCTGTCGTCCTCGACATGATGCTGCCCGACTTCGACGGCATGGAGGTCCTCCGGCGCCTCCGGGCGATCGACACCGACCTGCCCGTCGTCTTCCTCACCGCGAAGGATGCCGTCGAGGACCGCGTCGCCGGGCTCACCGCCGGGGGAGACGACTACGTCACCAAGCCCTTCTCGCTGGAGGAGGTCGTGGCGCGGCTGCGGGGCCTGATGCGTCGTGCCGGCGCCTACCGGACCCAGACCTCGGCGGTCCTCACGGTGGGCGATCTCGTCCTCGACGAGGACAGTCACGAGGTCTTCCGCGGCGAGGATGCCATCACCCTGACGGCCACGGAGTTCGAGCTGCTGCGCTACCTGATGCGCAACCCGCGCCGCGTGCTCTCCAAGGCCCAGATCCTCGACCGCGTCTGGAACTACGACTTCGGTGGCCAGGCCAACGTGGTCGAGCTCTACATCTCCTACCTGCGGAAGAAGATCGACGTCGGCCGGGACCCGATGATCCACACCCTGCGCGGATCGGGATACGTGCTCAAGCCTGCCGTATCGTGACGGGCCCATGAAGCTGACGCTGACCACGCGCCTGATCGTCACGGCGATCGTCCTCGTGGTCGCGGTCTCCGGCCTCGTGGCCGTCCTGACCACGGTGGCGATGAAGAGCTACCTGACCTCCCGGCTGGACCAGGACGTACGCCGGTCGGTGCGGATCTTCGCCGCGCAGGCCGATCCCTCGCAGCCCAGCGGCCCCGGTTTCGGCGGGCGCTACCAGGCGCCCGGCACGCTCAACGCCGTGGTGGCCGACGGCCTCCACGCCGGCCAGATCCTGGGGGACACGCCCGGGGCGGGCACGTCGGTGCCGTCGTCGGTGCTGACCGCTCTGGGCAAGCTCCCCGTCGACGACGAGATCCACGACGTCCTCGTCCCCGGCGAAGGATCCTTCCGGGTCGGCGTCCATCCGGTCCGGCTCTCCACCGCAGAGGGAGGCGTCGATGAGGGTGTGCTCGTCAGCGGCCTTCCGACCTCGGCCGTCGACGCCTCGGTCCGGTCGCTGATCCGGTGGGAGATCGCCCTCCTCCTGCTCGGCGTCCTTGCAGCGGGATCGACCGGCTTCGTCGTCGTACGTCGACAGCTCCGTCCTCTGCGCGACGTGGCGGCCACCGCGCACGCGGTCGCCGACATCCCCCTCGCCCAGGGTGAGATCGGGCCCCTCGAGCGCGTCCCCGAGGCGCTGACCGACGAGCGCACCGAGGTCGGCCAGGTCGGCGCGGCGCTCAACATCCTGCTCGAGCACGTCGAGAGCTCGCTGGCCGATCGGTACCGCAGCGAGCAGCGGGTCCGTCAGTTCGTCGCCGACGCCTCGCACGAGCTGCGCACGCCGCTGACCACGATCCGCGGTTACACCGAGCTCGCCCGCGCCCGTCCGGAGGCGGTGGAGACCGCACTGGCCAAGGTCGAGGAGGAGTCGGGCCGGATGACCACCCTCGTCGAGGACCTGCTGCTGCTCGCGCGCCTGGACTCCGGGCGACCGCTGGAGCGCAACCCGGTGGACCTCACCCGGCTCACGATCGAGGCGGTCGCCGACGCCCAGGTCCTCGCTCCGACCCACGCCTGGATCGTCAGTGCGCCCGATGAGCCGGTCGAGGTCATCGGTGACGAGATGCGGCTCCACCAGGTCCTCACCAACCTGCTCACCAATGCCCGTCGCTACACCCCGCCCGGCACGGCCGTCACGGTCTCGGTCAGGGAGGACGGGTTCACGGTCCACGACAACGGTCCCGGCTTCCCGGAGGGCATGGACCCGTTCGAGCGCTTCGCCCGCGGCGACACGTCCCGCCATCACGACGCCGAGACGGGTGCCGGCCTCGGCCTCGCTCTGGTCAAGGCGATCGTCACGGCGCACGGCGGCACCGTGACGCTCACGTCCCAACCGGGGGACACGATCGTGGGGATCACGCTCCCGAGAACTACGATTCAGCCATGACGACTGTCGATCTTCCGCTGCTGCCGCTCGGGCGTGGCGTCGATCTCACCTCCGAGCGTGGTGTCGAGTGCCCCGGCGACCTGCCGGCCGCCTCGGACCCGACGCTCGTCGAGCGCGCGCGTGCCGCGAAGGCCGCCCTGGGTGACCGCGTCTTCGTGCTCGGCCACCACTACCAGCGCGACGAGGTGATCCAGTTCGCGGACGTCACCGGCGACTCCTTCAAGCTCGCGCGCGACGCGGCCGCCCGTCCCGACGCCGAGTTCATCGTCTTCTGCGGTGTGCACTTCATGGCGGAGTCTGCCGACATCCTCACCGCACCCGAGCAGAAGGTCGTGCTGCCAGACCTCGCCGCCGGCTGCTCGATGGCCGACATGGCCCGGCTCGTCCAGGTTGAGAAGGCGTGGGCCGCGCTCGAGGAGGCGGGCATCGCCGAGAAGGTCATCCCGGTTACCTACATGAACTCCAGCGCCGACATCAAGGCCTTCTGCGGCAAGCACGGCGGTGTCGTCTGTACGTCGTCCAACGCACAGACGGTCCTCGAGTGGGCCCTCGCGGAGAAGGGGGGCGTCGAGAACGGCGCCAAGGTCCTCTTCCTCCCCGACCAGCACCTCGGCCGCAACACCGCCGTCCTCAAGCTCGGCATCCCGCTGGAGCGGAGCGTCCTCTGGAACCCCCTCGCCGAGGGTGGCGGCCTGACCCGTGAGCAGCTCGAGGACGCCACGATGATCCTGTGGAAGGGGCACTGCTCCGTCCACGGCCGCTTCAGTGCCGACACCATCGACGAGCTGCGCGAGCAGATCCCTGGGCTCAACGTGATCGTGCACCCCGAGTGCCAGCACGAGGTCGTGCTCAAGGCCGACCTCGTCGGCTCCACCGAGTTCATCATGAACACGATCGAGCAGGCTCCGGCCGGCTCGGCCTGGGCGATCGGCACCGAGCTCAACCTGGTGCAGCGTCTGGCCAAGGCCCACCCGGACAAGCGGATCGTCTTCCTCGACAAGAACGTCTGCTACTGCTCGACGATGAACCGGATCGACCTGCCCCACCTCGTGTGGGCGCTCGAGTCGCTCGTCGAGGGCGTCGTGCCGAACGTGATCGAGGTCGACCCCGAGACGGAGCACTACGCGAAGCTCGCGCTCGAGCGGATGCTCGACCTGCCTGGGGGAATAACTCCTCCCGTGTCACACTTGAACCCTTGAGACAGACCTGTTCAGCCCAGCCACACCCGCACCCACGAGGGAGCCAGCAATGACGGACACCACGTTCGAGCACCGCACGGACAGCATCAACATCAGCCGTGAGGCCGCCGCCAAGGTCAAGAGCCTGCTCGAGCAGGAGGGCCGCGACGACCTTGCGCTCCGCATCTCCGTCCAGCCCGGTGGCTGCTCGGGCCTGCGCTACCAGCTCTTCTTCGACGAGCGCACGCTCGACGGCGACGTCACCACCGACTTCGACGGCGTCAACGTCGTTGTCGACCGGATGAGCACCCCCTACCTCAACGGCGCGACGATCGACTTCGTCGACACCATCGAGAAGCAGGGCTTCACGATCGACAACCCGAACGCCACGGGTTCCTGCGCCTGCGGCGACAGCTTCCACTGATTCCTGCACGCTGACGGGGGCCACTTCGTTCAGACCCCTCCGGCGTTGTCGTCGGTCGGCGGCCGCTTCGCCCCAAGGCCGCCTTCCCTCTCCGCCTTGGAGTCGCACGCGTCAGCGCACAGGAATACGCAAAGAACCCCCGGTCAGTTGGCCGGGGGTTCTTGCATGTCGAAGGGAAGGTCACTCCAGGTCGTACGACACGGTGCGCGCGAGGCCCGAGAGCTCCTCGAAGCGGTGCTCGGGGGCGACGGGCGGGACGGGCGTCCGCGGGGTGGGAACGGTCAGGTGCGCCTCGGCGGCGCGGCAGTCTGCGGTGTACTCGGCCGGGGTGGACATGTCCTCCCAGGCGGTCCGGGCAAGCGTCGAAGCAGTCATGTCTTCGACGCTAGGCATTACCGACCGGTAGACCTACCAGTACCCCGCAGTAACACTCGCGGGTAACGGAAAATCTTTCGCCGAGCTCGGCTCAGGCGAGGAACGGTCGCACCTCGGCGGCCGCGTCGTCGCCGTACGAACCCTCGAGGCGGGTCAGGAACGACTGGTTCGTGAAGTGGTACTCCTGCGTGCCGACCGTCTCGACGACGTACGCCGCCAGCGTGCACCCGACCTGCGCGGCCCGCTCGAGGGAGAGGCCCCACGTGATCGCGGCGAGGAAGGCGGAGCGGAACGCGTCGCCCACTCCGGTCGGCTCGACGGCCTTGACGCCCTGGCAGGCCGGGACGGTGATCGTCTCGATCCCGTTGCCGGTGATCCGGACGCCGTCAGCGCCGAGCGTGGTGACCTGGTAGCCGACCCGGTCGAGGACCTCGTCGGCGCTCCAGCCGGTCTTGGAGGTGATCAGGTCGGCCTCGTACTCGTTGGAGAAGAGGATGGCGGCACCGTCGACGAGCTTGCGGATCAGGTCGCCGTCACCGAAGGCGAGCTGCTGGCTCGGGTCGGCGATGAACCGGTAGCCGCGCTGGCGGCATTCGTCGGTGTGGCGCAGCATGCCTTCGGGGTCGTCGGCGCCGATCAGGACGTACGACGGCTCGCCGACGGCCTTGACGATGGGCTCGATCTCGATCTGCCGCGCCTCGCTCATCGCGCCGGGGTAGAAGGACGCGATCTGCGCCATCGTCGGGTCGGTCGTGCAGACGAACCGAGCGGTGTGACGGGTCTCCGAGACGTGCACGTGGTCGCAGTTGACGCCGTGGCGCACCAGCCACGAGCGATAGTCGGCGAAGTCCTCGCCGACCGCGGCGACCAGGATCGGCGCGAGGCCGAGCTTGCCGAGGCCGTAGGCGATGTTGGCCGCGACGCCGCCGCGACGGATCTCCAAGTCGTCGACGAGGAAGCTCAGCGAGATCTTGTCGAGCTTGTCCGCGACGATCGAGTCGGCGAACTTCCCGCCCGTGAAGGTCATCAGGTGGTCGGTGGCGACAGATCCGGCGATCAGCAGAGGTGCAGGCACGGGAGGTGACCCTACTGCGCGGCCGGTCCGGCGCGAAGATCTGCGACGACGCGGGGGAGCGCGTCGAGGAGGCGCTCCACGTCCGCGCGCGTGGTCTCCCGGGTGAGGGAGAGCCGCAGGTTGCCGTGCGTGAGCGCGTCGAGTGCGCCGAGCGCACTGAGGACCGAGCTCGGCTCGAGGGTCGAGGCGGCACACGCGGAGCCGCTCGCCACCCCGAAGCCCTCCTTGTCCAGCGCCGTGACGACGGCCTCGCCGTCGAGCCGCTCGAAGGCGAAGGTGACCAGGTGGGGGAGCCGGTCCACGGGGTCACCGAGCACCTCGACCCCGTCGATCTGTCCCACTCGCGAGCGGACGAGGTCGATGAGCGCACTCTGCTGTGCGTTCGTCTCCTCGCGCTCGGCGACGACGGCCTGGAGCGCGGCAGCGGCTGCGAGAGCCGCGGGAACGTTCTCGAAGCCGGAGCCGCGCTCGTCGATCCGGTCATCGCCGGGGAACGGGCTCTCCCACGCGACTCCCCGACGGACGAGGAGGATGCCGACGCCGGGGGGACCGCCCCACTTGTGGGCGCTGCCCGCGGCCGCGTCCCAGCCCCGTGGGAGTGGAAGGCGCCCCATCGACGCACACGCGTCCACGAAGAACGGGACGCTGGGATCGACCGCGGCGCGGACCTCTGCGATCGGCTGGAGCGTCCCCACCTCATGATTCGCCGTCTGTACGCCGACCACCGCCGCTTCGGCCGCACGCCGGCCCACACGCGCCGGATCCACCCGTCCGACGTGGTCGACCGCCACGACGGACGGATCACCCCACCAGTGCGCCGCGTGGAAGACCGACTGGTGCTCGACCGCGGTGTGCACGATCTGACGTCCGGCGCGGCGCTCGCGCGCCCGCGCCAGGCCGAGGAGCCCGCGGTGGACGGCGCCGGTGCCCGACGCAGTGAAGGTCACCTCGTCGCGTCGGACCCCGAGCGATTCGGCGACCGCCTCGCGGGCGTTGTCCAGGAGCAGGCGGGCGTCACGGCCGGGTCCGTGGAGCCGTCGCGGGTCGGCGTACCCACGCTCGTAGGCGGCCATCAGGACGTCCCGTGCGGCGGGGTGCAGCGGCTCGGAGGAGGCCGAGTCGAGATACACGGGGGGAGGGGCCACCAGGCAAGCGTATTCGGCCTGGAACCGGGCCCCCGGTGGGTGAAGGGGAGGGCGGGTTCCGCTAGGGTGCGAGTCGTGGAATCGTCTGCTGTGCGCCTCAGGAGCCGACGCTGGTTGGCAGGGTCTTCCCTGCTCGGCGTTGCCGTTCTGCTGTTGTCGGGATGCTCGTCGGAGAGCGAGGGCGCGTTCAAGCGTCTGGGGATGCCGGAGACGGTCACCGTCCAGGGCAAGCACAACCTCGACCTGTGGCAGGGTGCGTGGATCGCGGCCCTGATCACGGGTGGTATCACGTGGGCGCTGATCTTCTACGCGATCTGGCGCTTCCGTCGTCGCAGTGACGCCGACATCCCGGTCCAGACGCGGTACAACCTGCCGCTCGAGATCTTCTACACGATCGCGCCGGTCCTCATGTGCATCGTCTTCTTCACCCACACGGTGAAGGCCGAGAACGCACTGCTGGACGACAGCAACGCGACGAACACCATCGAGGTCGTGGGCCAGCAGTGGCAGTGGACCTTCAACTACGGGCTGGGCGAGCGCGACGCCTCGGCGGACGACTTCGACGCCGTGCAGAAGTCGTTCCCCTACTCCGACTACGTCTACGAGGTCGGCACCGCGTCGTACATCCCGACGATCTACCTGCCGGTCAACGTGACGACCCGTTTCAACCTGCACAGCCCGGACGTCATCCACGACTTCGGCGTCCCGAGCTTCCACATGCGTATGGACGTCGTGCCCGGCCGCGTCAACCACTACGCGGTGACGCCCACGAAGACCGGCACGTACAAGGGCAAGTGCTACGAGCTCTGCGGGGTGTCCCACTCCCGCATGCTCTTCAACGTCAAGGTGGTCAGCCAGGCTGACTACGACGCCTACCTGGCCAAGCTGAAGGAGCAGGGCGCTGAGCGTTCGACGCCGCTTCTCGGTGGTTCGGAGGCCTACACCCAGGATGGCCTGAACGGAGACTCAGAGTGACCGCCACAGCGACACCGTCGACGGCGACCCCGAGCGGACGCCGCTCCCTCGGCCAGCAGGCCTACCGCCTGCTGACCACCACCGATCACAAGCTGATCGGCAAGATGTACTTCGTCACCGCGTTCTCGTGGTTCATCGTGGGCGGCATCATGGCGCTGCTCATCCGTGCGGAGCTCGCCTTCCCGGGCCAGCAGGTCGTCAACGACGAGCTCTACAACCAGCTCTTCACGATGCACGGCACGATCATGCTGCTGCTCTTCGCGACGCCGCTCTTCTTCGCCTTCGGCAACGCGATCATGCCGCTCCAGATCGGCGCGCCCGACGTCGCGTTCCCGCGACTGAACATGTTCAGCTACTGGCTGTTCCTCTTCGGCGGCCTCATCGCCGCGTCCGGCTTCCTCACCCCTCTCGGCGCCGCCGACTTCGGCTGGTTCGCCTACACGCCGCTCTCCGACGCCGTCCGCTCGCCGGGCGTCGGTGGTGACCTCTGGATCATGGGCCTCTGGATGGCTGGTCTCGGCACCATCCTCGGCGCGGTCAACTTCATCACCACGATCATCTGCATGCGCGCCCCCGGCATGACCATGTTCCGGATGCCGATCTTCACGTGGAACACGCTCATCACGTCGCTCCTCGTGCTCATCGCCTTCCCGGTCCTCGCCGGCGCGCTGCTCTCGCTGGAGGCCGATCGTCAGCTCGGTGCCCACGTCTTCGACGCCGCCCACGGCGGGTCGATCCTGTGGCAGCACCTGTTCTGGTTCTTCGGGCACCCGGAGGTCTACATCATCGCGCTGCCGTTCTTCGGCATCGTGTCCGAGATCCTGCCGGTCTTCAGCCGCAAGCCGATCTTCGGGTACGTCGGCCTCGTCGGTGCCACGCTCGGTATCGCGATCCTCTCCGTGGCCGTGTGGGCCCACCACATGTTCGTCACGGGTGCCGTCGACCTGCCGTTCTTCTCCGGCATGACGTTCCTGATCGCCGTCCCGACAGGTGTGAAGTTCTTCAACTGGATCGGGACGATGTGGGGCGGGTCGATCAGCTTCGACTGCGCGATGCTGTACTCGCTCGGCTTCCTGACGACCTTCCTCTTCGGTGGTCTCACCGGCATCATCCTGGCGTCGCCGCCGCTGGACTTCCACGTGTCCGACTCCTACTTCGTGGTGGCGCACTTCCACTACGTCGTCTTCGGCACGGTCGTCTTCGCGATGTTCGCCGGCTTCTACTTCTGGTGGCCCAAGATGACCGGCAAGATGCTCAACGAGCGTCTCGGCAAGATCCAGTTCTGGCTGCTCTTCATCGGCTTCCACACGACCTTCCTCGTCCAGCACTGGCTGGGTGTCGAGGGCATGCCGCGCCGGTACGCCGACTACCTGCCCTCCGACGGCTTCGAGACGCTCAACCAGATCTCCACGGTCGGTGCGTTCCTGCTGAGCCTCTCGATGATCCCGTTCTTCTGGAACCTCTGGGTCACGCGGAAGTCGCCGAAGATCCTGGTCGACGACCCGTGGGGCTGGGGTCGGTCGCTCGAGTGGGCCACCTCCTGCCCGCCGCCGCGTCACAACTTCAACATGCTGCCGCGCATCCGCTCGGAGTCCCCGGCCTTCGACCTCCACCACCCGGAGATCGCCGCACTCGAGCTCGATGACAACGAAGCCCTGAACGAGAAGGATGCCCTCGAATGAAGTCGATGAAGGGCGAGACCTGGATCTTCATCTCCTGCACGATCTTCCTCGTGCTGGTGACCCCGACGTACTACTTCGTCACGGACGGCTCCGACCACGGGGTCGACTGGACGGGCTTCTCCGCACTGGTCATGTGCACCCTGCTGGTCGCGATGGTCTCCTTCTACCTCGGCTTCCACGCCGTGAAGGACCCCGCGCGGCCCGAGGACCTCGACGACGCGGAGATCGCCGACGGCGCCGGTGAGCTGGGCTTCTTCGCCCCGCATTCGTGGTGGCCGCTGTGGGCTGCGCTCACGCTGAGCACGATCGTCTTCGGGGCGGCCATGGAGGCCTACTGGCTGATGATCATCGGTGGCGTCCTCGGCGCCCTCGCCGTCTCCGGTTGGATCTATGAGTTCTACCGCGGAGAGCACGCTCACTGAGTTCGCCGCTTCAGCGACGCCCCCGGCCCTACGGCCGGGGGCGTTCCGCATGCCTACCACCCCACGTCCGGGACGACTTCGCCCACCGAGGGTGGCACCGTCCGGGTTGGTTCGTCCCGGACGGCGCTGTGTCCGGGACGACTTCGCCGGGTCGGGTGGCGGAGCCCGGGTCGGTTGGTCCCGGGCGCTCAGTCGGCGAGGAGCTCGCGCACGCGCGGGATGACCTGGGTCGCGTAGAGCTCGATCGAGCGGAGGTTCTGCTCGTGGGTCAGGCCGTTGTCGTACTTCAGCACGAAGCGCTGGATGCCGAGCCCGCGGACGGTCCGGGCGATCTTCTGCGCGACCGTCTCGGGTGAGCCGACGTACATCGCGCCCTGCTCGATCTCTGCGCGGATCTGGGCCTCGGTGCTGACGCCCCAGCCGCGCTCACGGCCGATCGTGTTCCGGGTGGCGAGCGCGGCGGGCGTGACGAGCCGCGCTGCGGTCTCGTCGTCGTCCCAAACGAATCCGGGGGAGTGCGTCCCCACCGGCAGCGAGCCGGGTGCCGCGGCACCGTCGTGGAGCTCGCGCAGGGCGCGGTGGTAGAGCTCGACGAACGGTGCGAAGCGCAGCGGGTCGCCGCCGATGATGGCGAGCATGAGCGGGAAGCGGTAGTCGGCGGCACGCACGACGCTCTCCGGAGAGCCTCCGACGGCCACCCAGGACGTGAACGGTGACTGGGGCGGAGGATAGAGCACTGCATCCACGGGAGGCCGTACAGAGCCCTCCCAGCGGACACGGCCCTCGGGGCCGGCGTCCCGGATCGCGGCGAAGAGGTCGAGCTTCTCGGCGAAGAGCCGCTCGTAGTCGGCCAGGTCGTGGCCGAAGAGGGGGAAGGACTCGGTGAAGGAGCCGCGTCCCAGCGTGACCTCGGCGCGGCCGCCCGAGAGCGCGTGCACCGTCGAGGTCTGCTCGAAGACCCGGATCGGGTCGTCGGAGGAGAGCACGGTGACGGCGGTGCCCAGTCGGATCTGTGACGTCGCGGTGGCGAGACCCGCCTGGATCAGCGAGGGTGCGCTCACCGCGAAGTCCCGCCGGTGGTGCTCGCCGACGTTGAACGCATCCACGCCCAGCCGGTCGGCGAGCACGCCCTCCGCGACGACGTCGCGGATCACCTGGGCATGCGGGACCGCTGTGCCTGCCGGGTCGCTCGGCACGCCGCCGAAGGTGTCGAGGCCAAATTCAAGAGGGGCGTTCACGTGATGTGAACGCCCCTCATGACTTGAAGATTCCCGTGACGGGGTCAGTGGCCGTGGCCACCCTCGAGCTCGGCGTGGTCGTCGCCGTGGCCGTGCTCGAGATGAGCCCGGGCCTCGTCGTACTCCGCCAGCGTCGGCTTGTCGACGTCGTCGGCGTACCAGAGCTCACGCAGCTTGCCGCGCAGGCCCTTGGCCGGCGGCTCGGTGCTGAGGGCGTCCGCGCTGCGGTCGCCCACGGTCCACGTGAAGGCCTTCTCGACCGGGAGGGGGAGGTGCCTCTCGTAGTACTCACCCTCGGGGGTGCGCATGAGCACGCCCGACTCGTAGCCGTGGAGGAGCTCCTCGTTGGTGTGCCGCTGGAGCGAGATGCAGATCCGGCGCGTGACGATGAAGGCGATCAGCGGGCCGATGAAGACCAGGGCACGCAGGTAGTACGTGATCTGGTTGATCGACGCGTGCAGCTTGATCGCGATCAGGTCGTTACCACCGGCCGTCCACGCCATCGCGTAGAAGGTCATGAGCGAGACCATCAGCGCGGTGCGGGTCGGAGCGTTGCGCGGACGCTGGAGCAGGTGGTGCTCGCGCTTGTCGCCGGTGATCCACGACTCGACGAACGGCAGCATCAGCAGGATCGTGAACATGACGCCCGGGGTCAGGATGACCGGGACGAAGACGTTCCAGCTCCACGTCGAGCCCCAGAAGTGTGACTCCCAGCCCGGCATGATGCGGAGGAGGCCGTCGGGCCAGCCCATGTACCAGTCAGGCTGCGAACCGGCGGTGACCTTCGTCGGGTCGTAGGGGCCGAATTTCCACACCGGGTTGAGCGACAGCAGGCCGCCCATGAGGGCCGTGACGCCGAAGACGATGAAGAAGAAGCCGCCTGCCTTGGCGGCGTAGACCGGGAGCATCGGGAAGCCGACGACGTTGTTCTCGGTCCGGCCGGGGCCCGCCCACTGAGTGTGCTTGTGGTAGACGAGCAGCAGCATGTGGGCTGCGATCAGGGCCAGCAGGAGGCCCGGGATCAGCAGCACGTGGATCGTGTAGAGGCGCGGGATGATCGAGTCACCCGGGAACTCGCCTCCGAAGAGGAAGAACGACACGTACGTGCCGACCAGCGGGACCGCCTTGATGAAGCCGTCCGCGGCCCGGATACCGGTGCCGGACAGCAGGTCGTCAGGCAGCGAGTAGCCGGTGAAGCCCTCGAGCGTGCCGAGCAGGAGCAGCAGCGAGCCGATCACCCAGTTGAGCTCACGCGGCTTGCGGTGCGCGCCGGTGAAGAAGACACGCAGCAGGTGGATCATCATCGCGGCGATGAAGAGCATCGCGGCCCAGTGGTGCATCTGCCGCATGAGCAGTCCACCGCGGACGTCGAAGCTGATGTGCAGCGACGAGGCGTAGGCCTGCGACATCTCGATGCCGCGCAGCTGGTTGTAGGAGCCCTGGTAGGTGGTCTCCGCCATCGAGGGCTGGAACCACAGCGTCAGGAAGACGCCGGAGAGCAGCAGGACGACGAAGCTCCACAGCGCGATCTCGCCGAGCATGAAGGACCAGTGGTCCGGGAAGATCTTGCGGAGGTTCTTCTTGCCCATGGCTGCGAGGCCGAGGCGCTCGTCGGCCCACTCGGCGGCCTTGCCGACGCGCGTGGTGGGGGCGCCGGTCGGTGCGGTGGTGGTCATCAGATGCCCGCCTTCTTCTGGACCTCGTCAGGCGACTCGGTGTTGCGCTGCCAGTAGCTGGGGCCGACCGGCTCCGGGAAGTCGGACAGCGCGATGAGGTAGCCCTCGTCGTCGACGCCGAGGGGCAGCTGCGGGAGGTGGCGGCCGGCCGGGCCGAAGACGACCTTGCCGGAGTCGGCGAGGTCGAACGTCGACTGGTGGCACGGGCACAGCAGGTGGTGCGTGGTGCGCTCGTTGAGCGAGATCGGGCAGCCGACGTGGGTGCAGATCTTGGAGTAGGCGACGATGCCGTCGACCGACCAGTTGCGGGTCGCGTTGCTGACGATGTCGTCGGGGTTCATCCGGAGCATGACGATCGCGGCCTTGGACTTGGCGACCTGCAGCTCCGTGCCCTCGAGCTCGGGCTGGCCGTTCTCCTCGGTCGGGAAGATCGCTTCGGGCTCGGCGTTGAAGAGGTCACCGATCTCGACGTCGGAGGCCTTGATCGGTGTGCCGACGACGTCGCGGACGACGCGCATGCCCTTGCTCCACACGGTGTGCTCGAGGCCGGCGCCGGCGTACTCGCCGACGACCTGGTTGGGGAGCGGGCCGAGGTCGCGCAGCAGGACGACCACCGGTGCGACGAGGAGGGTCACCGCGCCGAGCAGCGAGTTGCGGACGAGGGGGCGGCGGGCGATGCCCGACTCCTCGATGCCCTGCTGGAGCGCGGCGACGGTGGCCGAGCGGTCCTCGAGGGAGGAGGAGGCCGGGTGGCGCTCCTCGGCGAGCTCGACGTCGGCCATGAGCTTGCGGGCCCACTGGATGATGCCGATGCCGATGAAGAGGAGCGCGAGGCCGAGGAAGACGCCGAGGGCGACGTTCGAGGCGCCGAGGCCGATGAACGTGTCACCGTCGATGCCGCTCTTGATCGCGAAGTAGGAGACCACGAAGAGGATCGTGGAGACGGCCGAGAGGCCGAACAGGACGGCCACCTGACGCTCCGCGCGGCGCTCGGCCGCGGGGTCGACGTCGGTGGGACGCCAGACGTGCTCGTGCAGCCCCGGGTCCGCGAGCAACGCGTCGGTCGACACGTTCAGCTCGTGGTGAGACTCCGTGTGCTGGTCGGTGCTCACGCGCTCAGGCCCTTCCTCTTGCTGGTACGGGTGGTGTGGGCGGCGATCCAGACGGCGAAGCCGACGAGGACGCCCAGGCCGACGATCCAGGCGAAGAGGCCTTCGCTCACCGGACCGAGGTTGCCGAGGGAGAAGCCGCCGTAGCCGGGCTCCTCCTTCATCGAGCCGATGTAGGCGATGACGTCACGCTTCTCCTCGGGCGACAGGTTGCCGTTGGAGAAGGTGTCCATCGACTGCGGACCCGTGAGCATGGCCTCGTAGATGTGCTTCGGGGTGGTGTCGAGCAGCTTGGGGGCGTAGCCGCCGCGCGGCATGGCGCCACCCTCACCGGTGAAGTTGTGGCAGGCGGTGCAGTTGGTCAGGAAGATCTGGCCACCGCGGACGATCGCCTCCTCCTTCTGCTCCTTGGTGAGGCCGTCCGTGGAGTAGTCCTTGGCCGTCGGGATCGCGGGGCCGGGGGCCAGGCTGGCGACGTACGCCGCGAGGTCCGCGATCTCCTCGTCGGTGTAGACCTTCTTCTTCGACGGCGCCTGCTGGCCGGGGGCGGCCAGCGGCATCCGGCCGGTGCCGACCTGGAAGTCGACGGAGGCGGCACCCACGCCGGCGAGGCTCGGGCCGATGAGCTTGCCGTTGATGTCGGTCTGACCCTCGGCGTTCTGGCCGTGGCAGAAGGCGCAGCCGACGAGGAAGAGCTCCTTGCCCTTCGCGGCGTCACCGATGCTGGAGTCGTCAGCCGCGGAGGACGGCGAGAAGGCGGCGTACAGGCCACCGGAGAGGCAGAGGGCTGCCAGCAGCACGACGAGGCCGGCGATGGGGCCACGACGGTGCCGCGAGAGGCGACCGGCGGAGCGGTTCAGGAGGCGCAAGGGACAGTCCTAACTTCGGTGCGTGCGGCCGGTGTCACTTGATGATGTAGATCGAGGCGAAGAGCCCGATCCACACCACGTCGACGAAGTGCCAGTAGTACGAGACGACGATCGCGCTCACGGCCTGCTCGTAGGTGAAGCGGCGCGCGATGAAGGTGCGGCCCAGGATGAGCAGGAAGGCGATCAGGCCGCCGGTGACGTGGATGCCGTGGAAGCCGGTGGTCAGGTAGAACATCGTGCCGTACGCCGACGAGGGGATCGTGATGCCCTCCTGGATCAGCGAGGCGTACTCGGTGGCCTGACCGGCGATGAAGATCGCACCCATGATGTAGGTGAGGACGAACCACTCACGCAGGCCCCAGGTCATCGGGTTGAAGACCGAGCCGGTGCGGCCCACGAGGCCGGCCTCGGCCTTGAAAACACCCATCTGGCAGGTCACCGAGCTGAGCACGAGGATGATCGTGTTGGTGAGCGCGAACGGCACGTTGAGGTGGCTCGTGTTCTGCGGCCACAGCTCGGGGCTGACCGAGCGGATCGTGAAGTACGCCGCGAACAGGGCGGCGAAGAACATCAGCTCCGAGGAGAGCCAGATGATCGTGCCGACCTGGACCATGCTCGGTCGGTCGTGCTGCCCGTGAAGACGGGATGCCGGAAGTGCTGAAGCTGCAGTCGCCACGGGCCTCATTATGTCGGTAGCCGGACAGAGAGCCACCCCGACCCCCCGATTACAGTGGATGCGTGCCTGATCTACCCCCGTTCGGCTGGTCCTCGTTCTTCGAGCAGTGGGGGATGGCGCCGATTCCGTTCGTCGTGACGGTCTGGGCGGTCGGCCTCTACGTCTGGGGCGTGGTGGTGCTGCGGCGCCGCGGGGACCGCTGGCCGATCGGCCGGACGATCTCCTTCGTGGGGGTCGGGATGGGCTCCTTCTTCGTCGTGACGCAGTCCGGGTGGGCGGCGTACGACACGACGCTGCTGTCGGTGCACATGGGCCAGCACATGGTCCTCTCGATGCTGGTGCCGCTGTCGCTCGCGCTCGGCGCACCGGTGACGCTCGCACTCCGGACGCTGCCGCCGGCGCCCCGCCGCTGGCTGCTGGCCGTCCTGCACTCACGAGTCGTCAAGGTGCTCAGCTTCCCGCCGCTGACGTTCCTGCTGTACGTCGTCTCCCCGTGGGCCCTCTACTTCTCGGGCTGGTACCCCGCCTCCCTCCACCACGACTTCGTGCACGAGATGATGCACCTGCACCTCGTGCTCGTCGGCTCGCTCTTCTTCTGGCCCCTGATGGGGGTCGACCCGATCCCCGGTCGCGTCTCGTACCCCTTCCGGGTGCTGCTGACCGTCATGACGCTGCCGTTCCACGCGTTCCTCGGCATCACGATCATGGGGCAGTCGACCCTGCTCGGCGGTTCCTGGTACCCCGATCTGCACCAGGGGCCGATGGGCTCCTGGCTTCCCGACCCTGCTGCGGACCAGAACCTCGCCGGTGGCTTGTTGTGGGGTGCCGGTGACTTCGTGGGCCTGATCTTCTTCGGCGTGCTCTTCACCCAGTGGGTGCGGCAGTCGATGAGGGAGGGGGAGCGGGAGGACCGCCGCCTCGATCTCCTGGAGGCGCGTGAGGCGCGCGAGCGGGCTGCCGCCAAGGCGGCTGCCGAGAAGGCTGTCGCGGAGTAGAGTCACGAAGGTGACCGCATCGAAGCCGTTGAAGGTCCTCGTCTACAGCGACGACATCGAGACCCGCGCGCAGGTCATGCGTGCGCTGGGCCGGCGGCCGCATCCGAGCCTTCCCGAGCTGGAGTACCTCGAGGTCGCGACCGAGCCGGTCGTGATCCGGTACGCCGACGAGGGCGTCGACCTGATGATCCTCGACGGCGAGGCCGTGCCCGCCGGGGGACTGGGGATCGCGAAGCAGCTCAAGGACGAGCTCTCGACCTGCCCGCCGATCGTCGTCCTCACGGGTCGGCCGCAGGACTCGTGGCTCGCGTCCTGGTCGCGTGCGGAGGCGGCGGTGCCGCAGCCGATCGACCCGATCGAGCTCGCCCAGAAGGTCATCGCGCTCCTGCGCGAGCACGTACCTGCGACCGCATGAACGCGCAGCTCTCCTGGCCCGACGTCCTCGGGCCCCTCGTCGCACGCGCCGACCTCTCTGCCGAGCAGGCCGAATGGGCGATGGGCGAGATCCTGTCCGGTGAGGCGACGCCGGCGCAGATCGCCGGTTTCGCGATCGCGCTCCGCGCCAAGGGCGAGACGGTCGACGAGCTCGGTGGTCTCGCGGCCGCGATGCTGGCCAAGGCCAACCCGATCTCCGTGCCCGGCCGACTCCTCGACATCGTCGGCACCGGCGGGGACCGCTCGATGTCGGTCAACATCTCCACCATGTCGGCCCTCGTCGCCGCCGGCGCCGGTGCGAAGGTCGTGAAGCACGGCAACCGCTCCGCCTCCTCCCAGTCCGGGTCTGCTGACGTGCTCGAGGCGCTGGGCATCCGCCTCGACCTGCCGATCTCCCGGGTGGCCGAGGTCGCCGACGAGGTCGGCATCACGTTCCTCTTCTCCGCCGCCTTCCACCCCGCGATGCGTCACGCCGCCGTGCCGCGCCGCGAGCTCGGCGTCGGGACGTCCTTCAACCTGCTGGGGCCGCTCACCAACCCCGCCCGACCAGCAGCGTCAGCGATCGGCTGCGCCGACCTGCGCTCGGCACCGGTCATGGCGGGCGTCTTCGCCGCCCGCGGCGTCGACGCCTGGGTCTTCCGCGGCGACGACGGCCTCGACGAGCTGACCACGACCGGTCCGTCGACAATCTGGGCCGTCCACGACGGCGACGTGTCGACGCATGCGATCGACCCCGGTGACTTCGGCATCGAGCTCACCACCGCCGAGGACCTGCGCGGCGGCGACGCCGCCTTCAACGCCCAGGTGATCCGCGACCTGTTGGCCGGCAAGACCGGGGCGGTCCGTGACGCCGTACTCCTCAACGCCGGCGCCGGCCTCGCTGTGCACGAGGCCGCCGGCACGGCCGTCGCCACCGCCCTCGCGGCCGGCATCGCCAAGGCCACCGAGGCGATCGACTCCGGCGCCGCCCAGGCCGTCCTCGACCGCTGGGTTGCCGCCACCGCGTGACGCTCGGCAAGCCCGTCAAGCGGTGGGTCAAGGGCCGGCTCCCGTCGGCCAGGCGCGCGTCAGCGGCCGCGGCGAGCGGCGCCAGCGCCATCGCGTCGATCGGTGCCTGGGTCGCTACCGTCATCGTGGCGAGACTCTCGAGCACTGCGGACTACGCACTGTTCGCCACACTGTGGTCGCTGCTGTTCGGCTTCGGTGGCCTGGCGCTCGGCCTCCAGTTCCATGCCATGCGGGAGGAACTCCGGGGCGAAACCGCATCAGGCTCGACCGGAGTCGGCCTGGTCAGCGCCTGCGGTTTCGCGCTGATCGCGTGGGCCCTGCTGCCGCGTGGGGAGTTCGGCGGCTTCACGCTCGCGGCCCTCGTCATCGGGTGTGTGGGCATGGTCCCCCTCTTCACGGCTCTCGGCCGAGCATCGGCGCGAGGCGCTTGGGGCTGGTACTTCGCGCTCACGGCACTCGACTCAGTGGTTCGTCTGGTCCTGGTGACCCTCTGTGGATTGAGTGATGCTCCGACATGGGTGTGGGCGCTCGCCTTGGGCCTTCCCGCCTATGTGTGCGCTGCGTACCGAGCGCCGCGGAGGGCAGGTGCCGCCGACGGCTCGGGTTTACCTGCCGGTCGCTCGCGACTTCGTCTGGTGCTGACCATGACGGCCACCGGCTGTGCGTCTGTGCTCCTCAGCGGAATGCCCATGCTGGCCGGCTTCTTGAGGGGCCTTCCCACCGGTGACGTCGCGCCGGTGTTCGCGGCCCTCCTCCTGTTCCGCGCGCCGCTGGTCCTGGTGAGCGGCTTGCGTCCGATCCTCCTCATCAGGGCCCTGAGGTCTCATGCTTCTGCGGGGGCGGCTGTGTGGTGGTCGTGGAGAGCGGTGCTGGTCGCTGCTGTGCCGCTCTCGGCCCTGGCCGTAACAATCGGCCCCGCGGCCCTACGCGCCGTCTTCGGGCCGGACTACCAGATCACTCGCGGCGCAGCGATTGAGCTCAGCGTCGGAACGCTCCTCCTGGCGCTCGCCATGACGTCGGGCATGGTGCTCACCGCTCTGCGCCAAGGCGCGCCCGAGATCGCCGGATGGGTCGCAGGTCTTCTAGTAACGGTCGTGGCGCTGCTGCTGCCCTTGGGAGTTGCGGACGCGGTCCTCCTTGCCGGAATGGTGGGGCCGTTGTGCGCGGCCGTCGTGAACCTGTTTCAGAGCCTCCGCCGGCAGAACGATGCTCATGCTCGGCCAGTCGCCTGACCGCGGCTGCTCTGAAGCATCTCCTCTGCCACGGCGACTGTCAGAGCGGCGTCCTCCACGCCGACCACGTCCATGGACTCGCCACGGACGGCATCTCGGAAGGCCATGAGTTCGTTCCGAAGCGGCTCCTGCTTCGCGATGGCGAACCGGGTCATATCGCCCTGGACGACGCCGCGGAAAGACTTGAGCGCCTCCCACTCGACTGGCTGTGCCCCGTTCTCGTAGATCGTGAGGTCAGCGGTCAGGGTGTCAGCGACGAAGGTCCCACGCTCACCTGTGACGACGGTCACCCGTTCCTTCAGGGGTGAGAGCCAGTTGACCAGGTGGTTAACCACCGTGCCGTCGGCCAATGTGCCCACCGCAGCGACAAGGTCTTCGTGCTCACGACCCGATCGGTTGGCCGTCTGGGCCGAGACCGCCGTATACGGCTTGCCTGCGACCCACGCAGTCGTATCGATGTCATGGGTGGCGAGGTCGAGAATCACGCCGACATCGGCGATGCGCTCCGGGAAGGGTCCTTGCCGGCGAGTGGCGATCTGATAAATCTCGCCGAGGTCGCCACGAGCCAGGCGCTGGCGCAGGGACTGGAGGGCGGGATTGAATCGCTCGATGTGACCCACGCAGGCGATCACCCCGGTTCGCGCTGCAGCGTCGGCGATCATGCGTGCCTGAGCAGCTGTCGGCGCGACGGGCTTCTCGATTAGGACGTGCGTTCCGCGTTCGAAGAGGAGTTCGGCCACCGACGCGTGCACGGCCGTCGGCACAGCGACGATCGCCATGTCAAGCGTGAGCCGTTCGAGTGCCGCGAGGTCATGCACCCTCAGGGACTCCACGTGTGGATCGGATTGTGGTCGGGGATCGACCACTGCGACCAGCTCGACGCCCTCCATCGACGAGAGCACCCGCGCGTGGTGCCGGCCCATCTGCCCCACGCCCACGACGGCAGCTCTCAACATCCCGGTCATCGAAGGTCGCCGAACTCGTTGACGGCGTCGATGACACGCGACTGATCGTCCGGCGACAGGCCTGGCCGGATCGGGAGGGACAGGACCTCGGTCGCTGAGCGGTCCGTCTCGGTCAGCGGCTCGCCCGAACTGGCGAAGGAGGGCAGCCGATGGGCGGGAATCGGGTAGTACACCGCACTGTCGATGCCTCGAGCGTCAAGGAACGCCATCAGCTCGTCACGCCTGTCAGAGCGCACCGTGTACTGGTGGAAGACATGCGAGAAACCGTCGCGAACCTGTGGCAGCACCAGGCCCCTAATCGTGGCGTCATAGTTGAGGGCGATCGCGCGCCGCGCTGAGTTCATTGCCGGCAGCTTGGTCAACTGGATCCGCCCCAGAGCCGCCGCAACGTCGGTCATCCGATAGTTGAGCCCGATCAGCTCGTTCTCGTACCTGCGCTCCATCCCCTGGTTCCGTAGCAGGCGCGCTCGCAGGGCCAGTTCGGGATCTTTGGTCGTGAGCATCCCACCCTCACCGGTCGTCATGTTCTTAGTGGCGTAGAAGCTGAAGGCAGCCATGTGGCCGAGCGAGCCGACTGGTGCGGTGTCCACTGCCGCGGCGTGCGCCTGACACGCGTCCTCGATCACCAGGAGATCGTGTCGAGAGGCGACCTCGAGCAGGCGGGGCATGTCGGCGGGATGGCCGTAGAGGTGCACCGGCACGATTGCCCGCGTGCGCCGCGTAATCCGGGCTTCGACTTCCCGTGGGTCGAGACAGAAGGTCACCGGTTCGATGTCAGCGAAGATGGGCGTCGCCCCTGTCAGAGCCACAGCATTCGCCGTGGCGGCGAAGGTGAACGACGGCACGATGACTTCGTCACCGGCTCCGATGCCGGCAGCGAGAAGCGCAACATGGAGTGCACTCGTGCCCGAATTCACCGCTACGCAGTGCGCGCCGGCGACGAGGTCGGCGAACTCCGCCTCGAAATGCGCGACCTGCTCGCCCTGGACAAGCCGTCCAGATCGGAGGACCGCGGTCATGGCCTCAATCTCATCGTTGGTCAGCTCGACCGCGACGGCCCCCACGCGTGAGCGGCGGTTCATGTCAGCTCCCTGAGGGTCCCGGCATCTTCCTCGAAGCGCACCGCGGTGACGGGACACTCCCACGACCCGTCTTCGAGCTCGACGAGCCGGTGGCCGGTCGGGCCCACCCACCCGATCTGACGTGCGGGAACTCCGGCCACAAGGGCAAAGTCCGGGACGTCCCGAATGACGACTGCTCCGGCCGCGACCATCGCCCACCTGCCGATCGTCACAGGGGCGACGCACACGGCCCGAGCTCCGACCGAGGCACCCTTCAAGATCGCCACGCCTACTGGCGTCCAGTCCGTGGCTGACTTCAGTTCGCCGTCGGGTGTGACGGCACGCGGGTTGTGATCGTTAGTTAGTATGACCGCCGGTCCGATGAAGACGCCGTCCGCGATTACCGCGGGTTCGTACACCAAGGCGTCGTTCTGGATCTTCACCTTGTCACCCACGGTGACCCCGGCGCCGATGTAGGCGCCTCGGCCGATGACGCAGTCCTCGCCGATCACCGCCTGCTCGCGGACCTGGGCCAACCCCCAGATGCGGGTCCGCTCGCCCACCTGTGCTGTCGGGGCTATCAGAGCGTCTGCGGCGATCATGCTGCCGTCCGGTCTGATCGAGGCCACGGAGCGGTCCCCGCCACGAGCGCCGCACAGCCGAAGGCGGCCACGATGCCGATGACCGGAAGCGGTGGAATCCAGCGGGCCGGGTCGACAGCGTCGTGCGCCAGTTGCCGGTGGGCGGCAAGAACGACTGCGGCAACCTGTGCGATCGCAAGTGCGGCAGGAACGAGCATGCTGGCGAGGTTCCGGATGACCTCGGGTATGTCCCCGTCGAGGTGTGCCGCCGCGAGGAGCGGAATACCGACGAGGAACGGCAGGAGATAGCGCCCCTGCCACGCGCCGCCGTAGTCGTTGTATGTAGCGAAGGTGATGCCGCCGGCGATGATGATCGCCGTCGCGATGGCACCGATCGTCACGACTCGAACCCGGATGGGCATCTGACTGACACCGAGGCCGAGCACGGTGAGGAGAGCAAAGAAGTAGACAAGATAGACAGTGGGGGCACTCGCCTCATTTCGCAGGGGAAACGCGGCGACCGACTGGAGCAACCAGAGCGGAATCTGTCCTCCGACGATCTTGAGACGGTCAAGGCTATTCGCGTCTGGGCTCCCATCGGCGCCTACGGTCAGTGCACGCATCGAGAGGATCCACCAAAGGCTGGCCACCGAGGCAAGGGCGACGAGGCCGGCCGCGATCCAGGTGGTTCGTCGGCCGAAGTAACTCATCCACCACTGCCGAGCGGGCATCTCCGCCAACACAACGGCCAGAACGATCATGACGAGCCACAACGGCCCCAGAGATCGGACCGTGACGAGGACAGATGCCGAGAGCGCAGCGACCACTGTGTTGAGCGGACGATTCGGCGTACGGATCACCCCTATGAGGGAGGTCCAAGCGGCCAACCCTGCAGCCATTTCGACGCCGTTTGGCGCCAGCACCGCAGTGCTGTAGAGGAGAACGGGACTTAGCGCCACGCCAAAGGCCAGGACGGGCCATCGGGACGACGCCCAGGTACGCATCGAAAGGAGCCCGGCCACGAGTACCAGCAGAGCGAGGGTGGCAGACACGACCCGCATGCCGTACAGCGCAGCATCGCCTTTGAGTATGAGCGACGGGAGTCCGGCGAGGGCATAGAAGACGGGGTTGTAGCGGCCAGCACCGCTGGCGATCCGCACCATTCCATCGCTGCTCGGGGTTCCTACGCAGTCGGCCGCGACGGTGTAGGGCAGCGCGCGGCACTGGGCTGATGCCGCCGTCACGATGTCTTGAGGCACGCGCAGCCATGCTCCCGTCCCGCGAGTGGCCGCTGTCGGTTGGACATGCCACTGCCCGTGCGCCACGGCAGCAGCCCGGTAGGAGTGATCGAACTCGTCGATCCCGCGAAAGGGCGCGATCGCGAACAACCAGACCAGCTGAAGGATCGCGACACCGGCTGCGATCAGCACGACCTGCAGACGGCTCACTTGTTGCCTTCTTGGATGTCCAGCATCAAGGCATTGATCGTCAGATGGAGCCCGGTCAGGAACGGTGCAACGGCGAGGAGAACCGTGCCGGCGCTCGCGGTTGGAGGCCCGAGCGTATGGACGACGACGAACGTGCCGGCAATGAATGAGAAGAAGAAGCACAGAAGCCCGGTAAACAGCAGCAGGGCCACGGGAGAGAAGGACTGCAGGACGTACTTCCACCAGATCCTTCTCCAGAATCCTCCGACCAAGGTCCGGAGGATCCGGGGTGCCACCTTCGTGAGCTTCATTCCGGAGATCTCGTCGCCGTAGATCGCGGGCACAGCAATATCTCGCGCGCGAGCGCCGGAGATGTTCAGGTTGATCAGAAAGTCGTTCTCGAAGTCGTAACGCTGGGAGACGGAGTCAAGGTCAAGGCGTGTGAGAGCTGCAACGGAGGTTGCCGTGTAGCCGTTCTGTGGATCGAAAAGGCTCCAGTAGCCCGAAGCGGCCTTGGTCAGGAACGACAGGGCGATGCTGCCGAAGATCCTCATCCGTGGCATTCCCTTGAGCGATTTCGGAGAGTAGAAGCGATTGGCCTTGGTGAAATCGGCGGTCCCGTCGACGATCGGGTCGAGGAGGGCGGGGAGGAAGTTCGGATCCATCTGGGCATCGCCGGCCATCACGACGCTCACGTCCGCTCCCAGTTCGATCGCGCGTCGGTGACCGGTGATGATCGCGCCACCGACTCCGAGGTTCCTGGCCAGGGTTCGAACTTCAAGCCTCGGGTCGTCCGAGGTGCGGGCGATCTCGGCCGTCCGATCAGTGCTGGCATCGTCGATCACGAGGATGAAGTCGACCAGTTCCGGCGCGGTGTCAATGACTGTCCGGATGAGGCGTTCCTCATTGTGCGCTGGCACCACGACTGCCACTCGAGCACCTAGATACAAGATTTCACCCTCGCCGTCGGCCGATGTCCGGGAGGAATGACGTTAAGGCATGCGGATGCGGCGCTATAGGAACGCGGAGAAGATCTGGCCGACCGCATCCCGGTCACTGGCCCGGGAGGACTACTCCGGATGGCGGAACGGGCTCAAGCCAAACCGAGGGAGAACGCCGACTCGAGATCATGTTTCGAGAAGGCACGGAACGCGATGTGTGTCTCGGTGTCGAGCACGCCGGCCACCTTGTTGAGCTGATCGGAGACGACGGTGGCGATCTCGTCGTGGCTCCTGACCCGCACCATGACGATGAGGTCGATCTGGCCGGTCGTGGAGTAGACCTCGCTCACGCCGTCCAGGTCCGCGATCGCCTGTGCGACCTCGGGGATCCGGGCGGTATCCGCTTTGACGAAGACGATGGCGGTGATCACGCTCTCACCGTAGCGGTTGATGGCTCGGCGCGAGCGTGCGTCGATCGTCGAAAGGCACGAGCTGCCGACGCGACTCCTCGACGGCGTCATGGACCGATAGGTGTCGCGCCGCACCGCGGACTGGACACGTCCATTCGCCCTCGACATCGACGAGTCGGACGCCAGGTGACTCCAGCCAGCGCAGGATCAGGTCGCTCTCCTCGGCCGTCGCCGCAGGAGCGGGACCGAGGCCGGCCAACACCGTCTCCGCGCTCGTTCGGAGCCCTTCGACGAAGGCATGCGCGTCGGCGCCGCGGGGGATGACTCCGGCAGCGGCCAGGCGCCCGAAGCGGACGACATGGACAGCCCAGCGGCCATCGTCCTCACGCCGGATCGCCACCAGCTCGGGGCATCCGGTCAGCGCGGTCAGACGCTGGCCCTTGGCAGCGCTCCGTACGAAGGTCGCGAGCCGGTCGCGGTGGAGGCCTGCCTCCTCGAATCGCTCCTCCTCTGCAAGGGTCACCATCCGCTCGGCGAAGTGGTCGACGACCGGATCGGCGTCGAAGCGCATGGCAGCCCGCACCCGGCGTACGACGGCGGCGTAGTCCTCGGCGGTGGCGGAGCCGTCACAGGGGGAGAGACACCGACCCATCTCGGCCAGCACGCACGCGGAGCGGGACGGCTCGCGGGCGAGGCGCTCGGTGCACTGCCGGATAGGGAAGGCCTCCTGAAGTGCTTCGAGGACGCGCTCGGCGGTCCGACGGGAGCCGAACGGGCCGAGGTAGTCGGCACCGTCGTCGAGCACCTTCTTCACCATCGAGAGCCGCGGCCACGGCTCGACCGTCAGCTTGACGAAGGTCACCCGCTCGGGGAAGCGCGAGCGCCGGTTGTAGCGCGGCTTGTGCTGGGCGATCAGGCGCAGCTCACGGACCTGGGCCTCGAGGGTGGTGGTGCAGGTTACCGACTCGACGCGCTCGGCCAGATTGACCATCTCGCCCATCCGGGAGCGGGTCTCCGACGCCGTGAAGTAGGTGCGAACGCGGGTCCGGAGGTCTCTCGAGGTGCCGACATAGAGGACGCGGTCGTCGGAGTCCTTGAAGAGGTAGACGCCCGGAGCGTGGGGGAGTGCCTCGGCCAGGTGTCGTTTGCGGCGCTGCGCCGTCGAAACCTTGCCTGAGAAGGTCTGGAGCTCCTCGAATGTGTGGACACCAAGGCCGCCGAGTCGCTCCATCAGGCCGTGCAGCACATCGACCGTCGCTCGGGCGTCCGAGAGCGCCCGGTGGTTGGGCGTGGTCGTGGCGTGGAAGAGCTGGGCGAGCGAGGAGAGCTTGCAGTTGGGCGCGTCATCGCGGGTGATCACGCGACGGGCCAGCCGCGCGGTGTCGAGCACCTCGAAGTCGGGCCAGGTGATGTCCTGGCGGGCGGCGAAGTGCTTGAGGAAGCCTACGTCGAAGGGCGCGTTGTGGGCGACGAGGATCGTCCCAGCGGCGAACTCGAGGAAGGCCGGCAGTGCGGACTCGATCGTAGGCGCGTCGGCGACCATCGGGTTGCTGATCCCAGTGAGGACCGCGATGAAGGCCGGGATGGCGCTCTTCGGATTTACCAGTGTCTGGAACTCGCCGAGGATCTCACCACCGCGGACCTTCACCGCCCCGATCTCGGTGATCATGGAGCCCGCCTCGGCGGACCCGCCGGTCGTCTCGAGGTCGACGACGCAGAAGGTGAGGTCACGCAGCGGCCGCCCGAGCTCGTCGAATCCCCGTTGTGCCTCCCAACGACCGACCGAGGAGGCCCGTTCGTCGACCGTGCTGCTCATGCCGATGACGTTAGGTCCGTACGCCGACAAAACCGGGTGGACGCGCGGGACGAGTGCTTTTGTCGGTGCTCGGTGCGACCGTCATCGACATGACGACACGGATCGACTGCGACTCCTGCGTGGTGCGCGGGCTCGCCTGCGATGACTGCGTGGTGACGGTGCTCCTCGGGCCTCCACCCGAGCTCACCTTCGACGACGATGAACGGCGCGCTCTGGACATCCTGGCCTCGGGCGGATTGGTTCCTCCGCTGCGGATGGTGCGGCCTGAAACGGGTCCGGTCATCGAATCTGCATGAGCAGAAATGCTGGGGTAGGGTGCCCGGGTGCTTCTCGCAAAGGTTCGCGTTTCCGCGGTCGCAGCGGTGGCGGGTCTGACGCTCGCAGCATCGCTGGGCTTCGTCTCCACGACCCCTGCCGACGCCAAGCCGGACGTCAAGAGCGTGCAGGCCAAGGTGGATGCGCTCTACCGGCAGGCCGACCAGGCGACCGAGGACTACAACCAGGCGAAGCTCCGCCTCGCCAGCCTTCAGTCCGAGCTCAAGGGCCTGCAGGCCGACCAGAGCCGCCAGGACCAGGCCCTCTCCGCGGTCAAGGACCAGCTCCGCGACTCGATGCTTCAGCAGCTCGAGGGATCGAACCTCTCGGCCGTCGGCGAGGTTGTCCTCTCGGATGACCCGCAGCGGTTCGTCGGGCAGCTGACCACGATGTCGGCGTTCGACAACCTCCAGACCAGTCTGTACGACGACTACGCGACGCAGGCGAAGGCGCTCGACCTGCGCCGTCAGGCCACCGAGAGCCGGGCCGCCGAGGTCGCTGCGACCGAGAAGAAGCTCGCCGCTGACAAGAAGTCGATCGACGCCAAGCTCGCCGACGCCAAGGAGCTCCTCAGCAAGCTGCAGGTGGCGGAGCGGGAGGCGATCCTCTCCCGCGGCGAGGCCCGCCTGCCGCTGGACATCCCCGCCGAGGGCCGCGCCGCTGCCGCCGTCGCTTTCGCGACCGCCCAGAACGGCGACGCCTACGTCTGGGGCGCCGCTGGCCCGAACGCGTATGACTGCTCCGGCCTCACTATGGCGGCGTGGGCCGCAGCCGGCGTCTCGCTGCCGCACTCCTCGGCTGCGCAGTACAACTCGGGTCCGCACGTCGCCGAGTCCGACCTGCGCCCCGGCGACCTGGTCTTCTTCTACCACCCGATCAGCCACGTCGGTATGTACATCGGCAACGGCCTGATGGTGAACGCGCTGAACCCGGGCGCTGGCGTCCGAGTGCAGAGCATCCACTCCTTGCCGTACGTCGGCGCCGTCCGGCCCGGCTGATTCTGAGCTGACCGGTGTCCCTCCGGCCCCGCCGTTGGTGGTGGCTCGTCGGCGCCGTCCTGGCGGCCGTCATCGGCTCGTGGCTGCTCCGGCCCGATACCTACGTCGCGACACCACAGCAGACGAAGCTCCCCGCGGCACGCGTCGACCTGGCGCAGGCCTCCTTCGCGGCGTGGGTCAACCAGCGCGCTACGTCCCCGGCTCTGGAGGCGCTGAGGCTCAGCCACGTCGCCGCGACCCTGGTCACGCAGAGCGGTGCGATGGAGTCCAACGGCAGTTGGACCGCCGCCGGCCACCTCACGTGGCAGTACGACGGCGTCGACCCCAGCCCCGCTTCTGCAGACGTCACCGTGCGACTCAGGACGGTGGGCGGCGCCGTGACCGTCACTGGCCTGTCAGCGCCCGGCCGCGTGCCGGTGTGGCTCGATGAGGGCGCCACGGCCACGCGGTCGGAGTCCATCGTCGTGGTGACAGCGAAGGGCGTCGACCACGACAATTACGAACGGTGGGCCGACCGCGCCGTGACGGTCGTCGGACGCGTCCTCACGAAGTGGAACGGGCCGCTCGTCGTCGAAGTGCCGAGCGACGCGACCGAGCTCGAGCAGGCGCTGGGGGCGGAGGTGGGCAGCTATGCCCAAGTCGCCGCCATCACCGCGTCGGTGGATGGCTCGTCGCGGCAGGACACCCCGGTGCACGTCTTCGTGAACCCGGCAGTGATGGGACGACTCGACGACCGGAGCGCCCAGATTGTGCTCAGTCACGAGGCCACGCATGCGGCCACCGGAGCGGCGCTCGACACCGCTCGGCCGCTCTGGCTGAGCGAGGGTTTCGCCGACTATGTTGCGCTGCGCGACGTGAACGTTCCGCTGACCGAGAGCGCCGGACAGATTGCAGCGCTGGTGCGGAAGGAAGGTGTTCCGTCGCATCTGCCTGAGAGCCAGGACTTCGATGCGAAGTCTGACCACTTCGGCGCGGAATACGAGTCGGCCTGGCTGGCGTGCATGCAGCTTGCCGGCGATGCCGGCGAAGCTGCGCTGCTGAGGTTGTACCGGCAGTCGCGGGAGGGTGGTGACGTCAACGCCGTCATGACCCGCACCATCGGATATGGCATGCAGGTCTTGGTCCGAAGATGGGGCCATCGCCTCTTGCAGCTTCCCGGCGCTCGCCCGTCCGGACCCGGCTAGCGCTGAAGAGCCGTGGCAGCCTGACGGCTGCCACGGCTCTTCATCGGGTCCTACTTGCAAGTCTCGGCGCCCGTGCCGGCTGAGCCGGCCGAGATGGCGCCGCAGGTCTTGTTGAAGGCGTCCTTCACCTTGTCACCGAGGACCATGACGATCACGACGATGACGGCGGCAATGCCGGCGACGAGGAGGCCGTACTCCACGGCGGAGGCGCGCGCTCTTCCATCTTGGCCAGGCGGGCGTTGAGCAGGATGCGAATGTAATCGGTCATGACGATCAACTACATCACTTGCAGGTCGAGCTGGCGGTGGCGCTGGCGCCGGCCGAGATGGCGCCGCAGGTCTTGTTGAAGGCGTCCTTCACCTTGTCACCGAGGACCATGACGATCACGACGATGACGGCGGCAATGCCGGCGACGAGGAGGCCGTACTCCACGGCGGAGGCGCCGCGCTCTTCCATCTTGGCGAGGCGGGCGTTGAGCAGGATGCGGAGGTAGTCGACCATGGTGAACTCCTAAAGAATGTGGTGTAGGTCCGAGAGCTTGAGCTCCGTGTGCCGCGGAGCCCCATGCCCCACACCAGAAATCCTGCTCCTTCGCCTGTCTGAGGTAATCGGGAGAGCGATCCGAGCTACGTAGTCATTTCTGACTAGGGACGCTGTACGGTCGAGAGCAGCCCGATGCGCATCGCTGTGACCAAGGCCTGCGCCCGGTTGGCTGCTCCGAGTTTCTGGTAGATCTTGGCGATATGCGATTTGGCCGTCGACTCGCTCAGGTAGAGCTTGTCGCCGATCTCCTTGGCACCCAGGCCGTCTGCCAGCAGCAGCAGGACTTCGTGCTCCCTGTCGGAGAGCCGAGTCGACTCCGAGGTGGCCCGACGCATCATGGCGTGGGCGAGACCAGCACAGACAAAGGATCGGGGCGAGACCGACGAATGCCGCGCGGCACGCACCACCTCACCGGACGGCGCATCCTTGCCGACGAAGCCTGAGGCTCCCGCCTCCATCGCAGCGAAGATCTGATCGTCTCCCGAGTGCATGGTGAGGACGATCAGGCCCACGCTCTCGTTGGACTTGCGAACTGTGCGGACAATGTCGAGACCGGTTCCGTCTGGCAGTTGCAGGTCGGTCACCACCACGTCTGGAGAGCTGGCGGCGTACGCGCGCATGGCCTCTGCCACGGAAGTGGCTTGGCTCACGACCTCCATGTCGGGCTGTTGGTCGAAGACGCCGGCCAGCCCGTCACGGATCAACTCGTGGTCGTCGACCAGGAGGACGCGTATAGTCCCGGTGCCCGCTTCAGCGTTCATGCGCCCACTCTCGTCTCACTCTCGAACGGTGATCCCACAACGGTCACCTCTGGAGGAAGGTTGCCACCGTCCCCGTGAAGGATGACGGACACTTGGACGCCGCCCGTGGGCGACGTGCCGAACTCGAGGGTGGCATCGATCAGGGCTGCCCGCTCGCGCATGATAGTTAGGCCGTAGGAATCGTCACGCGGATCGCCCATGCCGCGTCCGTTGTCACAGATCACGATGTGCGCTTCTGGGGCCCTGACCTGGCAGTGGACCTCGATCTCGGTCGCCTCGGCGTGCTTGAGTGCGTTGTTGATCGACTCCTGCACGATCCGGAAGAGCTCGGCCTCCACCTCCGGACGAAGCCGGTCAGTGGTCTCGTCGGCCGTCACATGGATAGCCACGCCAGAGGATTCCGAGAGGCTGCGCGCGAGAGTGGCGATCGCCGCGCCGAGGCTCTCGCTCTCACCGATGTCCGTCCGGAGATTCACCAGCGAGCGGCGGACCTCAGCCACGATCGCCGTGAGCCTTTCCCGAAGGATCGCGATCCGATCCTGCTGTCGCTCAACCGTCGAGTCCCCGGCGATGGCATCGACCAGATAACCGAGGGAGGCGATGTCCTGAGCGACGCCATCGTGCATCTCACGCGCGAGCCTACGTCGCTCTTCAGTGCTGGCGCGCTCGCGGAAGGCCGCGAACAGGAGCGCTGTGTCGAGCTGGACGATGAGCGGATGCAGTTCCTCGATGAGGACGTCGAGCTTGGCATCCGAGATGAGTCCGCTCGTCTTCAAGCCGGACGTGAGCTCTGCGACCAGAATGACGGTGACATCGCTGCCGGCGCGGAGCGGCAGCGCGACGATGGGGAACTCACGGATCCGGTGGCCGGACGCGAAGGCACGGCGGGCGACGTCCTCGAGAGAGGTGAGATTGCCGTCCAGGGTCTTGCCCACCAAGGCGGTCAGGCCGTGCCCACGCGGCGTGTAGAGCGCGATCGCAGTCGACGGCAGTCTTTCCCGGACTGACCAGAGCAGTTGACCGCCGAGGGTGATGGCGTTGAGTCCGCTCTCCAACCCATCCGAGAGGTCGATCAGTTGCCGTAGTAGGCCCTGTGCGTAGTGATACGGGGCAAGGGGAGTGCGTCGCTCTTGGAGGACGGCGTAGATAAAGCAACCGACCAGGCCGACGCCGAGACCGACGACGAACCAGCTGAAGGCCGCGTAACCCTGTTCCGCAGTGAAGTCGCGGTTGACCAGCCATGCGGTGGCGAAGAGGGTCCCGACCTCGCAGACTAGGACCCGTGCGACGCCCGCAGGGCCGAGAAAGAGTGCAGCCGTGAACGGTGGTACAGCGACGCCACCGAGGACGATCGGGGCCGTGCCGACAGCGACGCCGCAGATGGCGCCCACCAGCAAGGCGTCACCAATCACGGTGGCCACCAGAGGCAGCCGTCCGCGAAACTCAAGCACCGTGGCCATCAGCCAGACGATGCCGGTGGTAATCAGCCCGAAGATTCCGGCAGTGTCTCGCGCCCACAGCACCGGTGCGCCAAGGGCCAAGAGCGCTACGGCGCGCACCACCAGGGCTGCCCGATAGGGCAGACGGTCGGAGACAGTGATGGGCACTATCCAAAGTTATCGAGGATATTGATCACCGCGGGGCCCATTACGGCCACAAAAAGTGCCGGAAGAATGCAAAAGATCAGTGGCACCGTGATCTTGACGGGAACCTGCTGGGCCTTCTCCTCCGCGCGCTGTCGCCGCTTGGTCCGCATTTCGCCGGACTGGACCCGGAGAACCTGCGCGACGGGGATGCCGAAGGAGTCTGCCTGCACCATGGCAGAGACGAATGAGCGGATGTCATCCACGTTGGTGCGATCGCCGAGGGAACGGAGCGCTTCGCTGCGACCCATGCCGAGCTGCATCTCTCGCAGCATGCGGCCGAACTCGTCGGCCAGCGGGCCGTCGGTATTGGTGGCAACCTGCTGGACCGCGGCGTCGAATCCCAGTCCCGACTCAACGCTGATCGTCATCAGGTCGATTGCGTCGGGAAGGTCCCGCTGCAGCTTGTTCGAGCGGTCATAGGCGAGTTGGTAGAGGTAGAGGTTCGGCCCGAAGAACCCGACGATCGTCCCTAGGATGGTGAACGCCAGCCGGAAGGTGAGGCTGTCCGCGATCACCAGACCGACGGCGAGGCCGATCAGGAGTCCGACGCCTGCCCCGAGCACCTTGCTTGCCGTGACTTGGTCGACGCTCCAGCCCGCGGGGTTGCCCGCAAGGTCGAGCTTGGCTCGGATCCGTTCTGCCGAGTCGGCGCCGGAGATGCGCCGACCGACCTTAAGTGAACGCGCCCGCAAAGGTGCGAGCACACGATCGGCGAAGGGCTTGTCGAGGTCCTTGGTCAGCTCCTTCGGCGCATCCGTCATGGCGCGCAGGACGGCCAAGGAGCGGTTGATCGAATTCGACTCCTCGGCGGGACGCAAGGCCATACCCACGAGAGCGATGGCTGAGAGCACGAGACCGACGCCCAGGATGAAGAGGATGACCATCTCAGACCTCAACCTTGATCAGACGGCTCATCCAGAAGACACCGACCCCCAGCCAGAGCGTCCCACCGACGAGCATGATGTTGCCGCGCAGGTCGGTGAAGAGCGGGCTCACGTAGTCCCAGTTGGTGAAGCAGAGATATAGGACGAAGAGCGGCGGCAGCAGCCCCAGCACGACCGCGGAAAGCTTGCCTTCGGCCGCCAGCGCATTGACCTGACGCCGCAGGTACTCACGCTCACGCATGGTGGCAGCGACGGTGTCGAGCAGCTCGGCCAGATTGCCACCGACCTGCCGCTGGATCCGGATCGCCATGACGACCCAGCTGAAGTCCTTGCTCTCGTACCGCTGGGCGACACCCTCCATCGCGTCCTCCACGGAGACACCGAGCCGGGTCTCGACGAGGATGCGGCGGAACTCGCTCGCGACGGGCTCGATCCCGTCATTCGTCACGGTGTCCAGCGACTGCTGCAAGGAGAGCCCCGCGGAGAGGGCTCCTGAGATGAGCTGCAGAGTGTCGGGCAGGGCTCGGTTGAACGCCTTGCGGCGCGCGTTCTGCTTGAAGCCGAGGTAGACCCACGGCACGACGATGCCGAGGACGAGGAAGAGGAAGCCGATGATCAGGTTGCCTCCGCCGAGCGCAAGCCCGACGAGCGTGGCGATCAGGGCGATGCCGGTGTGGAGCAGCAGCCACTCTGCGGGCTTGAGCTCGGAACCGGCGCCTTCGAGTCGAGCCGCGATCCTTTGCTCCAGGCCCTGATTGCGCTTGAGCAGGTCGGCGGCGGCGTCCTTGGCCGCGGCCGCGACCTCACTGGTCTCTCCGCCCTTGGACTTCTCCTTGACGGCGGTGACCCGGCTGGTCGTGTGCGTGTACGTCGTCAGGCGATCGGCCGGCGAGGCGGCGCGCTGCCCGCGGGGCATCAGGGCTGCGATGAGACCGAAAAGCCCGACGAAGACAGCCGCGACGGCGACGTACATCACCCACTCGGGGAGGTTCTGCATGCTGATCACCGGTCCACGAAGAGCAGGGGGTCGACCGCAACATTGGCGTCGGCCATCTTCTCGAGGAACTTCGGCCGGAGTCCTGTGGCCTTGAGTCGACCGAGGGCGCGGCCCTCGGCGTCGAATCCGGCACTGTTGTCGAAGACGAAGATGTCCTGGAGTGTGATGACGTCTCCCTCCATCCGCTCGACCTCGGTGATGTGCGTGACCCGGCGGGTGCCGTCCTTGAGTCGGGTCTGGTGGACGATCACGTCCACCGCGGAGGCGATCTGCTCGCGGATCGCCCGCATCGGCAGGTCCATGCCGGCCATGAGGACCATCGTCTCCATGCGGGAGAGCGTGTCCCGGGGACCGTTGCTGTGCAGGGTGCAGATCGAGCCGTCGTGGCCGGTGTTCATCGCCTGCAGCATGTCGAGTGCTGAGGCGTCGCGGACCTCACCGACGATGATGCGGTCGGGGCGCATACGCAGGGAGTTCCGCACCAGGTCGCGGATGGTGATCGCGCCCTTGCCCTCGATGTTGGCCGGACGGGACTCGAGCCGGACCACGTGGTCCTGCTTGAGCTGGAGCTCGGCGGCGTCCTCGATGGTGACGATCCGCTCGTCGCCGGGGATGAAGGACGACAGCACGTTCAACGTGGTCGTCTTTCCGGCGCCGGTACCACCGGAGACGATCACGTTGAGCCGGCCGCGCACACAGGCCTCGAGGAAGCGGCGCGAGGCTGCCGTGAGCGAGCCGAACCGCTCCAGGTCGTCGGCCGTCAGCGGGTCGGCGGCGAACTTCCGGATCGTGAGTGCAGAACCGTCGATCGCCAGCGGCGGCACGACCGCGTTGACACGCGAACCGTCGTGGAGGCGGGCGTCCACCATCGGGCTGGACTCGTCGACGCGGCGTCCGATGCGGGAGACGATCTTGTCGATGGTGCGTCGCAGGTGTGCCTCGTCCGTGAAGTAGGCGTCGGCCTGGATGAGCTTGCCCCTGCGCTCGAGCCAGATGTCGCTGGCACCGTTGACCATGACCTCGGAGACCTCCGGGTCGCGGAGGTAGGGCTCGATCGGCCCGAGGCCGAGGATGTCGTCGGAGATCTCCTGCGTGACGCGCTGGCGGTCGGCGCTCGAGAGCGGCCGCTCCTGCGTGGACAGCACGTCCTGCAGCACCGCACGCACCCGGTGGTCGAGCTCGCGCGCGTCCATGTCGGAGTCGTAGAGCTGCGGGCCGAGCTGCTTGAGCAGTTGCTCGTGCACGCTGACCTTGATGGCCTCGATCCGGTCGGTCTGCTGACCGCCGAAGCTCCGTCGGGGGCTGCCTTCCGCAGGCACATTGGCGGTGGTGAGAGTCGGCGCCACGACGGGCTGTGCCGCCGGCGGCGGCGTGACCGCGGGGCCCTCGGCCCGGCGCTTGCCGGCCACCTCCTCGGCGGTGGGCGGGAGACTCTCGTCGGCGGGAACTGCGGCGGCGTGGGGATGCGCGCTGCCGGAGGGCTCCTCGTCGGCCGCGGGCGGGTCGGACGGAGTGGCCGGAATGACCGGGGCGGGCTCGGTTCGAGCGGCGGCGATGCGATCGGCAAGGGACATCAAGCTCACCTGCGCTTGCGGAGTCTGCGGCCGAAGAGGCCGGTCGATTCGGTGGTGGTCTGCTCGACCCGCTCGGTGGCCGGCGCCGTGATGTCCTGGCCGGCGAGGAGCGAGGCCATCTGGATGATCGCGGTGCTGGACGGGTGGTAGGGGTTCTTGACGACGATCGGGTTGCCCGCATTGGTGGACGCGGCCACCTCGATCGACGTCGCCACCTGGGCATCGGGGCGCATCCCGAGGATGCCCTCCACACGATCCGGGCTGATGCCGACCTCGTCGTCGGCACGGTTGAGCAGCAGATGGCGGTGGTCCGGCGCGATGTTGAGCATGTCGAGCGTTTCCAGCGCCACCTTGACGTTCTTCAGCGTCGGCACGTCCAGCGTGGCGACGATGACGATCTCGTCGGTCTCGTCGAGCGCCGTCAGGGTCTGCTCGTCGAAGGCCGGGGCGGTGTCGATCACGACGTAGTCGAAGGTCTGCGCGAGGGTCCGGATGATCTGCGAGACCAAGGTGGGGGAGACGCGGTCGCGCACGTCCGGGTGCGACGGCGCCGCGAGGATCATCAGCGTGTCCTGGTGTCGCGTGAGCAGGCCATTGAGCAGCTCAGCATCGACACTTCCCTCGGAGCCGATGGCGTGCTCGATCGAGTGCGTGGGAAACAGCTGCATCGTGATCGCGACGTCGCCGAACGCGAGGTCGAGGTCGACCAGGCAGACCTTGCGGGCGCCACCCTCCGTGAGCGCCAGGCCGAGGTTGACCGACATCGTCGTCTTGCCGACGCCGCCCTTGGGCGACCACACGGTGATGATCTTGCCCGCGTGGTTGGCGCCGCCGGGGCCGCGCAGCGCAGTGTAGAGCTGGTAGGCACGTGCCACGGCCGAGCTGACCGCCTCGAGGGAGCCACTCGGGATGACGTCACGGGCGCCGGCCTGCATGGCTGAGCTGAGCACCTCGGTGGTCAGCTCGTCGCGGACCAGGACGACGCTGACGGTCGGCCGGCTCGTGCGGAGCGTGTCGCAGAGGCTGAGCGCCTCGGCCAGCTCGACGTTGGGGCCGAGTACGACGACGTACTCGTCGCTGTGCTGGCTGAGCCAGGCGCGGGCGCGGTCCATCGAGCCCACGCCCTGCGATCCGGCCGGGAGGGCGCGGAGCAGGACGTCGACGGCGTCGTGGTCGGGCTCGACGAGAACTGGCATCAGTGTCCCTATCGTCAGCCGAAGAGGTTGTCGAAGTCGGTTTCGGCGCCGGGCTTGATCGAGGTGCTGCCGTCAGCCGGGAGGAGGGCGAAGGCAAGTTCGCCGTTGCCTTGGGCGAAGAGGATCTTCTGCGCGTCGGCGGGAGAGACCGCCAGCGTCAGCAGCGTGCGGGGGAGCTGCTCCGTGGTCTGGTTGCCCGTGGTCTGGTCCGTCGTCGTGGTGGAGACCGGCGTCGTTGACCCGACGCCGATGACGGTGATGCTCGGCAGGAGCACCTGGGCGAACGGCTTACCGCTCTTCGGGTCCGTGCCGGTCATGTAGATGCCGACCTGCGAACCCGGGTTGACGAATCCGGCGACGCGGGCCGGATCGGTCAGGTTGACCGAGACCGCGACCTGGTTCTTTGGGATCTGCAGCGCGCTCGCCGGCGCGGCCGTGGTGCCGAACTTGGAGGCCACGATCTGCTCACCCGGATAGATCGTCGTCAGCGCGACCTGGGAGGTGAGCGCCGAGGTGTCGGTCTGGTAGTCGGCGAGGAGCGAGCCGTTGGCGACGGCCTTCTTGACGATCTTGCCGGCGCCGGTCGCTGCCTCGATGGTCTCGCCGGGGTTGATCTGGCTGGCTGCGACGAGGACCTCGGTGGTCTGGTACTGGTCCTCGGCACGGTTGTCAGCGCTGCGCACGTAGAGGAACACCAACACGGCGCCAAGCGCTGCGACCAGCGCCGCAGCAACAACCAGAATCCTGCGTCGCTCCATGGCGAGCACTCTAGGGAACTTTCGGTGCCCGGGGGCATCATCCGAACGGTTGCTATGACTAGTCCCCCAGAGTATGGCCTCAGGAGTGGTAGAGCGCCTCGACCTGGTCGCGGAACTCCTTCATCACCACGTTGCGCTTGAGCTTCAGACTCGGGGTCAGCTGACCGCCCTCCTCGGTCCACGCGTCGGGCAGGATGCGGAACTTGCGGATCGATTCGGCTTTCGACACGGCCTTGTTGGCGTCGTCCACTGCCTTCTGCACCTCGGCGACGACGTCAGGGTCCTCCACGAGCGTCGCCAGGTCGAGTGTCTTGCCGTGCGCCTCACACCAGGCCGGCAGGGCCTCGGTGTCCAAGGTGACAAGGGCGGAGATGAAGGGCTCACCGTCGCCGACGACGAGGCACTGGTCGACCAGTGCATGGGCGCGGAGGCGGTCCTCGAGGACGGCCGGGGCGACGTTCTTGCCGCCCGCGGTCACGAGGATCTCCTTCTTACGGCCGGTGATCCGGACGAAGCCCTCGCTGTCGATCTCGCCGACGTCGCCGGTGTGGAACCAGCCGTCGCCCTTGGCCTCGGAGGTCGCCTGGCCGTTGTTCCAGTAGGAGTCGAAGACCTGACCACCTTGGAAGAGCAGCTCGCCGTCGTCGGAGACACGGACGGTCGTGCCCTCGATCGGGCGACCGACACTGCCGATCTTGACCGCGTCCGGGGTGTTGACCGTCAGGGCGCCGGTGGTCTCGGTGAGGCCGTAGCCCTCGAGCACCGTCAGGCCGATGCCGCGGTAGAAGTGGCCCAGGCGCTCGCCGAGGGGGGCGCCGCCGGAGACGGCGTACTCACAGTTCCCGCCCAGCGCCGCGCGGAGCCTGCTGTAGACGAGACGGTCGAAGACCGCGTGTGCCGCCCGCAGGCCGAGACCCTTGACGCCCCCGGCGCCGCCGCCCTCGAGCGAGCGGCTGTAGGAGATGGCCACCTGCGTGGCCTTGTCGAAGATGGTGCCCTTGCCGTCGGCGTGCGCGTTCTGCGAGGCGGTGTTGAAGACCTTCTCGAAGACGCGCGGCACGGCGAGGATGAACGTCGGCTTGAACTCCCCGAGGTCGCCGATCAGGTTCTTCACGTCGGGGGAGTGGCCCAGGCGGGTGCGGGACTTGATGCACCCGATCTGGATGATCCGGGCGAAGACGTGGGCCAGCGGCAGGAAGAGCAGGGTCGAGCGGCCCTTCACGTCGAAGAGGTCGTCCAGCATGTGTACGGCGACACCCAGCTCGAACATGAAGTTGCCGTGCGTCAGCACGCAGCCCTTGGGCCGACCGGTCGTGCCGGAGGTGTAGATCAGCGTCGCCGTGGACTCGGGAGTGGCCGCCGTACGGCGCTGCTCGAGCTCGTCGTCGGAGATGTCGCCGCCCAGGCGGGTGAGGACGTCGACGCCGTTGTCGGCGAAGGACCAGACCTGCTGCAGGTCGGCCAGGACGCTGTGGCTCTCGGCGATCCGGGCGAGGTGGTCGGGGCCCTCGGCCATGACGGCCCGGGCGCCGGAGTCCTTGAGGATCCAGTGCACCTGCTCGGCCGACGACGTCTCGTAGATCGGCACGGTGATGGCACCGGCGAACCAGATGGCGTAGTCCATCAGGGTCCACTCGTACCGGGTCTTGGAGAAGAGGGCGACGCGGTCACCGGCCTCGACACCGGCCGCGATCAGGCCCTTCGCCACGCTCCGCACCTCGGCGAGGAACTGGGCCGAGGTCACGTCCTCCCAGGCTCCGTCGGCACCGCGCCGCGAGAGCAGAGCCGAGTCGGGCGCCTCGGCCGCGTTGGTGACGACGTCATCGGTCAGGTTGCCGGTCGTCGGCAGCTCGGTCGTCAGCGGCGTGGTGTACTCGCGCACGGTGGGGCCCCCTGGGGAGTTGGGAGGTCGGTGTTACCGACCGGTAATCGCAGCCAGATTAGTCCCGGCATCGGACCACGTGGGACCCGGTGCCCATCCGGTAGCGTGGTGCGGGTGGCCGAACAGACCAGCTCGTCGATCATCGTCGCCGCCTCACCGGCCGCTGTGATGGAGGTGATCGCGGACTTCCCGCACTACCCGGCGTGGATCAAGGGGATGAAGTCCGCCGAGGTCGTGGCGACCTCCGGCGACCACCCCGAGCGTGCCGAGCGGGTGCGCTTCGTGCTCGACGTCCCGCCGATCAAGGACAGCTACACGCTGGCCTACGACTGGAAGAGCCCGACCGAGGTCTCCTGGACCCTGGTCGAGGCCACCCTCCTGCGCTCGCTCGACGGCGTCTACCGCCTGCGTGACCTCGGCAGCAACCGCACCGAGGTCACCTACGTCCTCACGCTCGACCTCAACGTCCCGATCATCGGGATGCTCAAGCGCAAGGGCGAGAAGATCCTGATCGAGACTGCGCTCAAGGGGCTCAAGACCCGCGTCGAGTCCCTCGCCTGAGGGGGCGACGCGTGCGGATCCTTCTGTTCACGGGCAAGGGCGGCGTCGGCAAGTCGACCGTCGCCGCGGCGACCGCGGCACTCGCGGCTGCCGAGGGCCTGCGCACCCTCGTGCTCTCGACGGACGCGGCCCATTCGCTGGGTGACGCCTTCGGCGCCGTCGTCGGGCCGGAGCCGACCGAGGTCGCCCGGAACCTCTACGTCGAGCAGGTCGACGCCCAGCTGCGGTTCGAGCAGTCCTGGGCCGACATCCAGCGCTATCTGCTCTCCGTGCTCGACGTCGCCGGCATGGACCCGGTGGCCGCCGAGGAGCTGACCGTCATCCCCGGCGCCGAAGAGGTGCTGGCGCTGCTCGAGCTCCGGCTGCGCGCACGCTCGGGCGAGTGGGACGTCATCGTGATCGACTGCGCCCCGACCGCCGAGACGCTCCGACTCCTCGCCCTGCCCGAAGCACTGGGCTGGTACATGACCCGCATCTTCCCGATGCAGCGCAGGCTGGTGAAGCTGCTCGGACCGATGCTGACCAAGGCGTCGGGCGGCGTCCCGATGCCGGGCGACACCGTCTTCGACGCGATGCAGCGGCTCCACGACGAGCTCCTCGAGGTGCGCGACCTGCTCACCGGTCCGGACGCCTCGGTGCGGATCGTGCTGACCCCCGAGACCGTCGTCGTCGCCGAGGCGCGGCGGTCCTGGACGATGCTCTCGCTCTACGGCTACCGCGTCGACGGCGTCGTGGCCAACCGGATCTTCCCGTCGGAAGGCGCTGACGACTGGCGTGCGGGCTGGGTGGCGGCGCAGCAGCAGGTGCTCTCCGACGTCGAGGCCTCCTTCGCCGGGCTGCCCGTGTGGCGCTCGGTCTACCGGCCGCGCGAGCCCGTCGGCGTACAGGCTCTGGAGGCGCTGGCCTGCGAGGTCTTCGTCGACCTCGCCGACACGGACCCGTTCGCCCCCGCCGCCGGCGAGGGCCCCTTCACCGTCACGCGTACGTCGACCGGCGCGATCGCCCACCTCGCCCTGCCTGGCGCGACCAAGGAGCAGGTCGATCTCGCCCGCAACGGAGACGACCTCGTCGTGACGGTGGGGTCCTATCGGAGACTATTGACCCTTCCGGCAGGCTTGGCGCGACTCCGGGTCTCCGGGGCCCGGGTCGAGGGAGGCGAGCTGCAGGTGCGTTTCGAGGAGGCGTCGTGAGCGCGGAAGGTCCAGGAGAGCCGCAGGATCCGATCGGGTCCGCGGCCGAGGAGGCTGCGAAACTCCTCGGTGCGCTCAGCGGCTGGGCCAAGGATCACGGCACCGGCGTCAGCGAGCATCTCGCCACGGGCGCGGCGGAGTGCACCTACTGCCCGATCTGCCGCACCGTGCACGTCGTCCGCGAGATCAGTCCTGAGGTGCGCGAGCACCTGGCCACGGCGGCCGCCTCGCTGATGCAGGCCTTCGCGGGCCTGGTCACCGCCGCTGCATCCCATGCCACACCGCCATCCACCCGCGGTCCGGGGGTGGAGAAGATCAATCTCGACACGACGGAGTGGCCTGAGTCATGAGTCTGACCCTGGGAGTGGATGTCGGCGGGACGAAGATCCTCGCCGGCGTCGTCGACGACGACGGCAGGATCCTGGAGCAGGTGCGCGTCACCTCCCCGGCCACGGATGCCGGAGCGATCACCGCCGCGATCGTCGGGCTCGTGAAGGACCTCACCGGCCGGCACCAGATCGAGGCGGTCGGCGTCGGCGCCGCCGGTTACATCGACCGGGGCCGCTCGACGGTGATGTTCGCACCCAACATCGCGTGGCGAGACGTCAACCTCCGCACCCCGATCGAGGAGGCATCCGGTCTGCCCGTCGTCATCGAGAACGACGCCAACGCCGCGGCGTGGGGCGAGTTCGCCTTCGGTGCCGCGGCCGAGGTCGAGAGCTCGCTCATGGTGACGGTCGGCACCGGTGTCGGCGGCGGGATCGTCCTGGACGGTGCCCTCCAGCGCGGCGCCTTCGGGGTCGCCGCCGAGATCGGCCACCTGCGCGTCGTGCCCGGCGGCCTGATCTGCGGCTGTGGCAACCACGGCTGCCTGGAGTCCTACGCCAGCGGCTCCGCACTCGTCCGTTACGCCCGCGACGCGGCCGACGCCGGCCACGCGCCCGGCCTGCTCGAGCGTGCCGGCGGCTCGGTCAAGGCGATCACCGGCCCGCTCGTCACCGAGGCCGCGCAGGCCGGCGACGAGGCGGCGATCGCCGCCTTCGCCGAGCTCGGGCGCTGGCTCGGTGAGGGGATCGCGTCGCTCGTCGCCGTCCTCGACCCGGACGTGATCGTGCTCGGTGGCGGAGTCTCCGAGGCGGGGGACCTGCTGCTCGAGCCGACCCGTGCCGCCTTCCGCAGCCAGCTCACCGGTCGTGGCCACCGCCCCGAGGCCGAGCTGCGCCTCGCCACGCTGGGCAACGAGGCGGGACTCATCGGAGCCGCCGACCTGGCCCGCCACCGCTAGCTCGATGAGCATCACGATCGGCGTCGACATCGGTGGGACCAAGGTGCTCGCCGCCGAGGTCCTCCCCGACGGCACCGTCGCCCGCACGGCCCGTCGCTCGACGCCGGGTCGGCTCGTGCCCGTCGAGGTGGTCGAGGACGCCCTGACCGAGGCCGTCCTCGAGGTCGCCGACGGCCGCCGCATCGACGCGGTCGGCCTGGCCGCAGCAGGATTCGTCGACGCGGCGGGCGAGAAGGTGATGTTCGCGCCCCACCTGCCGTGGCGGCTCGACCCCGCCCGTGCCCGGCTCGAGCTCCGCTGGGGCGTCCCGGTGGCGCTCGACAACGACGCCAACTGTGCCGCCCGAGCCGAGTTCTCCTACGGCGTTGCGCGGGGCCACACCGATGTCGTGATGGTCAACCTCGGCACGGGAATCGGCGGAGGAATCGTCCTCGGCGGCACCCTCATGCGTGGGCACAACGGCATGGCCGGCGAGTTCGGCCACATGCAGGTCGTCCCCGACGGCCGTGAGTGCGAGTGCGGCCGCCGCGGCTGTTGGGAGCAGTACTGCTCAGGCAACGCCCTCGTCCGCGAGTTCCGCCGGCAGGGCGGCGCCGAGGGTCTCACCGGCCCGATGATCACGGAGGCCGCCCAGTCGGGGGACCGGCTGGCGCGGGCCGCCTTCGACGAGATCGGCCGCTGGCTCGGCGTCGGACTGGCCAACCTCACCGCCGCCTTCGACCCCGAGCTCGTCGTGGTCGGCGGCGGCGTGAGCGCTGCGGGCGACCTCCTCCTCGGTCCGGCGGTCGAGGCGTTCGGCAGCTCGCTCGTGGGTGCCGAACACCGCGACCTTCCCGACGTACGCCGGGCTCGATTCCTCAATGACGCCGGCGTCATCGGCGCGGCGGACATGGCGCGCACCGAGGCGATCCGTCCGATGTTCCGCCGCCGCCGTGGCGAGCTGGTCAAGCGTGCCCGCCGGCGCGAGCGGCTGCGTCGCTTCCTCGCCCCGCTGGATCCGGCCGAGGCCGCGCGGATCGCAGAGGTCAGAGCCGCGCGCCGTCGTCCCAGGGGTCGTCGCGCTCCTTAGGCATGGTCGCGACCAGGTAGCCGAAGCCGCCGAGGAAGGCCGCGCCGAGGAGATAGCCGAGCAGCGTCGGCGCGTGCCAGCCGGTGAGCTGCACCACCAGTGTCCAGATCAGCGCGAGCGCAGGGGACCCGAGCACACCGATCCAGGCGACCGAGCGCCAGCCGTGCCAGCCCAGCGGGCCGGGGTCGGGTGCGACGAAGCCGCCCGGGAGGAACGGGTCGTTGTCCTCCTGCCAGACAGGCTCCTCGTCCACGTCGTCATCGAAGACGTGTGCCACGACCGGCTCGGGTGTGGGCTCCGTGAATTCCGGGTGGTCGCCGTAGTGGGCGACGATCTCGGCCCACGCGGCGTCCTCGGAGACGCGATCGCCGGAGTCGCCCGGCTCCTCGGGCTCGCGCGTGGACATGGAGTCAGACTACCCGCGCGATGAACGCCGCGGACTCCTTGTGGATCTGCTCCGCATCGTGGTCCATCGTCGCGACGTGGAAGCTGTTCTCCAGTCGTACGACGGTGACGTCGGTGGAGCTGATGCCGGAGAGGATCGCGGGCTCGGACGCGCCGTCGACCACGTGGTCGATCGTCGACCGGAGGTAGAGGACCGGCGCCGTGACCTTGGGCAGGTCGGCGCGCAGGAGCTTGAGCGCCTGGAAGAGCGAGTGGATCGCCTTGAGCGGGGTGTGCGTGTAGGACGCCTCGACGACGCCCTCCTTCTTGATGTCGCTGCCGATGCCCTTGAGGCCCGGGATGACGTGCTTGAGCACCGGAAGCAGCTTCACGTCGAAGCGGTCGGTCTTCATGATCGGGTTCACGATCACGACGCCGGCCACCTGCTGGGGATGGTCGGCTGCCAGGCGCAGCACGAGGGCGCCGCCCATCGACAGCCCGGCGACCACGACCTTGTCGTTCTCGGCGGCCAGCTTCTCGAAGGCCCGGCTCGCCTCGCCGTACCAGTCCGGCCAGCGCTTGGTGTTGAGGTCCTGCCACGTGGTGCCGTGGCCGGGGAGTCGCGGCACCTCGACGGCGTACCCCTGATCGGCCAGGAACTGGCCCCACTCCCGCATCGAGGCGGGGGAGCCGGTGAAGCCGTGCTGGACGAGGACGCCGATCCGCACGCCTCCCGTGAGCTCGGGGCGGGCGGGGAGGGACAGCGGCTGGGCAGAGTCCAGCACGGGTGGGGTGGAGGTCACAGGGTCATTCTGCAAGGATCAGCCTGTGTTCGAGCGACTCTTCTACGGAACGTTGAAGTGGATGGCCATCGGCCCGTGGCTGAAGCTCGTCTTCCGTCCGCGCTGGCAGGGCAGCGACCACGTCCCGACCAGCGGCCCCGCGATCCTCGCGAGCAACCACCTGTCGTACTCCGACTGGCTCTTCATGCCGCTCGGCCTGCCGCGGATGGTGCGCTTCGTCGCGAAGGCCGAGTACTTCACGGAGCCGGGCATCAAGGGACGCTTCAAGAAGCTCTTCTTCGGCGGCACCGGCAACGTGCCGATCGACCGCGGCGGCGCCTCTGCCGCCGAGGGCGCGCTGATCGCCGCCAAGAAGGTGCTGGCGGAGGGTGAGCTCTTCGGCATCTACCCCGAGGGCACCCGCTCGCACGACGGGAAGCTCTACCGCGGCCGTACCGGCGTCGCCCGCCTCGCACTCGAGACCGGTGTGCCGGTCATCCCCGTCGCCGTCATCGGCACCGACGTGATCGCCCCTCCGGGCAAGGCCTTCGGCCGGATCGTCCGGCCGACCGTCCGCTTCGGCAAGCCGCTGGACTTCTCCCGCTACGCCGGCATGGAGAACGACCGCTTCATCCTCCGCGCCATCACTGACGAGATCATGTACGAGATCCTCAAGCTCTCCGACCAGGAGTACGTCGACATGTACGCCTCTGAGGCGAAGAAGCTGTCCAAGGAGCAGAAGGCGGCCTGATCCCGGATCTCGCGGGGCCGGAAGCCGGACCTCGCGGGGCCGTAAGCCGGATGTCGGCTAGGCCCAGTTGCGTGAGCGGCTGACCGCGTCCTGCCACTTCGCGTAGGCCGCATCGGCGTGCTCGCGCCCGAGGGTCGGGTCGAAGGTCCGGTCGACCGACCAGGTCTCGCGAATCTCGTCGAACGAGCTCCACACGCCTGAGCCCAGTCCGGCGAGGAAGGCCGCGCCGAGCCCGGTCGTCTCGACCTGGGTCGGCCGGGAGACCGGCACGCCGACCTGGTCGGCCTGCAGTTGGCAGAGCAGGTCGTTGGCGGCGGCGCCGCCGTCGACCCTCAGGTTGCTGAGCGCAGGCATGGTCTCGAGCACGTCGCGCACCTCGAAGGCGATGGCCTCCAGCGTGGCCCGGACGAGATGCGCCTTCGTGGTGCCGCGGGTGAGGCCGACGATCGTGCCGCGCGCATGCGGATCCCAGTACGGCGCCCCCAGACCGGTCAGCGCCGGCACGAAGACGACGTCGCCGGAGTCCTCGACGGACCGGGCGATCGCCTCGGTCTCGGCGGCGGACCCGATGATCCCCAGACCGTCACGGAGCCACTGCACGGCAGCTCCGGTCACGAAGATCGCGCCCTCGACGGCGTACGTCATCTCGCCCTCGGGCGAGCGCCAGGCGGCGGTGGAGAGGAGGCCCGCGTCGGACCTCTCGATCGACGAGCCGGTGTTGGTGAGGATGAACGAGCCGGTCCCGTAGGTGCACTTGGAGTCACCGACCTCGAAGCACGCTTGGCCGAAGAGGGCCGACTGCTGGTCACCGGCCTGGCCACAGATGGGCAGGGTGAGTCCCAGGAAGGTGCGCGGGTCGGTCGTGATGTCGGCGCCCCAGTTCGGGACGAGGTCGGGCAGGGCGTCGCGCGGCACCCCGAAGAGGCCGCAGAGCTCGTCGGACCAGTCGCCACGTTCGAGGTCGAAGAGCAGTGTCCGGCTCGCGTTGGAGACGTCGGTGACGTGGTGCAGGCCGCGCGTCATGCGTGCGATGAGGTAGGAGTCGATCGTGCCGATCGCATAGCGGCCGGACTCCACGAGCGCCCACGTGTGCGGCTCGTTCTCCTGGATCCAGACCAGCTTGGTCCCGCTGAAGTAGGGGTCGAGGCGCAGGCCGGTGAGCTCGGTGACCCGCTCCTCGTGGCCCTCCTCCTTGAGCCGCTCGCAGATCGATGCGGTGCGGCGGTCCTGCCAGACGATCGCGCGACGCGGCGAGCCGAGCGTCTCCCGGTCCCAGAGCACGATCGTCTCGCGCTGGTTGGTGATGCCCAACGCAGTCAACTCGCCGCTGAAGGACCTGGTGGCGGCGGTGACGGCCGCGAGGGTCGCGGCCCAGATCTCCTCGGGCGAGTGCTCCACCCAGCCCGGCTGAGGGAAGTGCTGCGGGAACTCCTGGTAACCCCGAGCGGCGATCCGGCCGGTCTCGTCGACGATCAGTGCAGTCATGCCGGTGGTACCGGCATCGATCGCGAGCACGCTCATGCGCCCGACCTTAGTGGGCGGTCAGGGCAGGAGGATGACCTTGCCGGCGGCGTGGCCCTCGCCGACGAAGCGGTGCGCCTCGACGGCCTCCGTGAGCGGGAAGGTCTTCACGATCGGCACCTGCAGTCGGCCCTCGCCGGCAAGGGCGACGAGGTCGGCGCGGGCGGCGTTGCGCAGCTCCACGCCGAGATCGGAACCCGGACCGCCACCGATCTTCTGGACGCCGGCCTCCTCGGCGTGCGGCCCGCCGATGATCGTCGTGATCCGGTCCTTGTCGGCCACGAGCGCGAGCGAGACGTCGAACGCCTCGGCCGTGCCCGCGAGGTCGATGGCCGCGTCGAAGGGACCGACTTCGCTCGCGCGCTCGAGCAGGCCGTCGCCGTACGGGATCGGCGTCGCGCCCAACTGCGACAGCAGATCGTGGTTGCGTGGTGATGCGGTGCCGACCACGGTGGCGCCGCGGGCGTTGGCGAGCTGGATGAGCAGCTGCCCCACGCTGCCCGAGGCGCCGTGGACGAGGACCCGGTCACCGTCGCCGACTCCGACCTTCTCCAGCGCGTGGACGGCGGTGACGCCGACGAGCAGCAGACCGCCCGCCTCCTCCCAGGAGAGGGTCGCGGGCTTGCCGAAGACGTCCGAGGCAGGCACGTTGAGTGCGGTCGCGTAGCCGCCCTTCACTCGGAAGGCCAACACCTCATCACCCGCCACGAACTCGGTCACCAGGTCGCCGACGGCGGTGACGACGCCGGCCACCTCCTGGCCCGGTGTGAAGGGCAGGGGAGCCGGCTCGGAGTACTTGAACCCGCTGCGCTGTTTGAGGTCGATCGGGTTGACTCCGATCGCGCGGGTCTCGACTTGGACCTCGTCGGGAGCCGGGTCGCCGAGCTCGTCGGTCTCCGGCTTCATGACCTCGGGATCGCCCAGTTCATGGGCCCGGATGACGGTCACGGTGCGCGCACTCACGCGCTTCACCGTACCCTTGACCGGTGAGTACGATCCCCAGCCTCGAGGAGCTGCACGCCCTCGGTGCCGCCCAGCAGCCGAACTACCCCGATCCCGACGCCCTCGCCAAGGTCGTCGGTAAGCTGCGCTCGGTGCCGCCGCTGGTCTTTGCGGGCGAGTGTGACGAGCTCACGGACAAGATCGCGGCCGTCACCCGCGGCGAGGCCTTCATCCTGCAGGGCGGCGACTGCGCCGAGACGCTCGAGGGTGCGACCGCCGACAACGTCCGCGCCAAGCTGCGCGTCCTGCTGCAGATGGCCGTCGTCCTGACCTACGCCTCCTCGGTGCCGGTGGTGAAGATCGGGCGACTCGCGGGGCAGTACGCGAAGCCGCGCTCCAAGGACACCGAGACCAGGGTCGGCCCCGAGGGACCCGTCACCCTGCCGGCGTACCGCGGCGACGCCGTCAACGGCTTCGACTTCACTCCCGAGTCGCGCATGCCCGACCCGCAGCGACTCCTCGACGTCTACCACGCCTCGGCCTCGACGCTGAACCTCGCGCGCGCCTTCGTCACCGGTGGGTACGCCGACCTCCGCCAGGTCCACACCTGGAACCAGGACTTCATCAAGGACAGCCCGTTCGCCTCGCGCTACGAGGCGCTGGCCGGCGAGATCGACCGCGCGATGGCCTTCATGCAGGCGATCGGCGTGGCCGACGCCGACGAGTTCCACCGCGCCGACTTCGCCTCCTCGCACGAGGCCCTCGTGCTGGAGTACGAGCACGCGCTGACGCGGATCGACTCCCGGACCGAGGAGCCGTACGACGTCTCCGGTCACTTCGTCTGGATCGGGGAGCGCACCCGCCAGCTGTCCGGTGCCCATGTGGAGCTGCTCTCGCGGATCAAGAACCCGATCGGCGTGAAGCTCGGCCCGACCACGTCGCCCGACGACGCCATCGCGCTGGCCTCGAAGCTCAACCCGGCCAACAGCCCCGGCCGCCTGACCTTCATCACCCGCTTCGGTGCCTCCAAGATCCGCGACGGACTCCCGCCGATCATCGAGAAGGTCACGGCTGAGGGGCTCCAGGTCGCCTGGATCACCGACCCGATGCACGGCAACACGTTCGAGGCCTCGTCGGGCTACAAGACCCGCTCCTTCGACGACGTGCTCGACGAGGTCCAGGGCTTCTTCGACGTGCACCGCTCACTCGGCACCTGGCCCGGCGGTCTGCACGTCGAGCTCACCGGTGACAACGTCACCGAGTGCGTCGGCGGCGGCGAGCAGCTCTCCGACGCCGACCTGGCCACGCGTTACGAGTCGGTCTGCGACCCGCGCCTCAACCGGGTGCAGTCGTTGGAGATGGCGTTCCTCGTGGCGGACATGCTGCGCAAAGCATGATCGATCTGCGTTCTGACACCCTCACCAGACCGACCGAGGCGATGCGGGCCGCCATGGCCCGCGCCGAGGTGGGGGACGACGTCTACGGCGAGGACCCGACGGTCCGGGCTCTGGAGTCGAGGGTCGCAGAGCTGTTCGGCAAGGAGGACGCGGTCTTCACACCGACCGGATCCATGGCCAACGTGCTGGCGGTGCGCACGCTCGTCGGCGTCGGCCAGGAGGTGTTGTGCGAGTCACTCGCCCACATCGCCCGAGCCGAGCTGGGTGCGCACGGTGCCTTCACCGGCCTGACCATGCGCACGTGGTGGCACCCGACCGGAGGCGTCGACATGGAGGCGATCCGCCGGATGTTCGCCCCCGACATGGGCGTCTACTTCGTCCCGACCCGCGCCGTCTCCGTGGAGAACACACACAACTTCGGTGGCGGGACGATCACGCCGCTCGCCGACCTCCAGGAGTTGCGGACCTTCGCGGACGCGATGGGCATCGGGGTCCACATGGACGGCGCCCGCCTCTGGAACGCCCACGTCGCGACGGGCACGCCCCTGTCGTCGTACGGCGACATCGCCGACGTCCTCGCCGTCTGCCTGTCCAAGGGGCTCGGTGCACCGGTGGGCTCGCTCGTCGTCGGGTCGAACGACGCGATGGCCGAGACGCGTGTCTGGCGCAAGCGGATGGGCGGCGGCATGCGCCAGGTCGGCATCCTCGCGGCGGCCGGCCTGCATGCACTGGACAATCACCTCGACCGCCTGGCCGAGGACCACGCCCACGCCGCGCTGCTGGCCGAAGCCGTTGGCGTCGATCCCGCCACGGTCCAGACGAACATCGTCGTCGCCGAGCGCGAGGACGCCCCGGGCTTCGTCGCCCGCGCGGCCGAGGCCGGTGTGCGGATCAGCGCAGTCGGCCCTCGGACCGTCCGCCTCGTCACTCACCTCGACGTCAGCGACACCGACGCCGACGAAGCCGCCGCGATCCTCGCGAAGCTCTGAGGTCGCCGCGCCAAAGGTCACCGTGATGCTCTGCGCTGTAGGTGACGGTTGCGAAGGGTCACCCACACCGCGGAAGGTCACGGTGACGCTTTGGTCGGGCGCTGCCATACGAGCTGGCGGATCTCCTCGCCGTCCTGGAGGTGGCTGACGTTGTCGACGTCGACGAAGCCGCAGGCGAGGTAGAGGCGTTCGGCCCGGCGGTTGTCGGGCCGCACCCAGACCGACAGTCGCGACCAGCGCTGCTGCAGATGGCGGATGAGCCGGCCGCCGACGCCGGAGCCCCAGATCGCGGGGTCCACGGAGATCATCGAGATGTGGCCGGTGTCGGGGTCGGCGTACTCGCCGTCGTGGAACGTCTCGGCGAGCGCCATGCCGGCCGGCCTGTCGCCGTAGTGGGCGAGCAGGACGAGCTGTCCCTCGGCGACCTTCTCCCGCACGCGTTCCGTGCGCAGGGGGCCGGCGGGGCGGCGACGGGTCTGGTTGGCCGCCGCCCAGATCTCCATGACGAGGTCGAGCTCATCGGGCGAGCTCACTTCCGTCACTGAGATCCGGGGCACGCTCAGAAGGGTAGGCGAGCAGCGGCGCGGGGAGCGTAGCTGGTCAGACCGCGAGGTGCGGCTGCTCCACCTCGGGGTGCTGCCGCGGCCCCATCTCGGCGAGCAGCATCGCGACCAGGACGATGACACAGCCGATGCCCATCCGCAGGGTGACGGAGTCGCCACCGAAGCCGACGCCGAAGATCGCCGCGAAGACCGGCTCCATCGACATGATGATCGCGGCCCGCGTGGCCGGCAGATGGGCCTGCGCCCAGGTCTGGCCCAGCATGCCGATCAGGCCGGCCACGATGGCCATGTAGATCAGTGCCGCCCAATCCACGCCGCGGGAGGGCAGCGTCACTCCGCCCGGGACGGCGCAGGCCAGGCAGAGCAGGCCGATCACAACCAGCTGCACCGCCGAGACGCCGATCGCGTGCTCCGGTTCGCTCCAACGGCCGAGGCCGACGATGTGCAGCGCGTAGAGGACGGCCGAGAGGACGGTGAGGCCCTCGCCGAAGCCGATCGAGAAGCCGTTCAGCGACAGCACGCCGAGCCCGACCGCAGCGAGGGCGACGGCGATCCAGGTCACCGTGCCGATCCACTGCCGCAGGATCAGCCAGGCCAGGACGGGAGTGAGTACCACGTAGAGGCCGGTGAGGAAGCCGGACACCGTGGCCGAGGTGTGCTGCAGGCCGACGGTCTGGACGATCTGGCCCAGGCCGTAGACGACCCCGAGCAGGACCGACTGCAGCAGGAGGGGACGGGGGAGGCGACGTACGGCGCCCGGCGCGATCGCACACAGGACGACTCCGGCGACGACGAACCGCACACTGAGGTAGTCAGCGACGGGCACGCGCGTGACGAGGTCCTTCGTCAGCGGGAACGTCGAGCCCCAGCTGGCGGTGACGATGAGGAGCGCGAGCGTGGGGAGCAGGGCACCGCGCTTCACGCGCGCGGCCCAGCGGCGACCTCGGCACGAAGCGTCCTGAGCGCCTCGAAGTCCGCCGGCTCACCCTCGGCCGAACCGGGCGTCTCGAGGATGAACGGCACGCCCTCGGTCGCCGGATGTGCGAACAGCTCGCGGAAGGCGCCGAGCCCGATGTGGCCGTGGCCGATCTTCTCGTGCCGGTCCAGGTTGGCGCCGCGGACGTCCTTGGAGTCGTTGGCGTGGATCAGCCGCAGGCGCTCCGGCCCGCCGATCTCGACGAGCCGGTCGAGGGTCGCCGTCGCACCGCCCTCCTCGTCGAGCGGATCGCCGGCGGCGAAGACGTGGCAGGTGTCCAGGCAGATGCCTGCCTTCGGGTGCAGGTCGAGCGCGCCGAGATAGGTCTCGAGGTCGTCGACGACACCGCACAGCGAGCGGCCCTGTCCGGCGGTGGGCTCGAGCAGCAGCCACGGGCTGAACTCCCCGAGGGTGTCGAGGATCGGCAGGAGGGCCTCACGCACCTGCGTCATCGCCACGGCGAAGAGCGCCGCCGCCTCATCGGCATCGGTCGTCTGCGACACGAAGGAGCCGGTGTGCATGACGACCCCGTCGGCGCCGATGTCCGCGGCCCGCTTGAGGTTGTGCGCCATCACGAGTGCGCTCTTCTCGTACGTCGCCGAGGTCGGTGATCCGAGGTTGACCAGGTACGGCGCGTGCACGAACGCACGCATGTCGCGGCGCTCGAGCTCGAGGCGGAAGGCCTTGTCCTCCTCCGGCTTCCCGGCGCTCAGCGCCCAGCCGCGCGGGTTGCCGACGAAGATCTGGAGCGTCTCTGCGCCGAAGGCGTCGGCGTCGGCCAGCGCTCCCTTGACGAGGCCTTTGCCGACCTTGAGATGGGTGCCGATGGGGTTGCGCATGGTCCGCGCAGATTATCGGCTCAGACGAGGTAGAGCGTGATCGTCGAGCCCTTCGGGATCTTCTCGCCGGCGTTGGGCGTCCAGTCCCAGACATAGCCGAGTCCGAGGTAGTGGTCGCTCTGCTGGGTCACGACCTTGAAGCCCAGGGCCTCGAGCTTCTCGGTGGCGTCCTTGACGCCCATGGCGCGCAGGCCGTGAGGCACCTCGACGAGCTCGGGGCCCTTGGAGACCAGCAGCGACACTGTGTCGCCCTTGTAGAGCGTGCCGGTGTCGGGACTCTGCGTCATCACGAGGCCCTTGGCGACGGAGTCGTCGTAGCGGCTCGTCGTGTCGACCTTGAGCCCGGCCTTCGTCAGTGCCTTCTTGGCCTGGTCGGCATCCTTGCCGACCCAGCTCGTCACGGTGATCGGCTGGCGGCCCCTGCTCACCCAGACATCGACGTTGCTGCCGGGCGGCAGTTCGGTGCCGGCCTTCGGATCCGTGCGGATCACCTGGCCGCTGGGGACCGTCTCCGACCACGTGTCGACGGCCTTGCCGAAGCTCATCTCGAGGCCGGTGATGGCGTCCTGGGCCTCGTCGAGTGTCTTCCCGGCGAGGTCGGGAAGCTTGTAGACCTCCGGGCCCTTGGACAAGGTGATCGTCACGGTGCCGTGGTCCAGCACGCGATCACCACCGCCTGGGTCGGTGCGCATCACGAGCCCTGCCGCGGTGGCGTTGGACCAGTCAGGCGCAGCGACCTCGACCTTGAGACCTGCCTTCTCCAGCCTGGCGACCGCGGCGCTCTGCGAGAGGCCGAGCACGCCGGGGGTGGTCGTGTACCGCGCGAAGCCGAACCACCAGGCACCACCACCCACGACGGCGACGAGGAGCACGGCGAGGAGTACGGCGAACGGGCCGCGGCGACGCTTGCGGGGCTCCTCGGGCGGGGCGGCGACCGGCACCGGCGTGGGCCGGCTGACCTCGACGGTGCCTCGGCTGCGCGGTCGGACCGCCGTCGCCTCGGCGTCAGGCAACGCCTCCACGGCGGTGGCCTCGTGCACCGGCCGACGTGGTGGGGCCAGGTCCGTGGTCAGCTCGACGTCCTCCGTGACACCGGCGGCGAGCGCCTGGGAGACGCGCTGGAGATGGCGGAGCATCACGCCCGCGTCGGTCGGTCGGAGATCCGGATCGCGGGCGGTGGCGCGGGCGACCAGCGCGTCGACGTACGGGGGGAGGGAGGGGACGAGCGCCGAGGGTGGCGGCACGTCCTCGTGGACGTGCTTGTAGGCCACCTGGATCGGCGACTCGCCTTCGTGCGGCTTCCGGCCGGTGAGGAGCTCGTAGAGCATCACGCCGGCCGAGTAGACGTCGCTGCGCTTGTCGGCGCGGCCGTCGGTGACGATCTCGGGTGCGATGTAGGAGACGGTCCCGATCAGGACCCCGGTCGACGTGTGCTGGGTGGCGGCGGTGACGGCACGCGCCAGGCCGAAGTCGGCCACCTTCACGCGACCGTCCTCGGCGAGCAGGACGTTCTCAGGCTTGACGTCGCGATGGATGAGGTCGGCCTTGTGGGCGGCACCGAGGGCGGCGAGCACCGGCTCCATCAGCGCGACGGCCCGCCCCGGGAGTGCGGGCTGGCCGGGCGTCATGCGGTCGCGCAGCGTCGTCCCGCGAACCAGTTCCATGACGAGGAAGAGGGTGCCGTGGTCGTCCCCCTGGTCGAAGACCTGCACCACGTTGGGGTGATCGAGCCGGGCGGCTGCCCGGGCCTCGCGGACGAAGCGCGCGGCATACGCCTTGTCGTCGCCCAGGCCGGAGTGCATGACCTTGACCGCGACGATCCGGTCGAGGCGGCGGTCGTGGGCCTCGTAGACCCCGGCCATGCCGCCGCGCGCGATACGCGCGGTGAGGAGGTAGCGGCCCTCGAGGATGCGGCCCAGCAGTGGATCACTGTCGGGCTGTTGCATAGCGAGCATCGTACGATTCGGGCCATGAGCGACACCGACGGCGCGCCGCGCCCCCTGCCACTCGCCGAGCACGACCTCTCCGCCCTGGTCGAGGACTGGCTCGAGTGGTCGGAGGCTGCCGACCTCCTCGGCGTGACCGTCGGCAGCGTCCGCACGCTCGTCCGCGAGCACCAGCTCGCTCAGGCCGTGCCCGTCACCGGCGGCAAGGGCGTCCGCATCCCGGCGCTCTTCTTCCAGAACGGCGAGATCGTCAAGGGCCTCTCGGGCCTGATCACCATGCTGCACGACGGTCGCTACGACGACCGCGAGATCATCGCGTGGCTCTTCCTCGAACAGCCCGACCTGCCCGGCCGGCCGATCGACGCCCTGCGCGAGAACCGCGGCGCCGAGACGAAGCGGCGCGCGCAGGCCATGGCTCTGTGAGCTGAACGCGCGAGCGGCTCAGACGGAGCGCTGGGTGGCGGCGTCGGCGAGGGCGGTGAGCACCTCGATCGCGTCGGGCTCGAAGTCCGACGAGCGCAGCGCGGTGAGCGCCTGATCGGTCAGCGCGCTGATTCGCGCCTCGACCGCGTCGAGGGCACCGGACGAGGAGATGATCCCGCGAAGCCGCTCCACCTCAGCCTCGGCGAGAGCCGAGCCGAGCGAGCGGTCGAGCAGTGCAGCGTCGGCGGCGGAGGCCCGGGCCAGTGCCTCGGCGACGAGCACCGTCCGCTTGCCCTCGACCAGGTCGTCCCCAGCCGGCTTGCCCGTCACGTCCGGGTCGCCGAAGACGCCGAGCACGTCATCACGCAGCTGGAACGCCTCGCCCAGCGGTAGTCCGAACTCGGTATGCGCCGAGAGGTGGGCAGCGGAGGCGCCGGCCAGTGCGGCGCCGAGGTGCAGCGGCCGTTCGATCGAGTACTTCGCCGACTTGTAGCGCAGCACCGTCATCGCGGTCTCGACGTCCGCCGAGGCACGCGCCTGCACCGACACGTCGAGGAACTGACCGGCGATCACCTCGGTGCGGCAGGCGTCGAAGACCTCCATCGCCGGGCCGAGCACGTCCCACCCGAAACCGGAGCGGCGCAGCAGCTCGTCGGCCCAGGAGAGGAGCAGGTCGCCCAGCAGGATGGCCGCCGCGGCGCCGTACGTCGTCGCCGGACCGCTCCAGCCGGCGGAGGCATGCTCCGCGGCGAAATGGACGTGTGTCGACGGCCGCCCGCGACGCGTGTCGGACCCGTCCATGTAGTCGTCATGGACGAGCGCGGAGGCATGCAACAGCTCGAGCGAGGCACAGGCACGCACCAGCGCGGCCTCGTCCGGAGGGAAGCCGAGTGCGCGGAAACCCCAGTAACAGAAGGCGGCACGGAACCGCTTGCCGCCGGCGACACTCACCCGTGCCTGCTCGAGGAGGCGTGTGGCGTCATCACCCAGCGGAGCGAGCAGCGGGACCTGGCGGCCGAGGAACGTGTCGAGCTCGGCCTGGACCCGCGCGCGGAAGGCGTCGTCGTCCCACGCCGTGTCCGATGAAGTCACGTCCGGAGCCTAGGCTCCCTACACTGACCGGCATGACGACGGGTCGAGGACAGTCACTGGCCGAGCGGATCGCGGCAGGCGACCGCTCGTTCTCCTTCGAGTTCTTCCCGCCGAAGGACGAGGCGGGCGAGGCGCAGCTCTGGGACGCCATCCGCGCGCTCGAGTCCTATCGCCCCACGTTCGTCTCCGTGACGTACGGCGCCGGCGGGGCCACCCGTGACAAGACGGTCGGCATCACCGGACGGATCGCCCGCGAGACCTCGCTCCTTCCCGTCGCGCACTTGACCTGCGTCGGTCACACCCAGGACGAGCTGGTCGGCATCCTCGACACCTACGCGAGCGAGGGCGTCCACCACGTGATGGTGCTCCGTGGAGACCCTGCCGAGGGCCCGCGCGCCGAGTGGACCCCGACCGAGGGTGGCTTCACCCACGCCATCGAGCTGGTCGACCTCGCCCACCGTCGCGGTGACTTCCGGGTCGGTGTCGCCGCCTTCCCCGAGGGTCACCCCACCGCCGAGTCGCTCGACCACGACGCAGACGTGCTCGTCGCGAAGGCCAGGGCGGGCGCCGAGTTCGCCGTCACCCAGATGTTCTTCCGGGCCTCGGACTACTTCGGCCTCGTCGAGCGGATCCGCGCCCGCGGCGTCGACATCCCGATCCTCCCGGGCATCATGCCGATCCTGAACCTCGCCGCCATCCGCCGCCAGGGCGAGCTGATCGGCACGTCCGTGCCCGACGAGATCGTCGCCCGGATCGAGGCGAAGTCCGACGACCCCGCCGCCGTCCGTGCCGAGGGCATCGCGCTCGCCGCCGAGCTCTGCGAGGAGCTCCTGGCCGGCGGCGCCCCGGGCCTGCACTTCTACACGCTCAACCGCTCCAAGGCGACGCTCGAGATCTTCGAGCAGCTCAAGATCTCCGCGCCAGTCTGATCTCAGGCCGCGCCGATCGCGGCTGCGACGAGGGCGGCGGAGAGCCCCACGAAGGGCAGGCCGTCACCGCTGACCGACGCGGCGCCGGCGGCGTACACGTTCGGGATCGGCGTCCTGGGGCCGACGCGCTGGAAGGTCGTCGTGCGTCCGCCCCAGACCACACCACTCGGCGAGCCGTGCCACTGACCGACGAGTTGGGCGGGGGAGCGGCGGTGCTCGGCGACGATCTGTTCCGGCTTGATCTTGATCCCGTGGCGCCACAGCACGAGGTCGATGTCCTCGAGGATCTGGCCGCGGACCAGGAGCGTCCAGGCCGTGGCTCCGTCGGGGGCTCGGCCTCCGGGCCGCACGACCACGAGCGGCTCACCGTGCAGCACGACGTCGGTCGTGATCTCGGGCAGGTCGCCGACGAGGCCGAGGTGGACGATGGTCGGCGGCATCACCGGCATCGTGGACGTGGTCAGCGGCTCCAGGGCGGGAAGCGACCGGGGATCGATCGCCACGACGACGACGTCCGCGTCGACGTCCCCCTCCGTCGTCCGTACGCCGACGGCCCGGCCACCCTCGACCACGACATCGGTCGCCATCGCACTCACGACCGAGACGCGGCGGGTCTCGAGCCGGTCGATGAGCACCTCGCGCAGCGCGGCCATCCCGCCGACCGGTCGCCAGGCGCCGAACCGCTGCTCGAGGTAGGCGGTGAGGCCGGCCCACGCCGGCACGTCCCGCACGTTGTGGCCGGCCACCTCGAAGGGGAGTGCGGCCACCTCGCGCAGGCGCTTGTCGCGGAAGTCGCCGCGCAGCCGGCTGCGCAGCATCTCGCGTGAACGCAGCATGCGGTCGACCTCGCGCGGCAGCTCGGCCGAACGGGATTCGAAGAGGTGCTGTCGGGTGAGCTCCCAGACGTCGGCGTACGACTCGACGTGGTGCACCCACGCCTGACCGAGCTCCTCGAGCTGGGCCGCCCGCGAGGCACCGCGGACCCGCAGCACCGTGCCGTCGCGCCAGTGGTGCTCGCGGACCACCTCGACGTGTTCGAGCTCCAGCTCACGCTCCAGCGGGCGGCCCGACTTGCGGAAGAGGTCGCGCGTGACGGCGGGCAGCAGGGTCGAGGAGGCGACGTCCCACGAGAACCCCGGCGACTCGGCGTCCTCGAAGGGCACCAGGGCGCCGCCGAGATCAGGGGAGACGACCGTGACCTCGTGACCGAGCTTGGCCAGGCGCGCGGCCGAGGCGAGACCGCCGAAGCCGCCGCCGACCACCACCACCCGTGCCACGGGCGGCAACCCTACTCAGACAGGCCTCCTCTTCCAGCGACGCCATCCGCGCCGGACCATGCTGCCCAGGACGTAGGCCAACAGCAGGCCGAGGATCAGCAGCACGGCGGCGATCGACGCCGCGATCTGCGGATGCTGCAGTGCGAGCAGCCCGACACCCAGCACCGACAGGTCCTCGGTGAGACTGGCGCCGATGTTGCTGAACGGCTCGGGTGAGGCGTTGATCGCCAGCCGCCCGCCGGACTTCGCCAGATGGGCGAGGAAGGCGGTCAGCCCGCCGGTCACACCCCCGACAGCCTCGTTGAGCGAGTCGGCCTCACCGGCGAGCAGCACGCCGATGACCGCACCCACGGTCGGGCGGATGACGGTCGAGATGGCGTCCCAGGTCGAGTCGACGTACGGGATCTTGTCGGTCACGAACTCCAGCGCGTACATCCCGCCGGCAGCCGCCAGCACCGGCCAGGAGCCGAGCACGTCCGGGATCCGGTCCAGGTCTCCGACGCGGTCGGCGATGCCGAGCACGAGCACGACGAGGTAGGCGTTGATGCCGCTGGCCCAGCCGGTCGAGAAGGTCAGCGCGAGGGTTTCCATAGCTGCATCATGGACGAGCCGGGACGGAGCTAGGGTGGGTCCGCCATGCTGAACGACAACGCCCTCTCGACCGACGCGATCGACCCCGACGCGCCACCGCGCTCGCTGGTGATCGCGCTCCGCCTCGTGATCGCCATGGTGATCGCCGGCGGCATCACCGTCGCCCTGGTCGTCATCCGGCACGACGACCTGATCCGCGTCTGGGCCCAGGGCAACCCTGCAGTCCGGGAGGTGCTCGCCCAGCGTGGCCTGCAGGCGGTGAAGGACGGCTCCATCACGCCACCGCGCTTCATCCCGGTCGGGATCACGGAGTACGTCGTCCTGGCGACGCTCGTCTGTGTGCTGGCCGTGTTCCTGCGCAACGGCTTCGAATGGGCACGGATCGGCATCACCCTGCTGCTCTTCTTCACCGCGGTGGCGAGCTTCGCCGGCTTCCGGGTGGGGCAGCCGGCCCTCTTCTCGGTCTGCACCATCGTGCTGATGGTCATGTTCGTCGCCCTGATGGTGCCGCTGTGGCATCCGGCGACGTCGGCCTACATCCACGCGAACATCGAGGACCCGCTCGAGTAGACGTCGCTGGAAATGTCGGTGGTCCCCTCTTCACTGGGAGACATGACCGCACCGGCTTTCCTCCCTGCGACGACCCACGTCTACCTCGAGCGCGCCGCCGAGTCCCTCGCCGAGGCACTCGACAGGGACGACGCTGGGGGCCGCTTCGCCGCGGCCCACATGTCCGCACTCCGCTCCGCGGCAGCCTGGCTGGCGGCCCGCGCCAAGCCGGGTCCCGTCAACCGGCGCAAGCGCAACGCTTGGGTGCTGCTCTCCGACACCTCACCCGAGCTGGCCGACTGGGCCACCTACTTCTCCTCCGGCGCGGCCAAGCGGGCGGCGGCCGAAGCCGGCTCCGTCACCGCGGTCACCCCCACCGAGGCCGACGAGCTCCTGGCGGCCGCGGACCGGTTCCTCGCCGTCGTGGAGGAGGCCCTCGGCCTGACCGCCCACCACCCGTTCGTCGCCGAGGTCCGCGACGCCGTGTGACGGGAAATCGACCATCTCCCTACCGTCTTCCCAGAGGCCTGCCTACACTGGCCCTGTTCACCGCTGAAGACCGTGGGAGGAATCGGTGCCACTCTCGGAAGAGGAGCTGCGACTGCTCGAGCAGATGGAGCGCGCCCTCCTTCAGGAGGACCCGAAGTTCGCCTCCACGCTCCGTGGGACCAACCTCCGTCGTGCCGCGCAGCGTCGCGCCATCCTCGCCGGCGTCGTCTTCGTGGTCGGTATCGGCCTGCTGATGACCGGCGTGATTACCCAGCTCCCGATCGTCAGTGTGCTCGGCTTCGTCGTCATGCTCGGCGCCGCCACGTTCGGCCTGGCCGCCCTCCGCGCCAAGCTGCCCCTCGCGCATGACACTGCCCCCCACGCCAGTCACGGCTTCACCGTCTTCGACGGCGGCAGGACCAGCCGGGTCAAGCGCCAGAAGCGCTCCGGCACCTTCATGCAGCGGATGGAGCTCCGCTGGGAGAAACGCCGCCGCGACTTCTGACCCCGGCCACTATCGGAACAGCGACGGCGGCAGTGCGCGCGCCCTGCGCTTGGCGCGCGGGCCGGCGTTCTCCCACAGTGCTGACCGGACGGCCTCGAGCTCGGCACTGCCCGACGCCCTGCCGGCCTGCGGGGCGTAACGCGACTCCTCCAGCACGGTGACGAGCCGCCCGAGTGCCTGACCCGCGTCGCCGGACACGCGCACGGCGGCGGCCTGTCTGCGTACGGATGCCTCCTCGGGCCAGACCGCACCGAGGTCGACGGCCGTGTCACGCAGCTCCGCCCAGAGGTCCTCGGGTGTCGAGCGGGCGAGCCTGCGGCGTCGGCGGAGCCGCCGGAGCGAGGCGGGAAGGACGAGGAGCAGGATGACGAGCAGCCCGAGCCCGAGTGACACGAACAGGGTTCGATGCGAGTCAGCCGGAGTGGTCGCGGTCGGCGTCTCGTCGATCGGCTTCTCGGCCGGCGGGGCGGCGGGCGTCTTCGTGGGCTCAGCGGTGGGGGAGGCGGGGACGGACGGCGCCGGGACCTGCTCGGAGACCTTCTCGGTGTAGCTCGGCACCTCGGGTGCGCGCACGGACGGCGTCGGCTCGAAACGCACCCAGCCGGCCCCTTGGAAGTAGAGCTCCGGCCACGCGTGCAGGTCGTGGGCGGAGTAGACCCAGGTGTCGTCGCCGGTCTGCTCCGGCCGCAGGAATCCGACGGCGACGCGCGCGGGGATGCCGAGCGAGCGCGCCATCGCCGCCATGGCCGCCGAGAACTGCTGGCAGAAGCCGGCCTTGGAGCGGAAGAGGAAGTCGGAGAGGTCGTCGGTGCCGTCGCCGAGGTCGGTGGAGGTGTCGTAGACGAAGCCGCCGGTGGAGCGGAACCAGTTCTGCAGCGTGACGGCCTTGGCGAACGGCGTCTGTGCGCCGGCGGTGACCTGGGTCGCGAGGTTCTCGACGCTCGAGGGGAAGTCGTCGGGCAGCTCCTGGAACTTCACGCCGGCCCAGCTGTTCGTGAGCACCGACGACATCAGGTCGGAGGTGAGGTCCAACTGGACGCCGCTCATCGACCAGGACCTACCGCTGGTGGTGAGACCCTTGTCTCCGGCCAGGAAGTCCATGGTGCTGACGTCGTAGCGCCAGTTGCCGTCGACCTGGAGGGCGGTGATCGGCGACTGGGTGGGGAGCCAGCGTGAGTCGAAGTCACGCGTCGCCGTGACGTCATAGGTGTACGTCGTCCGACCGACCGAGCTGCCGACGCCCGTGAGGGGCAGGTCCTCACCGGCCACATTCGTGGCGGGGACGCTCCGCTCGCCGGGGGTCCACTGGTCGTTGCGGAAGTTGGTGAGGACGGCGACGCGAAGATACTCGGGATGCGGGTCCTTCGTCGTGACGGTCAGCAGGTCGTCGTCCGGCCCCTGGATGAGCTCCTTGCGCATGCTCGTCATCGGGTTGTCGACCGTCAGGCCGGAGCCCGTTCCGCTGCCGTGGCCGATCTTGAGCAGGTGGAGATCCGTCGTCGGGACCGCCTTCGGTACGACGACGGCCGCCAGCACCGCGACAGCGCCGAGTGTCGCGCCGGTGGTCAGGAACGGCCGGCCGAACCCGCGACCCCACCGGCTGAGTGCCATGTGGTTCTGCTGGAGCAGCATCACGCAGAAGCCCGCCGTGGGAAGCGCCACCGCCCACGCCGACAGGTGGACGGGACCGTTCCAGAAGATCACCGACCAGATGCCCAGCAGTCCGGCCCCGGCCAGAGCGGGGCGCCGCAGCCCGACGGCGACGAAGTCGATCACGAGGATCGCGAGCAGCACCCCGCCGAGCATGATCGGCTGCACACCGCCCTCGACCGGCACCGGTGGACGCAGACGCGTCGAGAGGTCGATGGCGTGCCGGACCATGTCGGCGAGATAGACGGCGCGACCGCCCAGCGGCAGGGGACTCCGGGTGAGCTCCCAGCAGATCAGTGCCAGTCCGAGCAGCAGCTGGACGAGCAGGGTCAGGAGCGCTCCGGCGCGGGCCGCCCGCATGCCGATGCCGACGGCGGCGACGAGCACGAGGATGAAGACGGAGGGGCCGATCCAGGTGCCGTCGTCGATGGTGAGGATCTGCCACGACAGGGCTGCGGTCCAGGCAGTGACACAGGCGAGGACGGTCGCCACGGCCACTCGAACGAGATCACGCACGACCGGCCACCCCCAACATCGCCCAGACCTCCGCAAGCGCATCAGCCCGACCGAACTCCACGGTGCGCCACCCGGCGTGCCTGATCAGGGCGGCGGCCTCGGCCGTGTGGGAGGGCGGCTCGGGGCCCCACTGGCCGGAGCTGACCACGACGGCGAGCGCCATCCCGGACTGCACCCGCGCCCGCCGCAGCGGCTCGAGTCCCTCCGGGCCGGTCCCGCCCACGACGCCGACCGTGAGCGCCGTCTGCTCGGCGAAGACCCTGGGGTCGACGACCCGGGCGGGCGTGGTCTCGATCTCGGCGAGCGCCTCCAGCAGGGGACTGCTGACCGTGGCCGCCGGCACCACCACCTGCGCGGCCGAGACCAGCCGGACGGTGAAGCCGAGGCCCACAAGGTGGGCACAGATCGAGGCTGCAGCGCTGACGGCGGCCTCGAAGGAGGAGGCCGGGCCGGGTCCGCGATGGGCGCCGGCACGGTTGTCGAGGAAGACCGTCGCGCGTGCCTGCCACGGCTGCTCCTCGCGGCGGACCATCAGCTCGCCCACGCGGGCGGTCGAACGCCAGTGCACCCGGCGCAGGTCGTCGCCCCGTCGGTAGTCGCGCACCGTGACGTCCTCGGCGGACCCGGACGCGAAGGCTCGTGGTCTCTGCTCGCCGGACGCCGACATCGCTCCACCCAGCCCGAGCACCGGCAGGGTGACGGTCGCCGGGGTCACCAGGAGGGGTGTCTCCCCACCGGCACTCCACCGGCGCTCCACCAGGCCGAACGGGTCTCCACGACGCACCTCCATCGGCCCGAGCGGAAAGCGTCCCCGCGTCGGTGGCGCCACCCGGTAGTCGAAGTGGTGCCACTCGCGACCGGTCGTCACCACCCGCGGGCGGGGCCCGAGCGACCAGGGCAGCTGCTCCTCCCACTGCAGTGCTGCCGCCGTGTCGGCGCCCAGCTGCGCCCGTACGACGACGGGCGACCCGGCCTGCACCACGCCGCTGGAGAGCACCCGGCTGACCGTCGTGTCGTCCGCCCGGCGCCCCGACACCGCAAGGCTCAGGGCCACCAGCACGAGGACGAGCAGCCCGCCGGCGAGCAGTAACGGCTGGCCTGCGAGCGGTGACGCGACCACGCTGACGACGCCTCCGGCCAGGAGTGCCCGGCCACGCACGGTCAGCGAGGACAACATCAGGGTGCGCCCTAGGTCCGCGGGACCGGGGTGGTCTCGACGATCCGCTCGAGTGCCTGCTCGGGCGTGCGACCGCCGAGCGAGGCCTGCACGGTCGGCAGCAGCCGGTGGCTGAGCACCATCCGGGCCCGGTCGGCGATGTCGTCGGGGATGACGTAGTCACGCCCGGCGAGAGCGGCCGATGCCTTGGCTGCGCGCACCAGGTGGAGCGTGGCGCGAGGTGAGGCCCCGAGAGCCAGGTCCGGATGGGTCCGCGTGGCGGAGGTCAGGAGGACGGCGTACCGCTGGACCGCCTCGGAGACGTGGAGCGCCGCCACCGACGCGATCAGGTCCCGGATCTCGGCCACGTCCGTGACGGGGGTGAGCGTATCGAGCGGGTTGCTCGCCGCGTGCCGGTTGATCATCGCGAGCTCCGCCTCGACGGCCGGATAGCCGATCGAGACCCGGGCCATGAAGCGGTCGCGCTGCGCCTCGGGGAGGGGGTAGGTGCCCTCCATCTCGATCGGGTTCTGGGTCGCGATCACGAGGAACGGCGAGTCCAGGTGGTACGTCGTCGCATCGACGGTCACCTGGCGCTCCTCGAGGCACTCGAGCAGTGCCGACTGGGTCTTCGGCGAGGCCCGGTTGATCTCGTCGCCGATCACCACGTTGGCGAAGACGCCGCCCGGGCGGAACTCGAACTCGCGGGTGTCCTGGTTGAAGATCGAGACGCCGGTGACGTCCGAGGGCAACAGGTCGGGCGTGAACTGGATCCGCCGCACGGTGCCGTCGATGGAGCGCGCCAGCGCCTTGGCCAGCTGCGTCTTGCCGACGCCCGGCACGTCCTCGAGGAGCAGATGGCCCTCGGCGAGAAGGACGACGAGCGCTGCCTCCACGACGTCCGGTTTGCCCTCGATCACATGGCCGATGTTCGCCCGGAGGCGCTGGGACACCGTCGCCACGTCCGCCAGGGACCGGCTGGATCGAAGCGCGTCGTCGAGTTCCGTCACGCCGTGAACGCTACCGGCGCGGCGGCTGCTGCGGCAGTGGTCGCGAAAAAGGGCGCGAAAGGGGAGAGAAGTGGTTGACGGTGGAGGAAAGTGGGGTAGCGTGGGGCAAAGTGGAGGACGAGGCCACTGAGGTGGAGCCGAAGGGAGGTGCCCCGAGATGTTCTTCATGGGCACCTACACCCCGAAGCTCGACGACAAGGGACGCCTCTTCCTCCCGGCGAAGTTCAGGGAGCGCCTGAGTGAAGGAGTCGTCGTGACGCAGGGTCAGGAGAACTGCCTGGTCGTGTGGCCCGAGGACGTCTTCATGGAGGAGGCGAAGCGCGCGCAGCAGACCCCGCTGACCAATCGGGGGGCGCGTGACTACGCCCGTGTCCTGTTCGGCGGTGCCGAGCAGGGGACGCCCGACAAGCAGGGCCGGATCGGCATCTCACCGCTCCTGCGGAGCTACGCCGGCCTGGACAAGGACGTCGTGGTCATCGGCGTCATGGACCGGATCGAGATCTGGGACCCGCAGAAGTGGGCTGACTACAGCTCGGGGGCCCAGGCGAAGTTCGCGGAGCTGGACGAGCAGCCCCCGAGCTAGCAGGACACAACAGAACAGCGGCCTTTGTAGGACGAGGTCTCAGACCCGCTCTCCCGCCTCAGCGATCACTTCCCCGGTTGCTGACGCACTTCCCCGGGAGCGGGCATGAGACCTGGCTCTACAAGGGCCGCAGCCGATTTTTCAGGGACGAAACACAGGCAGGGTCGAGATGGGCGAGAACGACCGCGTGCGCACGCGTGGGGGCGACGACCCCCGCCACGTGCCCGTCCTCCTCGACCGCTGCGTCGAGCTGCTCCGCCCGGCCCTCGAGCACGACGGCGCGGTGATGGTCGACTGCACCCTCGGTCTCGGCGGGCACGCCGAGGCGGTGTTGGACCGGATCCCCACGGCCACGGTTATCGGCATCGACCGCGACGTGCACGCCCTCACGATGGCGGGGGAGCGGCTCGCCCCATTCGGTGACCGCTTCGTCGGCGTCCACGCCACCTACGACGAGATCCCCGACGTGCTGAGCGGCCAGGGCCGGAGTGCGCGCGCGGGAGCCGATGCCTTCCTCTTCGACCTCGGCGTCTCCTCGATGCAGCTCGACGTCCGCGAGCGCGGCTTCATGTACGCCGAGGACGCCCCACTCGACATGCGGATGGACGACACCACCGGCAAGACCGCCGCAGACATCCTCAACACGTACGACGCCCGCGAGCTCACCCGCGTCCTGCGGGAGTACGGCGAGGAGAAGTTCGCCTCCAAGATCGCCCGTGCCATCGTCGCCCGGCGGGCCTCTGTCCCGTGGACCACGAGCGGTCCCCTGGTGGAGCTGCTCTACGTCGAGATCCCGGCGCCCGCCCGGCGGACCGGCGGACACCCGGCCAAGCGGACCTTCCAGGCGCTGCGCATGGAGGTCAATGACGAGCTCGGCGTGCTGCGTCGCGCCATCCCCGCCTCGCTCGAGGCGATCAGGGTCGGTGGGCGCGTGGTGGTCGAGTCCTACCACTCACTCGAGGACCGACTGGTGAAGCAGTTCTTCACCAAGGCGACGCGACTCGACGTACCTCCCGACATGCCCTTCATCCCCGAAGGGATGGAGCCGGAGTTCCGGCTCGTCACCCGCGGCGCCGAGCAGGCCGACGACACCGAGAACTCCCACAACCCGCGCGCCGCCTCCGTCCGACTGCGCGCCATCGAACGCGTCCGCCCCGCGTCCTCATCCTCTCCGAGCCCTTCTTCCCCGTCCCGAGGTGCCTGAATGTCCAACTCCGCTGCTTCCGCCCGCCGGCTCCCCTGGCTCGAGCCCGGTGCCCTCGAGCGTGCCCGGCTCCGGGTCGTCCCGCGCCGGCGGGTCCAGACGTCCGGCCTCCCGTTCGTCCTGCTCGTGAGCCTGATCCTCGTCGGCGGCGTCGTGGCGCTGCTGATGTTCAACACCTCGATGCAGGGTGCCTCCTTCACCCAGACCCGACTGGAGAAGCAGGCGACCACCTTGGCCGCCCGCCAGCAGACCCTCGAGATGCAGCTCGAGTCCCTCCGAGACCCGCAGCACGTCGCAGAGGCGGCCGAGAAGCGCGGCATGGTGATCCCGGCCAACGTCGCGATGCTCCAGGTCACCACCGGCCACGTGCTCGGCGAGGCCGCGCCGGCCGACAACACCTATACGCCGCCGCTGTGGGTCCAGGTCCGCAAGCCGGTCTTCCACTGACCTGCCCCTGCGCGGCGAGTCATCCATGAACGACCGTCGAGTTCGGGGAGACTGAACCGGTGGCGACGAGGGGGACCCTGAAGGGACGCGGGGCACCGCACGTACGGCTCCGGGTCGGGTTCGTCCTGATCGCCATCGTGCTGTCGTTCTTCGCCGCGCGCCTGATCCAGCTGCAGGGCTTCGACCCGCACGCCTACGCCGCCGCCGCCCGTCAGGCGGACCTCCAGGAGGTCGTGCTGCCGGCTGAACGTGGCGACATCCTCGACCGCAACGGGGAGCCGCTCGCCGACTCCGTCGACGGCCTGATGGTGGTCGCGGACCCCAAGATGACCCGAGCGCAGGCACCGCAGCTCGCGAAGTTCCTCGCCAACAAGCTCGACATCGACTACTTCACGGCGCTCAAGGCGCTGCGCGGCAAGAACGCCGACTCCCGCTTCGAGTACGTCGCCCGCCGGATCCCGGCCACCCAGGCGACCGAGGCCGTCCAGCAGGCGACGGACCTCGGCTTCAAGGGCCTCACGACGCGGCGCGACCCGATCCGCGACTACCCGGGCGGTGACCTGGCGGCCAACATCATCGGCTTCGTCGGCACTGACGAGTCGCTCGGCGGCATGGAGCGCTCCTTCGAGAAGACGCTCGCCGGCAAGGACGGCAAGGAGACCTACGAGGTGGCCGGCGGCAGCCGCGTCCCGCTCGGCGAGAGCTCCACGGTCGCGCCGGTCAACGGCCAGACGATCACGACCACGATCGACCGCGATGCCCAGTGGTACACCGACAAGGTGCTCGCCCAGGCGGCCTCCGCCTCAGGTGCGGCCTCGGCCGTGGCGGTCGCGATGGACACCCGCACCGGCGAGATCCTCGCGCTCTCGGACTACCCGACCTTCGACGCCAACAACCCGCAGGGCACAGCCAAGGCCGACCTCGGCGCCCGCTCGCTCTCCGACGTCTACGAGCCCGGCTCGGTGGAGAAGGTGCTCACCCTCTCGGCCCTCATCGACGCCGGCAAGGTCACCAACCGGACCAAGCTGACGGTTCCGAACGAGCTGCACCGCCAGGACCGCGTCATCCACGACTGGTTCGACCACCCGACGATGCACTGGACGCTCGCCGGCGTGATCGCGCAGTCGTCCAACATCGGCACCGTCCTGGCCTCCGACAGCTTCGAGAAGGGCCAGCTGCGCAACTACCTCGTGAAGTTCGGCCTCGGCCAACGCACCGGCCTCGGCCTCTCGGGTGAGTCGCCGGGCATCCTGCCGAGTGGCGCCGGGTGGACCGATCAGGTCGAGGACCGCGTCGACTTCGGCCAGTCGGTCTCCGTCAACGCCGTGCAGATGGCCGCGGCCGTCAACACGATCGCCAACGGCGGCGTACGGGTGTCGCCGTCGCTGGTCAAGGGCAGTGCGACCAACGACGCCGGCCAGACGGTCGGCACCGACCACGCCACGACGGAGCGGGTCGTCAGCCAGGAGGCCGCGACCCAGATGATGCAGATGATGGAGCGCGTCCCGGACCCCGCCACCGGCACCGCGCCGGGCGCCCAGGTCGCCGGCTATCGCGTCGCCGGCAAGACCGGCACCGCGCAGGAGGTCGGCAAGAACGGGACGTACGACGGCACCCTCGACGTCTCCTTCGCCGGTTTCGCCCCGGCCGACAACCCCCGGTTCACCGTGTACGTCGTCGTCAAGGACCCGAAGAGCAACAAGGGTGGAGGCACCAACGCCGGCCCGGTCTTCGGCCGGATCATGAGCTTCCTGCTCCGCCGCTACGGTGTCGCACCGACCGGGACCAAGGCCTCGCACCTGCCCGTCCAATGGGGCAAGGGCGCGCTCAAGTACTAGCCTCACCGTTCATGCCAGCCGTGGACCGAGTCGCCGTCGCCGCCACCCGGCCGCAGCGGCCGCCGCGCACCCGGCTCGGTGACCTCGTCCGGCCCGACATGCGACTCGTCGGCGATGCCGACGTGACGGTCACCGGTGTCTCGCTGAGCTCCCAGCGGCTCCTGCCGGGGGACCTCTATGCGGCACTGCCCGGCAGCCGGGTCCACGGCATCGAGTTCGTCTTCGACGCCCTCGACGCGGGCGCGGTCGCCGTCCTCACCGACGACGTCGGCGCTGCGAGGATCAAGCCCAACTCGCCGATGCTGGCCGGCGTTCCGGTCCTCGTCGCCGAGAGCCCGCGCGCGGCGCTGGGAGAGCTCGCGGCGACGGTCTACGGCCATCCGGCCACAGCGTTGACGATGATCGGTATCACCGGTACCCAGGGCAAGACCACGACCACGCGCCTCCTCGAGGCTGGGCTGCAGAAGTCCGGGACGACGGCCGGCGTGATCGGCACCGTCGGAACCCGAATCGCGGGCCGCGACCTCAAGACCTCGCTCACGACCCCCGAGGCGCCGGACCTGCATGCGCTCTTCGCCCTGATGCGGGAGAAGAAGGTGAAGGCCTGTGCGATGGAGGTCTCGAGCCACGCCCTCGTGCTCGGTCGCGTCGACGGCGTCGTCTTCGATGTCGCCGTCTTCCTCAACCTGGGTCGTGACCACCTGGACTTCCACAAGGACGTCGCCGACTACTACGCCGCCAAGGCCTCCCTCTTCGCGCCCGAGCGCGCCCGACGCGGCGTGGTCAACATCGACGACGAGCACGGCCGTCGCCTTGCCTCCGAGGCGCGCATCCCGATCGCGAGCATCACCACGCTCCCCGACACCCGCGAGGCCGACTGGGAGGCCCACGACATCGAGCTCGGTGCCGACGGCTCCACCTTCACGGTCGTCGGACCCAACGGCGAGCGGATCGAGGCACGTAGCCCGCTGCCGGGTGACTTCAACGTCGCCAACACCCTGGCCGCCATCGCGGCCGCCGCCGAGGCGGGGCTCGACCCGCGGAAGGTCGCGACGGGCATCGGAACCTCAGCGGGTGTTCCGGGTCGACTCGAGCGGGTGAGCATGGGCCAGGACTTCACCGTCGTCGTCGACTACGCTCACAAGCCCGATGCGGTCGAGGCCGCGATCCGCACGCTGCGGCCGCTGACCGCCGGGCGGATCCTCACCGTGATCGGCGCCGGTGGTGACCGGGATCAGGGCAAGCGCCCGATCATGGGGGAGATCGCCGCCAGGCTGAGCGACGTCGTCATCGTCACTGACGACAACCCGCGTACCGAGGCCCCCGCGGCCATCCGCGCGGAGGTCCTCGCCGGAGCGTCCAGGGGCGGTGCCGACGTACAGGACATCGGGGACCGTCGTGCCGCCATCGTCGCAGCCATCGAGAGCGCGCAGACGGGCGACATCGTCCTCATCGCAGGGAAGGGTCACGAGACCGGGCAGGAGATCGCCGGCGATGTGCACCCCTTCGACGACCGCGATGTGGCGAGGGACGCACTGCGGGCCCGACTCGGCACGCCGCTGTAGGGCTCGGGGACAGTTCCCTGACAAGATGGGGGAACCATGAGAGCGATCCTCCTGGGTGGCGGCCTTGCCCTGCTCATCTCCCTTCTCGGGACCCGTGTCGCCATCGCGCAGTTCACCCGGCTGGGCTACGGCCAGGAGATCCGCGAGGACGGTCCGACGACCCACCTGTCCAAGCGCGGTACGCCGACCATGGGCGGTGTGGTCATCGTGCTGGCCACGGTGATCGCCTACTTCGCGGCGCGCCTCGCCACCGGGATCGGTCCGAGCGCGAGTGCGCTCCTGCTGCTCTTCCTCTTCGTCGGAACGGCCCTGGTCGGCTTCCTCGACGACTTCATCAAGATCTTCCGTCAGCGCAACCTCGGCCTGCGTTCCCGTGCCAAGTTCATCGGCCAGACGCTCGTCGCCGTGGTCTTCGGCGTACTGGCGCTCTGGGACAGGCTGGCCGACGACCGCGGCCGTGATCCGGCGAGCCACAACATCTCGTTCCTGCGCGACTGGGGCTGGACCCTGCCGTCGGTCGTCGTGGTCATCATCATCTGGTTCCTCGTGACCGGATTCAGCAACGCGGTGAACCTCACCGACGGCCTCGACGGTCTCGCCACAGGGGCGAGCGGGTTGGTCTTCGCGGCGTACACGATCGTCGCGATCTGGCAGTCGAACCAGTCGTGTGGCCGGGTGAACACCGCTGACTCCAAGTGCTACCTCGTGCGCGACCCGCTCGACCTCGCCGTCATCGCCGCCTGCATCACGGGCGCCTGTATCGGCTTCCTCTGGTGGAACGCCTCGCCCGCCCGGATCTTCATGGGTGACACCGGCTCGCTGGCGCTCGGCGCGGCCCTGGCCGGCTTCGCCGTCCTGAGCCGCACCGAGCTCTTGCTGGTCGTCCTCGGCGGACTGTTCGTCCTCGAGACCCTGTCGGTGATGCTCCAGGTCGGATTCTTCAAGGTCAGCAGGATGAGGGGCGGATCGGGCAGACGGCTCTTCAAGATGGCGCCGATCCACCACCACTTCGAGATGCTCGGCTGGGAGCAGGTGACCGTGGTGATCCGCTTCTGGATCATCACCGGCCTCTGCGTCGCGGTCGGAGTCGGCATCTTCTACGGTGAATGGGTCACCGGTAGCTGATGGCCGCGCATCGTGACCCCGCGGCACTCGGACGCCACGACTCCTGGGAGGGCGTGAAGGCCGTCGTCGCCGGCTTCGGCGTCTCCGGCATCGCCGCGGCGGACAACCTGCTCTTCCTCGGTGCCGACGTCACGGCGCTCGACGAGAAGCCGGCCGACCAGGGAAGCAGCGAGCGGAGCGAGCGCGCTTCCCTCCTGGAATCCCTCGGTGCCAACCTCCGGCTCCACCCGGGCGCGACGCAGGAGCTCCCGGCAGAGACGAGCCTGTTGGTCGTCAGTCCCGGCTGGCGCCCCGACGCCGCCCTCATCGTCCAGGCGCAACAGCGTGGCATCCCGGTCTGGGGCGAGGTCGAGCTCGCCTGGCGCCTGCGCGACCCGGGCCCGGACGGCCGTCCGGCCCCGTGGCTCGCCGTCACAGGCACCAACGGCAAGACCACGACGACGGAGATGCTCGACACCATCCTCCGCACCGCCGGCCTGCGCAGTGCCGCGGTCGGCAACGTCGGCCTGCCGATCGTCGAGGCGGTCATGGTCCCGACCCCGCACGACGTCTTCGCGGTCGAGCTCTCCAGCTTCCAGCTGCACTACACCCAGACCATGCAGGCCGAGAGCGCCGCGGTGCTCAACCTCGCCGAGGACCATCTCGACTGGTACGACCAGCTCGGCGGGATGGCCGGTTACGCACGCGACAAGGGCCGCATCTACGAGGGCGTCAGCCGGGCCTGCGTCTACAACGTCGCCGACCCCGTCACGCAGCACTTGGTCGAGGAGGCCGAGGTCGTCGAGGGCGCCCGGGCGGTCGGCTTCACGCTCGGCATGCCGAGCGTCGGCATGCTCGGCGTCGTCGAGGACATCCTCGTCGACCGCGCGTTCATCGAGGAGCGCCAGAGCAGCGCCGCCGAGCTCTGCACGATCGCCGACCTCGCCTCCGACGCCCCCCACTTCGTGGCGAACGCCCTGGCCGCAGCAGCGCTGGCCCGCGCCCACGGCGTGAGCCGCCAGGCCGTCCGCGACGGACTGCGTGCGTTCAAGCCCGGAGGGCACCGCATCGAGGTCGTCGCCCAGCACGCCGGCATCACGTGGGTGGACGACTCCAAGGCGACCAACCCCCACGCGGCGACCTCCAGCCTCCGCGCCTACGACCCGGTCGTCTGGGTGGCCGGCGGCCTGGCGAAGGGTGCTCACTTCGACGAGCTCGTTCCGGCGGTGAAGGACAGGCTGCGGGCCGTCGTACTCACGGGGCAGGACCGCGCCGTGATCGCCGACGCTCTTGCGCGACACGCGCCCGATGTCCCGGTCGTCGAGGCTGGGACGCATGAGACTGGTGTGGCAGTCATGCGGGCAGTCGTCGAGGCCGCTGCCCGGCTCGCTCAGCCCGGTGACACCGTGTTGCTCGCGCCCGGATGCGCCTCGATGGACCAGTTCCGTGACTACGCCGCCCGGGGCGATGCCTTCGCCCAGGCGGTCAAGGAGCACACCGGGCAGTAGGCGCGCACGAGCAGCAGGGGGACCAGCGGGTGACGACCGTCAGCGACGAGACCGCAGTCCGTCCGGCCCTGAAGCTCTCCCGGCTCGGCGAGGGCCTGCGCCGGCTCACATGGTTCCGTGCGCTGGGGGAGGCACTCGACCGGCCGCTCACCAACTACTACCTCCTCCTGGTCTCCAGCGCGCTGCTGCTGACGATCGGCCTGATCATGGTGCTGAGCGCGTCGAGCGTCTATAGCCTCCGGGTCTTCGGCAACTCCTACTCGGTCGTCGAGCGCCAGTTGATCTGGGTCGCGATCGGCCTGCCGGCCGCGTGGATCGCCACTCGTCTTCCGCTCAAGGTGGTCCGCGGCTTCGCCTACCCCGCCTTCGGTCTCTCGCTGGCACTGCTCGGCGCGACGATCTTCGCCGGACACGCGGTCAACGGAAACCAGAACTGGCTCGGCGTCGGCCCCTTCCAGATCCAGCCGTCCGAGATCGCCAAGCTCGCCATCGTCATCTGGGGCGCCAACATCTTCGCCAACAAGGAGCGCCGGCTGGCCTCGCAGAAGCACATGCTGCTGCCGTTCCTGCCCGGCATGCTCCTCGCCTTCGGCCTCGTCATGGCCGGAAACGACCTCGGCACCGCGCTCGTCTTCGCCGCCATCGCCGGGGGACTCCTCTGGGTCGTCGGCATGCCGCTGCGGACCTTCGGCATCTTCGCCGGCCTCGGCGCCGTCGGAATCGGCACCCTGGCGGCCGTCAGCCCGACCCGGGTGAGCCGGCTCGCCAACTTCGGCGACCCGTTCAAGGACTTCCAGGGTGCCGGCTGGCAGCAGGCCCACGGCCTCTTCGCACTCAGCTCCGGCGGATGGTTCGGCGAGGGCATCGGCGCCTCGCAGCAGAAGTGGGGCCAGTTGCCCGAGGCCCACACCGACTTCATCTTCGCCGTCCTCGGCGAGGAGCTCGGCCTGATCGGCACGCTGCTGGTCATCGGGCTCTTCCTGGTCATCGCCTTCGCCGCGATCCGCGTCGCCCGCCACACCGCGCAGCCGTTCGTCCGCTACCTCATCTTCGGCGTCGTGGTCTGGCTCGTCGGCCAGATGATCATCAATGTCGGCATGGTCCTCGCCGTGCTCCCCGTCATCGGCATCCCGCTCCCGCTCGTGTCGTACGGCGGCTCCGCGCTGGTCCCGTCGCTGGTCGCCCTCGGCCTGATGATCGGTGCCGCGCGACGCGAGCCCGAGGCCGCCCGTGCCCTCGCGGCGCGTCGGAAGCAGCGCTCCGCCGGCCTCTCGGTCACCCGCTAGATAGATTCGGCATCACCATGAAGGTCCTGCTCGCCGGCGGTGGCACCGCCGGCCACACCTCTCCGCTGCTCGCGACCGCGGACGCCCTGCGCCGGCTCGCGCCCGAGACCGAGGTGACGTGCCTGGGCACGGCACGTGGCCTCGAGACCCGTGTCGTGCCGGAGGCCGGCTACCCGCTCGAGCTGATCCCGCCCGTTCCCCTGCCGCGCCGGATCACGGGCGAGCTCTTCCGCGTCCCCGCGAACCTCCGTCGGTCGGTCAAGGCGGCCGGTGAGGTGATCGACCGCACCGGTGCGGAGGTCGTCGTCGGTTTCGGCGGCTACGTCTCCCTGCCGGCCTACTTCGCGGCGCGACGGCGCAGGCTGCCGATCGTCATCCACGAGCAGAATGCCCTGCCGGGCCTGGCCAACAAGATCGGTGCCCGCTTCGCGGCGAAGCGCGGAGCCGTCGCCGTCAGCTTCCCCGGCACGCCGCTCCCCGCAGCGCAGTACGTCGGCCTGCCGATCCGTCGCATGATCTCGACGTTGGATCGCGCGGCGTCGCGGCCCGAAGGCCTCGCGGCGTTCGGCCTCGACCCGGCGAAGCCGACCCTCGTCGTCACCGGCGGCAGCCAGGGCGCTGTGAGGATCAACGAGGCGATCACCGCGGCAGCTCCGAGCCTCATCGAGCAGGGTGCCCAGATCCTCCACGTCATCGGGCCGAAGAACGAGCCGGCGCTCACCATGGAGGGCTACCACCCCGAGAAGTTCGTCACCCGGATGGACCTCGCCCTGGCCGTGGCCGACCTGATGGTCTGCCGTTCCGGTGCCTCGAGCGTCGTGGAGGCGGCCGCCACCGGCGTACCTGCGGTCTTCGTGCCGCTCGCCATCGGCAACGGCGAGCAGGCCCGCAACGCCGCACCCGTCGTCGAGGCCGGGGGAGCGCTGCTGGTCGACAACGCCGCCTTCACCGCTGACTGGGTGAAGACCCATGTCGGGCCGCTCCTCCATTCGCCCGAGCAGCTTGCTGCGATGGGCGCCGCGGCGAGCCACCTGATCCCGAGCGACGCCGACGAGCAGCTCGCCCGGATCATCCTGGGGATGAAGCGATGAGGGTTCCCGTCCCGGAGGTCATCCTCCCCGCCCACCAGTTGGGCCACGTGCACTTCGTCGGCATCGGCGGCGCGGGCCTCTCCGCCATCGCCCGCATCATGCTGGCCCGCGGCATCCGCGTCTCGGGCAGCGACGGTGTCGACGCGCCGATCCTCGACACCCTGCGCGACCTGGGGGCCACCGTCCACGTCGGCCACGACGCCGGCAACGTCACGGGGGCCGACACGCTGATCGTCTCCACCGCCGTCCGCGAGGACAACGTCGAGGTCGTCGCGGCACAGCAGGCAGGACTGCGGATCTGGCCGCGCTCTGCCGGTCTCGCCAGCATCATGGCCGGCCGGAAGGTCCTCGCCGTCGCCGGAACGCACGGCAAGACCACCACCACCTCGCTGCTGGCCGTCGCGCTCCAGGCCGCCGGTGCCGACCCGACGTACGCGATCGGCGGCGAGCTCACGACCACCGGCACGAACGCGGCCGACGGCAGCGGCGACCTCTTCGTCGCCGAGGCCGACGAGTCCGACGGTGCCTTCCTCGTCTACCGTCCGCACGCCGCGATCGTGACCAATGTCGAGGCCGACCACCTCGACTCGTGGGGGACCGAGAAGGCCTACCGCGAGGCGTTCGCCGAGTTCGTCGAGCGGATCGACCCGGCCGACCAGGGCGGACTCCTGGTGGCCTGCGTGGACGACCCGGGCGCAGCAGCCCTCAGGGCCGTGGCCACGAGCCTCGGACGACACTTCGTCGGTGTCGGCACGACCGACCTCGCCGACGTACGCGCCGTCGACGTCGTGCTCGAGGGCTCCACCTCCTCCTTCACCGTCAGGGACTTCGGCGTCGAGCTCGGCCGTGTGACGCTGCAGATCCCGGGCCGCCACTACGTCCTCGACGCACTCGCGGCGCTGACGCTCGGCCTGCGGATGGGCTACGACTTCGCCGATCTCAAGCGCGGTCTGGAGTCCTTCGGCGGCACCCGCCGGCGGATGGAGCTCAAGGGCACCGTGCCCGTCGACGGCGGCGAGATCCGGATCTATGACTCCTACGCCCACCACCCCTCGGAGATCGCCGGCGACCTCGAGGCCGCCCGCTCGCTCGCCGGTGACGGCCGCGTCGTCGTCGCCTTCCAGCCACACCTCGTCTCGCGCACCCGCATCTTCGGCCCTGACATGGGACACGCGCTGGGCGCGGCGGACGAGGTCGTCGTACTCGACATCTATCTCGCCCGCGAGGATCCCGACCCCGAGGTCACCAGCGCGCTCGTGGCGGGTGCCGTGGACCTGCCGCCTGCGCGTGTGGCGCAGGTCGCCGGCCTCGCCGAGGCGGCGGAGGAGCTCGTACGTCGTGCCCGACCCGGCGACCTCGTGCTGACCCTCGGCGCGGGCACCATCACCCAGGTCGGGCCGATGGTCCTCGAGGAGCTCAAGGCCCAGCGTGGCTGAGAAGCCGTCGCGCCCGGAGCGACGCGAGGCTCGTCGCACCCTCCGCACACAACGCAGGTTCAGCAGGCGCCAGTGGCGACGCCGCTGGTTGCAGTGGAAGCCGCTGGTCATCGTCGTCGGCGTGCTCGCCGTCGCCGCGGTCGCGGTCTGGCTGGTGTGGTTCTCCTCGGTGCTGGCGGTGAAGTCCGTGGTCGTCACCGGCACCTCCGCGATCAGCCAGCGCGACGTCCGGGATGCGGCTGCGATCGAGTCCGGCTCGCCCCTCGTGTCCGTCGGCCTCGACAAGGTTCACGACCGGGTCGCAGCGCTGGCGGCGGTGGAGTCGGTGACCGTGACGCGACGCTGGCCCGACCAGGTCGTCATCGCGGTCACGGAGCGCACGCCGATCGCGGTCATCGACCTCGGCGGCCGGCTCCGCGGTCTCGACAAGGACGGCGTCGTCTTCCTCAGCTACAAGAAGGCGCCTGCCAACCTGCCGAAGGTCGTCAGCCCGGCAGGCACGGACGCCCGGGCGCTGCGGGAGGCCGCCCAGGTGGTGCGCTCGCTGCCGCCGGAACTCGCGAAGATCACCGACCACGTCGAGGTCGCCACGGTGGACGAGGTCTCGCTGGCCCTCACGAAGGACCGGACCGTGCAGTGGGGGAGCAGCGCCGACTCCGAGCAGAAGGCCGAGGTGCTCGCCGCGCTGCTCAAGCACCCCGCGAAGGTCTACGACGTCTCCGTCCCGGGACAACCCACCACCAAGTAGCGCGAATCCGGGCTTTCCTGCCGTCGAATCCGGGGTTGCCTGCGTGTCGCCGCGTCGTCAGGCCCGGCGCTGCCTACTGTCTTTCACAACAGCAGGTTGACATAACTATAACCCTCAGGCTGAGGGTCACAGTTGAAAGTCACCGAAGAGGCACCAGAGTCGAAACGGGGCGGAACCGTGGGAGCAGCACAGAACTACCTGGCGATCATCAAGGTCGTCGGCATCGGCGGTGGCGGCGTCAACGCCGTCAACCGCATGATCGAGGTCGGGTTGAAGGGCGTGGAGTTCATCGCCATCAACACCGACGCACAGGCGCTGCTGATGAGCGACGCCGACGTCAAGCTCGACATCGGTCGCGAGCTCACTCGCGGTCTGGGTGCGGGCGCCAACCCCGAGGTCGGCAAGAAGGCGGCCGAGGACCACGCGGAGGAGATCGAGGAGGTCCTCAAGGGGGCCGACATGGTCTTCGTCACCGCGGGTGAGGGTGGCGGCACCGGCACCGGCGGCGCTCCCGTCGTCGCGAAGCTGGCCCGCTCGCTCGGCGCCCTGACCATCGGTGTCGTCACGCGCCCGTTCGCCTTCGAGGGCCGTCGCCGCTCGAAGTCCGCCGAGGACGGCATCGACGGGCTGCGTGCCGAGGTCGACACGCTGATCGTGATCCCGAACGACCGGCTGCTCTCGATCTCCGACCGGAACGTCAGCGTGATGGACGCCTTCCGCCAGGCCGACCAGGTGCTCCTCCAGGGTGTCGCCGGCATCACCGACCTGATCACCACCCCGGGCCTGATCAACCTCGACTTCGCCGACGTGAAGTCCGTGATGTCCAACGCCGGCTCGGCGATCATGGGCATCGGCTCGGCCCGCGGCGAGAACCGCACGGTCGAGGCGGCTCAGTCGGCCGTCTCGAGCCCGCTGCTCGAGGAGAGCATCGACGGCGCCCACGGTGTCCTGCTCTCCATCTCCGGGGGCTCGGACCTCGGCCTGATGGAGATCAACGAGGCTGCCGGTCTCGTCGCCGAGGCGGTCCACCCGGACGCCAACATCATCTTCGGTGCCACCATCGACGACGCTCTCGGTGACGAGGTCCGTGTGACCGTCATCGCCGCGGGCTTCGACGGCGGCGAGCCGAAGAAGATCGGCGAGGCCACCAACCTGCGCCGTCCGCCGGTGCAGGCCCAGACGCAGGAGGAGACCCGCGCCGCCGTGGCGGCCGCCGTCGCCGCCCGCCAGGAGGCCGCGGTCGCCGCTCCGGCCGCCCCCACCCACACGCCGGCCGCCCCGGCCACGCCTGCGCCGTCGGTCACCTTCGCCGACGACGACCTGGACGTGCCCGACTTCCTCAAGTAAGTCGCGCTGCTCCCGTGTACCTCTTCCGCACCAGCACCGGCCCCGTCGACCTGGCCTTCACGGACAGGCTCGACGGGGTCAGTGCTGCCCCCTGGGACTCGCTGAACCTCGCGGTCTCCGGGGACGACGCGGAGGAGTCGAAGCGACGCAACCACGAGCTCCTGCTCGCCGACTTCGCACCGGGCGCCCAGCTCGCCGACCTCTACCAGGTGCACAGCGCCACCGTGGTCGACGCCATCCCCGGTGCGAAGCCACAGGCCGACGCGCTGGTGACGACCGACCCGGACGTCGTCCTCATGGTCCGCGCCGCCGACTGCGTCCCGGTCCTCCTCGCAGACGAGAGGGCCGGCGTGATCGGTGCCGCCCATGCGGGCCGCAAGGGCATGGCCTCAGGCGTGGTGCCGGCGACCGTCGAACGGATGCGCACGCTCGGAGCCACGGACATCACCGCCTGGATCGGCCCGTCGATCTGTGGCGACTGCTACGAGGTGCCCGCGGACATGCGGGCCGAGATCAGCTGTGTTGAGCCCGATTCGGCCTCGACGACCTCGTGGGGCACACCCGCCCTCGACGTCGCCGCAGGCGTCCGGGCCCAGCTCTGGCGTGACCGTGTCGAGGTGGTCGACGACGCTGCGGCGTGCACCCGCGAGCGCGCCGACCTCTACTCCTTCCGCCGTGACGGTGAGGGTGCGGGTCGCCTCGCCGGAGTCATCCGACTGAGGAGCGCGGCATGACGGCCGAGCCGAGCACGCCACGCGCAGCCGAGCTGTCGGCCAACCTCGACCGGGTCCGGGCGCGGATCCGCGACGCGGAACGCGCAGCAGGTCGTCCCGAGGGCGACGTGAGACTCATCGTCGTCACCAAGTTCTTCCCGGCCTCCGACGTCCGGATCCTCGCCGACCTCGGCGTCGCCGACGTGGGGGAGAACCGCCACCAGGAGGCCGCGGCGAAGGCCGCCGAGTGTGCGGATCTCGACCTCACCTGGCACTTCATCGGCGGCCTGCAGTCCAACAAGGCGGCCGCGGTGGCTGCGTACGCCGGCGTGGTCGAGTCCGTCGACCGGGCCAAGCTGATCAACCCGCTGGATCGTGGCGCCGGCGAGGCCGGCCGGGTCGTCGACGTACTCCTGCAGGTGAGCCTCGATCCACCGGACCGAGCAGGCGAGCGCAGTGGAGCGAGCGAAGCGGACCTCGAGCAGCTCGCCGAGCGCAGCGAGGCGGCGCACCACCTCAACCTGCGAGGCCTCATGGCCGTCGCACCCCTCGGCGAGGACCCGGGCGACGCCTTCGAGAGGCTTGCCGGGATCCGACAGCAGTTCCTCCAGAACCACCCCGACGCGACCGTGCTCTCGGCGGGGATGAGCGGCGACCTCGAGCAGGCGATCGCAGCCGGCGCGACACACGTGCGTGTCGGGTCCGCGGTCCTCGGCTCGAGGCCGGCGGTCCTTTAGTGTCAACTCCAAGTTCAACCGGAAGGTCAGATGCAATGAGCGGCGCGATGCGCAGGATCGGTGAATACCTCGGCCTGCTCGAGGACACCGGTCGTTACGACGACTACACCGACGAGGTCCCGGCGTACGACGCCGGCGACTGGTCCCAGCGCCCTCCCCAGGCTGCGCGCCCGGCCCCGGTCGCCGACATCTCCGAGCGGCGTCGCCCGCAGGTGGTGCCCGACGTGGAGCTGTCGAAGATCGTCACCGTGCAGCCGCGGACCTACAACGACGCGCGCACCATCGGTGAGAACTATCGCGACGGTGTGCCGGTGATCATGAACCTCAACGAGATGGACGACTCCGACGCCAAGCGTCTCGTCGACTTCGCCGCGGGCCTGATCTTCGCCACGCGCGGCGACATCGAGCGCGTCACGAGCAAGGTCTTCCTGCTCTCGCCGCCCAACGTCACGGTCGCCGCGGAGGCGAAGGCTCGGATCGCCCAGGGCGGCTTCTTCAACCAGTCCTAGCGCGACCCTCTACAGTTCACCCTTATGCACATCGTCGGGGAGGTCCTCTATGTCCTCCTGTGGGCCTTCATCGGGTTGCTCTGGGTCCGGTTCATCGTGGACTGGGTGCAGGTCTTCGCCCGCCACTGGACGCCGAAGGGTCCGCTCCTGGTTGGACTGGAGGTCGTCTACACGATCACGGACCCGCCCATCAAGGCGCTGCGTCGGGTGATCCCGCCGTTGCGACTGGGTGCGATCGCGCTGGACCTGAGCTTCCTGATCGTGCTGCTGGCCGCCTACATCGCACTCCGTGTGGTCGAGAGCGCCCTGCTCTGAGAGATTCCGAAGCGCCGGCGAGCATGCTTCTCGACACGCGCTATGGTGTCGTCTCAGCATTACCAAGAGCAACACGGCAGCGCAGGACAGGCTGCTTCTTCCCAAGACCGGCAGTAACGAAGAGAACGAATAGGTGGGGTCATGCCGCTGACGCCAGAGGACGTGAGCAACAAGAGGTTCACGCCCGTACGTCTCCGCGAGGGCTACGACATGGGCGAGGTCGACCAGTTCCTCGACGAGGTCGAGGCGGAGCTCGCTCGCCTGAACAAGGAGAACGAGGAGCTGCGCAGCAAGGTGTCCGGTGCCCAGACGGGTGACGGAAGCGTCCCTGCTGCAGCCACGTCCGACCTTGCGCCTCTCCGCAAGGAGAACGACGACCTCCGCGCGCAGATCGCCGACCTGCAGAGCAAGCTCGCCGCCGCGCCTGCCACCACGAACGGCGATCAGGGCAAGGCCGAGGCCGCCGTGGCCCCTGTCGCTGCCGCACCGGTTCAGCAGACCCTCCGCGTCGAGACGGTTCCGGAGGCCTCCAACGCGGCCGCCCGTCTGCTCGAGATCGCGACGCGCAACGCCGACGAGCTCGTCGACGGCGCCAAGGACGACGCCGACAAGATCATCGGCGAGGCCCGCACCAAGGCCGAGCGACTGGAGTCCGAGTCCAAGGCCAAGGCCGACCGCCTTGAGTCCGACGCCCGCCAGCGGGCGCAGATGCTCGACCAGGAGACCGCCGAGCGCCGTACGCAGCTCTTCGGCGACCTGGAGAAGGAGAAGGAGAAGCTCGACGCCGAGGTCGCGAACCTGCGCTCCTTCGAGCGCGAGTACCGCTCGCGGCTCAAGGGCTACTTCACCCAGCAGCTCGAGGCGCTGAACACGATGGGCACCGAGCCCGCCGCAGCGCCCGGCGAGGAGAGCCCGGCCGCCCCGAAGCGGCTCCGCTCCATCCTCGGCGAGGAGCAGGAGTGATCCTGAGGGGCTGATCCCTCAGCAGTACGTCGGCCGGTGGCCGTCCCGAAGAAGCATGTCGTTCTTCGGGGCGGCCATCGGTCATTTGCCCGCTCTTTGTCCGCGTTTGCGGTGTGGCTCGTTGAGTGGCTTGTGCCCCCGGGCTAGTCTCCCCGCACGTTGTGGCTCGGCTCACGTACCGATCGACGGTGCGGGCCGGCTGCCCAGGAGGAAGACGATGGCTCGTCCCACGCTCACCAAGGCCGTTTCGGCGGCCAAGAAGCTGACCAGCCGCAAGGCGACCTCCGCTCCCGCGAAGAAGGCCGCGCCTGCCAAGAAGGCCGCACCGGCGAAGAAGGCCACACCGGCGAAGAAGGCGGCGCCCGCGAAGAAGGCCGCGCCCGCGAAGAAGGCCACACCGGCGAAGAAGGCCACACCGGCGAAGAAGGCCACACCGGCGAAGAAGGCGGCGCCCGCCAAGAAGGCCGCGCCCGCGAAGAAGGCCACACCGGCGAAGAAGGCCGCACCCGCGAAGAAGGCCGCGCCCGCCAAGAAGGCGCCGGCTCCCGCGACCAGGGCCGCCCCTGCTCCCGCGCCGGCGAAGAAGGTCCGCGTGACCAAGCCCTCACCGGCGAAGAAGACCCCCGCAACCAAAGCCCCCTCATCGACAAGGCACACTTCTCCCGTGGTCAAGAAGGCTCCCGTGACATCCGCATCGGCAACTCTGGTGGTCAAGGAGGGCGAGGAGGCCTGGACCAAGGCGGAGCTGGCCGAGATCGTCGACGAGCTCAACGAGCAGCGCGACCATTCCCTGCGCCTCCTCGAGGCGCAGGAGCTCGAGCTCTCCGCCATGATGAAGGACAGCGGTGACGGTGCCGGCCAGGACCAGGCCGACGTCGGCTCGACGAGCTTCGAACGCGACCAGGAGCTCAGCGTCGTCAACTCCGAGCGCGACAAGCTCGCCCAGATCGAGCGTGCCCTGATCCGCATCGAGGACGGCTCCTACGGCATCTGCGAGTCCTGCGGGGAGCCCATCGGCAAGATGCGGCTCATGGCTTTCCCGCGTGCCACACTGTGCATGACATGCAAGCAGCGAGAAGAGCGCCGGTAAGCCCCTCCAGGAGTCGGTGGCCCGTCCCGGTCGCTGCAGCCCTCCTCGGACTCGGTCTCGACCAGCTGACCAAGTCCCTCGCGGTTGCGCACCTGACGCCGGGTGAGCCCAAGCACCTGATCGGCTCGCTGCTCCAGCTGCACATCACGCGCAACCCGGGTGCGGCGTTCAGTACGGGAACCGGCATGACCGCGGTGCTCTCCTGCATCGCCATCGTTGCCGCGCTGGTGGTCGCGTGGTTCGCGCTGGTCAAAGCCCGCAGCCCGCTCTGGGCACTCGCGCTGGGCCTTCTCGAGGCCGGCATCCTCGGCAACGTGGTGGACAGGATCTTCCGCGAGCCGAGCCCGCTCAAGGGTCATGTCGTGGACTTCCTCGAGCTGCCGCACTGGCCCATCTTCAACATCGCCGACTGCTGCATCACCGTCGCCGCGATCCTGATCGTCATTCAGGCGATGCGGGGCGTGAAGCTGGACGGCACGCTCGAGCCGAAGGCGACGGCATGACAGCGGCCAACGGCGAGCAGCGCACCCTCTTCGTCCCCGACGGACTCGAGGGGGAGCGGGTCGACGCTGCGATCGCGCGGCTCTTCGGCCTCTCGCGGACGCGCGCGGCCGAGCTCGCGGCGGACGGGTTGGTTCACCTGGACGGCAAGCAGTCCGGCAAGTCCGACCGCGTGCATGCCGGTGCGATGCTCGACGTGACGATCCCGATCCTCGCCGATCCGCTCGAGGTCCACGAGGAGATCGTCGAGGGCATCCGGATCGTCCATGAGGACGACGCGATCGTCGTCATCGACAAGCCGGTCGGTGTCGCCGTACACCCCTCGCCCGGCTGGACCGGGCCGACCGTCGTCGGCCACCTGCGCGCCGCCGGCGTCCGCATCTCCACCTCCGGTGCCAAGGAGCGTGAGGGCATCGTCCAGCGTCTCGACGTCGGCACCACCGGCCTGATGGTGATCGCGAAGTCCGAGCACGCCTACAGCGTCCTCAAGCAGGCCTTCCGCGACCGCACGCCGACGAAGGTCTACCACGCCCTCGTCCAGGGTCATCCCGACCCGATCGAGGGCACCATCGACGCACCCATCGGCCGTCATCCCAAGGCCGACTACAAGATGACCATCCGGGCCGACGGCCGGCATTCCATCACCCACTACGCGACGCTCGAGGCCCACCGTTTCGCCAGCCTCCTCGAGATCCATCTGGAGACCGGCCGCACCCACCAGATCCGTGTCCACATGAGCGCCACGCACCACCCGTGCGTCGGCGACACGACGTACGGCGCCGACCCGACGCTCACGAAGAAGACCGGCCTGACGCGGCAGTGGCTGCACGCCACCCGGCTCGGCTTCACCCACCCGGAGTCGGGGGAGTACGTCGAGTACAGCTCGCCCTATCCCGACGACCTCCAGCACGCACTCGACGTCGTCCGCGACCTGCTCTGATCCTCCTCCCACACGGTCCCAGGCCGACCGGGGCAACCTGGCCTTAGGCTGTCGGTCGGAGGGAGTGGGAATGATCGACAACGAGGTGCTGACGGACGTCCGCATCGCTGCTGAGCTTGCGCGGACGACCGTGCTGGCGGGCGGCGTGCTCGACGGCCTGGCCTGGACCGTCGATCCCTCCGCAGGCGTCGAGCTCCACCCCAGCTGGCGGGCTGAACCACGGCTGCCCGGGCACGTCCGCACGACGCTCAGCATCAGCCGCTCGGACCTCGCCTCGGTGGCTGCCGACTGCCGTCACAGTGGGGCGTGGATCCCGCTCCTCGTCGCCGTCAACGCGTGGAGCTACGGCGCCAGCGGATACGGCGCGTGGCGCACCGCGCGGACCGCCGCGCTGCCCGACGCGGAGATCCGGCTGAGCGCCGCCGTGGCGACGCTCGACGTTCACGGCCCGGTCGAGGCCTACTACCAGCTCAACAACGAGGGGCACCTCCATGGCTGGGGGCCGTCCTACTTCACGCGTTTCCTGCATGCGGCCGACCAGCGTGAGCACGGCCGCGCGATCGCGATCGACGCCTCACTCGCCGACGCCGTCAACGCGCTGGTGCCCGGCAGCGATCTGGGACCGGCCGACTGGGGCACCGCCGAGTACGCCTTCCACCTCGGCCTGGTCCACCGGATCGCCGGCGAGGCCGGCGTCGACGCAGCCGTCGTCGAGGCGGTCCTGGGAGCGAAGTTCAGCGGTTGAGCTGCGCTGCCAGTGCGGCGATCTGCTCCGGCCCGACCTGGCAGCAGCCGCCGACGTACGTCGCCCCGGCGGCGACCCACCCCGCAGCTGCAGACACGTCCCAGGACCTCTCGCCGGTCCAGTGGCCCGCGTCCTCGCCCACGCCGGAGTTCCACCCCTGGCCGCTGTTGGGGTAGCAGACCGCCGGCCTTCCCGAGGTGCTGACGGCCAGTTCGACGGCGGCTTCGGCGTCGGCCGGGTCGCAGCAGTTGACCCCCACCGCGACGATCGGCGAGGCGGTGGCCAGGGCGAACGCGTCCTTGAGTGACTGCCCTGCTCGGGTCTGCTCGCCGTCGGCGGAGAAGCTGAGCCAGCTCGGCACCTCGAGACGCTGGAGCAGCTCGACCAGCACCTCCGCCTCCTCGGCATCGGGCAGCGTCTCCACGGCGATCAGATCCGGCTCCTCCTCGGCGAGCAGCTCGAGTCGCGGTGCGTGGAACTCGCGGAGCACCTGCTTCGGGACGCGGCCGCGGTAGCCCCGGTACTCCGACCCGTCCGCCAGGGTGGCGGCGTAGGGGCCGACCGAGGCGGCGACCAGGCGGCCCTCACCCTCGGCAGCGACCTCCTTGGCGAGCCGGACACTGAGCCGGATGAGGCGCTCGGCCTCGCGCTGGCTCGACCCCGCCGCGACGAGACCGGGCACGCTGGCCTGGTAGCTGGCGGTGGTGGCGACATCGGCCCCCGCAGCGAAGTAGTCCCGGTGTACGTCGGCGATCGCCTCGGGGCTGTCCCTGAGAAGTCGCGCGGTCCAGAGATCACCGCCCAGGACATGCCCTCGGGCCTCCAGAGCGTTCGAGAGACCCCCGTCGAGGATCACGGGACGGGCTGCAGTGCTGCTGGTCACCCGGCCGAGTGTAAGCACGCCGGCTGAGACCGCACTGAGTCCTCACGAGGTCCGTCGTGGCGGCCGGTTCTGTCCCCGGCGTCGCCTAGACTCAGGCCGATGTCTGGCCCGCAGGATTTCGCCCACCTCCACGTCCACACCGAGTACTCGATGCTCGATGGGGCGAGCCTCCTCGACGGCCTCTTCACCCGCGTCAGCGAGCTCGGCATGTCCAGCATCGCGATGAGCGACCACGGCAACCTGCACGGCGCCTACGACTTCTACTCCAAGGCGAAGAAGTACGGCGTCAAGCCGATCATCGGCATCGAGGCCTATGTCACGCCCGGCACTCCCCGCGGTGAGCGCAAGCGGGTCCGCTGGGGCAAGGGCGAGACCGCCGAGGAGGGCGGCGACGACGTCTCGGGCGGCGGTGCCTACACGCACATGACGATGTGGGCCGAGACGACCGAGGGCATGCACAACCTCTTCCGTCTCTCCAGCAGAGCGAGCATGGAGGGGTACTTCTACAAGCCCCGGATGGACAAGGAGATCCTCGCCGAGCACAGCCGCGGGATCATCGTCTCCACCGGCTGCCCGTCCGGCGCGATCCAGACCCGGCTCCGCCTGGGCCAGTGGGACGAGGCCGTGCGCGAGGCCGGCGAGCTGCAGGACATCTACGGCGCCGACTCGGTCTTCCTCGAGCTGATGGACCACGGCATCTCGATCGAGAAGCGGGTCCGTGACGACCTGCTCAAGCTCGGCCGGACGCTCAACATCAAGCCGATCGCCACCAACGACAGCCACTACAACAACCCCGAGGACGCGAGTGCCCACGAGGCCCTGCTCTGCGTCCAGTCGGGAAGCCGCCTCGCCGAGCCGCCGTACAGCAAGGGCGGCAAGCGCTTCGCCTTCGAGGGCTCGGGCTACTACATCAAGTCCGCCGCCGAGATGCGTGAGCTCTGGGGCAGCCAGGACCTGATCGAGGCGTGCGACAACACCCTCCTGATCGCCGAGCGCTGCAACGTCGAGTTCACCGAGTCGACCGGTGGCTACATGGCCCGCGCCGACATCCCGGCGGGTGAGACGGAGGAGAGCTGGTTCCGCAAGGAGGTCTGGCGCGGCATCGAGGCGCGCTACCCCGGCGAGCGGCTGACCCAGGAGGTCAAGGACCGCACCAACTTCGAGCTCGACATCATTGCGACCAAGGGCTACTGCGGCTACTACCTCGTGGTCGCCGACTTCATCCAGTGGTCCAAGGACAACGGCATCCGCGTCGGACCCGGTCGCGGCTCCGGCGCCGGCTCGATCGCGGCGTACGCACTGCGCATCACCGACCTGTGCCCGCTGGAGCACGGCCTCTTCTTCGAGCGCTTCCTCAACCCGGAGCGACCCTCGATGCCCGACTTCGACATCGACTTCGACGACCACCGTCGTGGCGAGGTCATCCAGTACGTCACCGAGAAGTACGGCGCCGAGCGCGTCGCCCAGATCGCGACCTTCGGCCGGATCAAGGCCAAGCAGGCGATCAAGGACGCCGCCCGCATCCTCGACCACGGCTTCGCGATCGGTGACCGCATCACCAAGGCCCTGCCGCCCGACGTGATGGGCAAGGGCGTCAAGCTCAAGGACATCTTCAACCCCGAGGACAAGCGCTACAGCGAGGGCGGGGAGTTCCGCTCGCTGCACGACTCCGACCCCGAGGTCCGCCGGATCTACGAGACCGCCCTCGGCCTCGAGGGCCAGATCCGTCAGACCGGCGTCCACGCCGCCGGCGTCATCATGTCGAGCGAGCCGCTCATCGACATCGTGCCGCTGATGGACCCCAAGCAGGACGGGCAGGTGATCACGCAGTTCGAGTACCCGAAGTGCGAGGAGCTCGGCCTGGTCAAGATGGACTTCCTCGGCCTCTCCAACCTGCACACGCTCGAGGACGCGGTCGCCAACATCAAGGACAACCGCGGCGAGACGATCGTGCTCGAGGAGCTGCCGTTCGATGACCGGGCGACGTACGAGCTGATGGGCCGCGGCGACACGCTCGGCGTCTTCCAGCTCGACTCCACGGGCATGCAGGCGCTGCTGCGCCTGATGCGCCCCGACCAGTTCGCCGACATCACGGCCGTGTCCGCGCTCTACCGTCCCGGTCCGATGGGTGCGGACTCGCACACCAACTATGCGCTCCGCAAGAACGGCCGCCAGCCGATCGACTACATCCACCCGGCGCTCACCGAGCCTCTCAAGGAGGTGCTCGGCGAGACCTACGGCCTGATCGTCTATCAGGAGCAGGTCATGGCGATCGCGCAGGTGCTGGCCGGCTTCTCCCTCGGCGCCGCAGACAACATGCGCCGCGCGATGGGCAAGAAGAAGAAGGAGGAGCTCGACAAGCAGTACGCCGGCTTCGAGGCCGGCATGCTCGAGCGCGGTTATCCCAAGGACGCGGTCAAGACGCTCTGGGAGATCCTCGTCCCCTTCGCCGACTACGCCTTCAACAAGTCGCACTCGGCGGCGTACGGCGTCATCACCTACTGGACCGCCTACCTCAAGGCCAACTACCCCACGGAGTACATGGCCGCGCTCCTGACCTCGGTCAAGGACAACAAGGACAAGATGGCGATCTACCTCAACGAGTGTCGCCGGATGAAGATCAACGTCCTGCCCCCCGACGTCAACGAGTCGCTCGTCGACTTCGCCGCCGTCGGCAACGACATCCGCTTCGGCCTCACCGCCGTCCGCAACGTCGGCCTCAACGTCGTCGAGGGCATCGTCGCCGCCCGCCAGGAGAAGGGCCGGTACGTCGACTTCAACGACTTCCTCGACAAGGTCCCCGCCGTCGTGTGCAACAAGCGGGTGATCGAGTCGCTGATCAAGTCGGGTGCCTTCGACGACCTCAAGCACCGTCGCCGTGCCCTCGTCGCGGTGCATGAGACCGCCGTCGACCAGTTCGTCGACATCAAGAAGAACGAGGCGATCGGGCAGGACTCGCTCTTCGGCGGACTGGATGACGAGACCGGGGGCGGTTTCGGCATCTCGGTGACCATTCCCGACCTGGAGGAGTGGGACAAGATGACCCTCCTCGCCCACGAGCGCGACATGCTCGGGCTCTACGTCTCCGACCACCCGCTCCTCGGGCTGGAGCACGTCCTCTCCAACGGCACGGACGCCACCATCGGCCAGCTGCTCGCCGACGAAGCGATCGCGCACGGCCACACCGTCACCGTGGCGGGCCTGATCACCAGCATCAACCGGCGGATCACCAAGAAGGGTGACCCGTGGGCCACCGTCGTCCTCGAGGACCTCGAGGGCGCCGTCGAGGTGCTGCTGTGGCCGAGTGTCTACGTCCAGGTCAGCTCGGTGCTCGCGCAGGACGCGATCATCCGGGTCAAGGCCGGCGTCGACAAGGAGCGCGACGGCGTCCAGCTGCGCGGCATCGAGGTCGTCGTCCCGGACCTGGACGCCAGCAGCGTCGGCGGCCCGGTCGTCATCTCCATGCCCTCCACGCGCTGCACCCCGCCGGTGGTCCAGCAGCTCAAGGACATCCTTGCCACCCACCCCGGCATGACCGAGGTGAGGCTGCGCCTGCTCACCCGCGAGAACACCCGCGTCCTCAAGCTCGGGGACGGCCTGCGCGTCACCCCGAGCCCCGCCCTGTTTGCCGACCTCAAGGCACTGCTCGGCCCGGGTTGCCTCGGGTGACGCGCCGACCGACCGTCATCTCCGTAGCGGTGATCCTGCTGTGGTGCGCCGTCCTCGGGGACCTCGGCGGCCGACTCTGGATGAGTCGTTGGCACGCCCCGCAGGGCGTCGTCTCCGGCCACACCTGGTACCCCGACCCGTGGGACGCCGGCAGCCGTGCCGACTTCGCCGCAACGGCATGGTTCACCCTGATCGCGCTCGGCCTCGGCCTGGCGACCGGCGTGCTCGCCGCGTGGCTCTCCCGCGCCGGGGAGCTCGTGACGCTGGTTGCCTTGGTCGTCGGATCATGCCTGGCCGCGTGGTTGATGTACCGGCACGGCGTCCACACGGCACCGCCGGATCCGGCACCGATCGCCAAGACGGCGAAGGACGGCACCCGACTCATCGGCACCCTGGTCGCGCCGGGATGGTCCGCCCGGGTGTGCCTGCCGCTCGCTGCGCTCATCGGGTTGGGCGGTTGGTTCCTGCTCCTTCCGGATCGGAAGACAGTAGGCTCCGACGAAGCCTTTTCGAAGGCCTGAGCGAAGGAGCATGGGGATGAAGGGCTGGATTCTCGGGGGCGGCGCAGCCGTCGTCGCAGTCGGCGCAGGAGCGGCCACCTGGGCGGCGGTGTCGTTCTTCGGAGCGGGCCCCCAGCCATCGGACGTGATGCCCGCCGACACGATCGCCTACGTCTCGGTCGACCTCGACCCGAGTGGCAGCCAGAAGATCGCCGCCCTCCGGCTGGCGAACAAGTTCCCCGCGCTGAAGAAGGAGATCGGACTCTCCACCAGCGACGACATCCGCCGGAAGCTCGTCGAGTCCTTCGCCAAGGACTCCGGCTGCACGATCGACTACAGCAAGGACGTCCAGCCCTGGCTCGGCTCGACGATCGGCTTCGGGCTCGTCGGCGCCAGCGACCCGCAGCCCGTCTTCGCCCTCGAGATCAAGGATGAGGACAAGGCCAAGACCGGCGCGGAGAAGCTGCTCAGCTGCGGCGACGGCGACGACGAGCTCGGCTTCGAGGCCGACGGAGACTTCCTGGTCTTCGCCAAGGACAAGACCCAGGCGCACAACACGATCACCGCGGCGAAGAAGGGCTCGCTGTCCGACAGCGACGACTTCAAGAAGTGGACCTCTGCCGCTGGAGACTCCGGCATCCTGACGGCGTACGCCGCCCCGAAGGCCGGCGATGCGCTGGCGACCGAGTTCGGCAGCCTCACCTCCGACCTCTCGGGCCTGTCCGGTGACGGGCTCGGTGAGCTCGGTGGCCTCAGCTCTGACGACTCCCAGGGCTCCGGACCCAGCTGGTGCCCGGGCGCCGGCGGCACCGGTGCCACCACGAGCATGCTCAAGAAGTTCGGCGGTGGTGGCGCGACGCTGCGCTTCAGCGACCACGGCCTGGAGCTGGAGTTCGCCGGCGACTTCGGTGCGTCCACCAGCGGCGCCAAGAAGGCCAGCGTCACGGACCTTCCCGCGGATGTGGGTGCCGCGTTCGGCATGGGCTTCGCCGACGGCTGGCTCGACAAGACGCTCACCAGCCTCAAGGAGACCTGCGGCGACCAGTTCGACCCGCAGTCGCTCTACGAGGCGATCAACAGCTTCACCGGCCTCGACGCGCCGGCCGACCTCGAGACGCTGACGAGCGACTCCGTGCAGCTCGTCGTCGGGCCGAAGATCGACGTGGAGGCGCTGATCAACTCGGCCGACCCGTCCGCGCTGCCGGTCGCGCTGCGCGTGAAGGGGGACCCGGACAAGATCAAGACCGTCGTCGGGAAGCTCGCCAAGCTGGCTCCCGGCAGCCCCGTCTTCGATCCGAAGGCCGGCGCCGGCTCGGTGACCATCGGCTTCGACCCGGACCTGCGCGACCAGGTGGCCGCGGGTGGCAAGCTCGGCGACGACGCGAGCTTCAAGTCCGTGGTTCCGAACGCCGACAAGGCGAACTCGGTCCTCTTCATCAGCCTCGCCCGCCTCTCCTCAGCCATCGTGAAGGCCGCGGGCGGCGACAACGAGGTCGCCGCCAACGTGGAGCCGCTCAAGGCGTTCGGTGTCAGCGGCTGGCTCGAGGGCAAGGTCAGCCACGGCGAGCTGATCCTCTCCACCGACTAGCGGACGGACTGGCGGAGGGGCTAGTTCGGGGACCAGCGGGTGCGCGCCACCTCGGTGGCGGGGAGCGAGGGGATCACGTTGATCGCCTCGAGCTCACTGCGCAGGTAGTCGGTGACCAGGGCGATCCGCTCACCCGCGTCGTCGGCCTCGAGCAGCGTCTGCCGCTCGGCGAGGGGCAGCGGCGCCACCGCGGCGAGCGTCCAGGAGAGGTACTCCGCGTCCTTCGGCAGGAGCCCGCTGTACGGGTCGCCGCGAAGGTCCGTCACCGCCGCGCGATAGGCGGTGAAGGTGGCACGGGCCCGGGTCAGGACGTCCTCCGGGACGTCGACGGTCGGCGCGGGTCGGTCACTCACCTCGCCGACCGGGAACTCGCCGTTGGTCATCAGGCCGTCGAGACGGATCCGGTCGCGGCCGAGGGCGACGATGTCGAAGGAGCCGTCCGGGTGGGCCTCCACCTCCGTCAGCTGCAGTCGTACGCCGACGCGGTAGAGCGACTGCGCCCCGTGGTCGCCCACCTCGTACCCCTCGCGGATCGCGACGGTGCCGAAGACGCGCTCTGCCGGGTCCTCGATGCGGAGCAGGTGGTGGACGAGTGCCCGGTAGCGGTCCTCAAAGACGTGCAGCGGCACGCTCACGCCCGGATAGAGCACCGAATTGAGCGGGAACATCGGCAGCGCGACCGTCACGCCCTCAACCTACTGGGGTCGAGGTGGGCGTGACGGCCGCGCTGGCCGTGCTCACTCTGTATCCGTCGCTCCGTGTCAGCGATAGCCGACGACGGCGTCCACGCGACGGTGGTAGCGCTGCCCGGTCGCACCTCCGAGCATCGCTGCGCCGAGCATGACCACGAGCAGGACGACACCGGTGATGACGGCGCCGATGCCCAGCTCGCTGTTGCTCAGCCCGGTCGACGGCAGGTCGATCCGGTCCAGCACGTTGTACTGGTCACCGAAGATCGCGCCCGCAGCGGCGGCGATGATCATCACCACCAGGGCGACGACCCAGACGCCGACACCCTGACGGGCACCGTCGAAGCGGGACATGCGGCCGGCGACGTACCCGCCGGCGTAGTAACCGATGAACATGACGACGGCGAGGACGATCGCGACGCCGAGGCCGATGGAGCTGGCGTTGGCCTCCGCGTCGTTCCGCGACAGGTCGAGGTTGTTGCCCACTGCGGTGGCGATGGCCGAGGCGATGCCGGCGAGCAGCACCGTGACTCCGACCGCGACGAGCCAGCCGAAGAAGCTGGCCCCCCAGTTGATCCCACCGAAGTGGTCGTGGGCGTCCGCACGCCGGTCGTCGGCTACGGCGAGGTGCTCGCCGCGATAGTCGGTCTCATCCTCCGTATGGTGGCGGTGAAGCAGACTCATGACTTCCTCCTAGGTTTGCTGACCATCAGGGGGTACCCGAGGCCCTCGCGTGGATACCCGCGGGCGGGCCGGAGCAGCGGACCCTAGAATTGGCACATGATCCGCCGTATCGACCTCCGTGGCGCTGAAGGCGCCCTCGACTACCGCTCGGCCGTGCCGCGCGCGGAGTTCGACATCGAGAAGGCGACGCATCTGGTCCAGCCGATCCTCGACGCCGTCCGCGAGCGGGGCGTCGAGGCCGTCCTCGAGTTCAACGCGAGGTTCGACGGCGTCGAGCAGAGCGGCCTGCGGGTCCCGGTCGAGACGCTGTCCCGCGCCCTGGAGGAGCTCGACCCGGAGATCCGCGCCGGCCTCGAGGAGTCGGTCGCACGGCTGCGCAGAACGTGCACGAACGAGCTCGAGTCTGACGCCGTCACCGACCTCGGTCCCGGCGCCCGCGTCACCCACCGCAAGGTGCCGGTCGGCCGCGTCGGTCTCTATGTCCCGGGCGGCCTGGCCCCGCTGGTCTCCTCGGTCCTGATGAACACGGTGCCGGCCCAGGTCGCGGGCGTCCGCTCCATCGCGCTCGCGTCACCCGCGCAGAAGGAGTTCGGTGGCCTGCCGCACCCCACGATCATGGCCGCCTGCGCACTGCTCGGCGTCGACGAGGTCTACGCCGCCGGCGGTGCCCAGGCGATCGGCCTCTTCGCGTACGGCGACCTGGCAGCCGGCATCGCGCCCGTCGACCTGATCACCGGTCCGGGCAACATCTACGTCGTCACCGCGAAGCGCCTGGTGAAGGGCACGGTCGGCATCGACTCCGAGGCCGGCCCGACCGAGATCGCGATCCTCGCCGACGACAGCGCCGACGCCGCCTTCGTGGCCGCCGACCTGATCAGCCAGGCCGAGCACGACCCGCTCGCCGCAGCCGTCCTCGTCACCGACTCGGAGAGCCTCGCGACGGACGTCGAGGCGGAGCTGGACAAGCAGGTCTCGGCGACGAAGCACGCCGAGAGGATCCGGACCAGCCTCTCCGGTTCGCAGTCCGGCATCGTCGTCGTCGACGACGTGGAGCAGGGCATCGCCGTCGTCGACGCGTACGCCGCCGAGCACCTCGAGATCCAGACCCGTGACGCTGCGGAGGTCGCTGCCCGGATCAACAACGCGGGTGCGATCTTCGTCGGCGGCTTCGCGCCGGTCAGCCTCGGTGACTACTGCGCCGGCTCCAACCACGTGCTGCCCACCGGCGGCTGCGCCTGCCACTCCTCGGGTCTCTCCGTGCGCGCGTTCACGAAGAGCATCCACGTGATCGACTACAGCCGCCAGGGCCTCGCCGACGTCAAGGACCACGTGGTCCGGCTGGCCAACGCCGAGGACCTCCCCGGCCACGGCGCGGCCGTGTCGGTGCGCTTCGCGAACGACGAGGCGTAGCCGATGTCGTCGTACCAGCCCCCGCTCCGCGACGAGTTGAAGGGGATCGAGCCCTACGGCGCGCCCCAGCTCGACGTTCCGGTCCAGCTCAACGTCAACGAGAACCCGTACGGACCGAGCGAAGCGACGGTTCGGGACATCGCCGACTCCGTCGCGCGCGCAGCGGCGACGCTCAACCGCTACCCGGACCGCGAGTTCACGGAGCTTCGTCGTGAGCTGGCGGGCTACCTGACCCCCGATTCGGGAAGCACGCCCATCGCCCCGGAGATGGTCTGGGCCGCGAACGGATCCAACGAGGTCATGCTCCAGCTCCTGCAGGCCTTCGGCGGCCCGGGACGCACCGCCTTGAGCTTCGCGCCGACCTACTCGATGTATCCGGAGTACGCCCGCGACACCAACACCACCTGGATTGCCGGGACGCGCGAGGAGGACTTCAGCCTCGACCTCGAGAAGGCACGAGACCTGATCGCGGAGGTGAGGCCGAGCGTCGTGCTGCTCCCGAGCCCGAACAACCCCACGGGCACTGCGCTCGACCCGAAGGCGATCGCCGTCATCGCCGAGGCTCTGGGCGACAGCGGTGTCCTCGTCGTCGACGAGGCGTACGGGGAGTTCCGCCGCGACGGAGTCCCGAGCGCGCTCGAGCTGCTGTCGACGTACGACAACCTCATCGTCACCAGGACGATGTCCAAGGCGTTCGCGGGAGCCGGGCTGCGCCTGGGCTATCTGGCTGCGCACCCGGCGATCACCGACGCGATCCGCGTGGTGCGGCTGCCCTACCACCTCAGCGCCGTCACGCAGGCCGCCGCCCTCGCCGCGCTCCGTCACCGCGAGGAGCTCTTGGCCAAGGTCGACGAGCTCCGCCAGGAGCGGGACGCCCTCGTCGCGTGGCTCCGCGGCCAGGGCCACCAGGTGGCCGACTCCGACGCCAACTACGTCTTCTTCGGGACCTTCCCCGACCGCCATGCCGTCTGGCAGGGCCTGCTGGATCGCGGTGTGCTGATCCGCGAGACTGGCCCCGACGGCTGGCTCCGCGTCTCCGTCGGCACGCCCGAGGAGATGACCGCCTTCAAGAACGCACTACTGGAAGTTGTGACGCCATGACACGCACCGCCCGCATCGAGCGCCAGACCAGCGAGTCGAAGATCCTCGTCGAGCTCGACCTCGACGGCACCGGCGCACACTCGATCGACACCGGTGTCGGGTTCTACGACCACATGCTCACCGCGCTGGCGCGGCACTCGCTGATCAACCTGACGGTCCAGGCCGAGGGCGACCTGCACATCGACGCCCACCACACCGTCGAGGACACGGCCATCGTCATCGGCCAGGCGATCCGCGAGGCTCTGGGGGACAAGAAGGGCATTCGCCGGTACGGCGACGCCACCGTGCCCCTCGACGACGCGCTGGTCCAGGCCGTGGTCGACGTGTCCGGCCGCCCCTACCTCGTCCACTCCGGCGAGCCCGCCGGCCAGGAGCACGTCCTGATCTACGGCTCCGGCGTGCCCTACCTCGGCTCGCTCACGCGCCACGTTTTCGAGTCGATCGCGCACCACGCCTACCTCACCACGCACATCCGCGTCCTGGACGGACGCGAGCCGCACCACATCGTCGAGACGCAGTTCAAGGCCTTCGCCCGCGCGCTGCGCCAGGCGATCGAGCCCGACCCCCGCGAGACCGGCATCCCGTCCACGAAGGGCGCTCTGTGACCGGCAGGCTTGTAGACCTCACTCGCATCGCCACCCTCCGGGCCTCGCTCGCTGGCGCTCGCTCGTGTCCTCAGGCGGCGGCTTCGTGAGGAAGGTCGTCGTCCTCGACTACGGCTCCGGCAACCTGCGTTCCGCCGTCCGGGCCGTCGAGCGCGCGGGAGCGGAGGTCGAGCTGACCGGAGACATGGACGCGGCCATGGAGGCCGACGGCCTGCTGGTGCCGGGCGTCGGTGCCTACGCCGCCTGTATGGAGGGCCTGCGGGCGATCCGTGGCGAGCGGATCATCGCGCGCCGCCTCTCCGGTGGACGGCCGGTGCTGGGCATCTGCGTGGGGATGCAGATCCTCTTCGAGCACGGCATCGAGCACGGCATCGACACCGAGGGCTGCGGCGAGTGGCCCGGCGTCGTCGAGCGGCTCCAGGCGCCCGTCGTACCGCACATGGGGTGGAACACCATCGCCGCTCCGGCAGGGTCCAAGGCCTTCGAGGGCATCGAGGACGAGCGTTTCTACTTCGTGCACTCCTACGGCGTCCGGGACTGGACGCTCGTGACCAACGACCGCACCACGGCACCGCTCGTCACGTGGGCCGACACCGGCCCGGGCGAGGGCGGAGACCGCTTCGTCGCCGCTGTGGAGAACGGCCCGCTGTGGGCCACGCAGTTCCACCCCGAGAAGTCCGGCGATGCGGGCCTCCACCTCCTTGAGAATTGGATCAACACGCTGTGAGCACGTACCTCGAACTCCTTCCCGCCGTCGACATCAAGGGCGGCCGGGCCGTCCAGCTCGTCCAAGGCGTCGACGGCTCCGAGAAGGTCTTCGGTGACCCCATCGAGGCCGCCCTGCGCTGGCAGGAGATGGGCGCAGAGTGGATCCACCTCGTGGACCTCGACGCCGCCTTCGGCCACGGGTCGAACGCCGACCTGCTCGCCGAGGTGACCAAGGCGGTCGACATCAAGATCGAGCGCAGTGGCGGCATCCGCGACGACGAGACCCTTCGCGCCGCCATGGAGTCGGGCTGCCGCCGGGTCAACATCGGCACCGCCGCGCTGGAGAACCCCGAGTGGTGCCGCAAGGCCATCGCCGAGTACGGCGACCGCGTCGCCATCGGTCTCGACGTACGCGGCACGACCCTCGCCGCCCGTGGCTGGACCAAGGACGGCGGCGACCTCTACGAGACGCTGGCCCGCCTCGACTCCGAGGGCTGCGCGCGGTACGTCGTCACCGACGTCAACAAGGACGGCATGCTGCAGGGGCCGAATCTCCAGCTGCTCCGCGACGTCTGCGCCGCGACGTCTGCTCCCGTCGTGGCCTCGGGTGGGGTCACGACGATCGACGACATCGCCGCCCTCATGGAGCTCGTGCCGATCGGCGTCGAGGGTGCCATCGCCGGCACTGCGCTCTACACCGGCTCACTGTCCTTGGCCGACGCCCTCGACCTGACGCTCGGCCGCACCACGGGCGACGGGTCATGAGTCTGGCCGTCCGCGTCATCCCATGCCTCGATGTCGACGGCGGCCGGGTGGTCAAGGGCATCAACTTCCAGGACCTGAGAGACGCGGGTGACCCCGTCGAGCTGGCGAAGGTCTATGACGCCGAAGGTGCCGACGAGCTGACCTTCCTCGACATCTCCGCCTCCCACGAGGGCCGCGCCACGACGATGGAGATCGTCTCGCGCACGGCCGAGCAGGTCTTCATCCCGCTCACGGTCGGCGGCGGGGTCTCCTCGGTCGAGGACGTCGATCGACTGCTTCGCGCCGGCGCCGACAAGGTCGCGATGAACACCGCCGCCATCCGCCGCCCCGAGCTGATCGCCGAGGTCGCCGACCGCTTCGGCAACCAGGTGCTCGTCCTCAGCGTGGACGCGCGACGTGCCGAGGGCACGAGCAGTGGCTTCGAGGTGACCACCCACGGCGGTCGTGAATCGGCCGGGATCGACGCCATCGAATGGGCCGTCAAGGCCGCCCAGCTCGGTGCAGGGGAGATCCTGCTCAACGCGATGGACGCCGACGGTACCGAGGACGGCTTCGACCTGGAGCTGATCCGCGCGGTCCGCAGCGAGGTCTCCGTCCCTGTCATCGCCTCCGGCGGGGCCGGCGCCGCGGAGCACTTCCCGCCCGCTGTGGACGCCGGTGCCGACGCCGTACTCGCGGCCACGATCTTCCACTTCGGCAAGGTCCGCATCTCCGACGCCAAGGCAGCGCTGGCGGCGGCAGGTCAGCCCGTCCGCTGATGCTGGCCTTCGACTACGCGCCCGACCCCGACGGCGATGCTGATCCCGGGGAGGTCGTGTGGGCGTGGGTGCCGTACGAGGAGGACCCGAGTCAGGGCAAAGACCGCCCGATCCTGATCGTCGCGCGCGACCTTGCGACGGGCGGACTGTGGGGGCTGCCGCTGACCTCCAAGGACCATGACCGCGACGCGGCGCAGGAGGCGTCGGTCGGTCGGTACTGGATGGACATCGGCACCGGTGGATGGGATCGCTCCGGCCGCCCGTCCGAGGTGCGCCTCAACCGCCTCGTGCCGTTGAAGCCTTCGGCCGTACGTCGCGAGGGTGCCGCCGTCTCCCGGTCGGTCTTCGACGCGGTGATCGCGGCCGCCCGCCCCTACCTCCCGGCCGCGCCGCTGGTCGAGGTGCGAGCCTCGAAACCACTGACTTCTCCACAGGCCCGCTTGAGGGGTCTGGTCAGGCGCCTGCGCGGTCGCTAGCGTCGGCTCAGCGTCTCTCTGGTCGAGGCGTGATCTCGGGAAGGCCAGGACATGGGGAAGCACCTCACCAGGTTCGCTGTCGGCACGGTCGCCGCAGCGGTTGCGCTGGCCTTGGCCGGCTGCGGGTCGGACAAGGCACAGCCGCCGTCGTCGGTCCGTACGACGAGCACCGTCGCCTCACCCACCTCAACGCCCACGCCCACCGCTCCAGTCATGCCCGACGCCGCCAAGCAGCACACCAAGGAAGGTGCAGAAGCGTTTGTTCGGTACTTCTGGGACGTCGCGAACGCTGCCCAGTCCAACGGTGACCCGAGCGAGTTGACTGACCTAAGTCTCGACGGTTGTGAAGCGTGTGACGGGACGATTTCATCGATTCGCAAAACGAAGGCCGCGGGCGGCACCTACGTCGGCGGCACCTCGACGGTTGTCGTGCAGTCTTCAGAGCTGTTGCAGTCCGAGACATTCCAGATGGCTCACGTCCAGGCTCGAATTGATGTGTCAGACGAAACGGTCGACTACCCGGGCAGCGGGAAGGATGTCCATCGCCCCGCCCGCCAAGCTCGCATTCGCATGGAACTCACATGGGCTGGCGGGTGGCGTGTCGCGCAGATAGTCGCTGTGGCATGAGCTTCTTACTGCGGCTGCTCTGCATCACGGCGCTGATCTCTTGGTTGAGTGTTTGCGTCATCAGTTCTTCAGTCCTAGCTGCGGGTTGTAGTGGCACCCTCGCCGGTTCGGCAGGGGCCGAGGACCAAGACTTCCTTACGAACATCGACATCACGACGCACTGCGGCAACTCTGATGATTCGTTCGTCGACGCGGTTCCAGGTCACTGGGTCCACGAGCCCGTTTGCAAGCTAGGGGGCAGCACTATGTGTGATGCCGATGGCCAAGCCGTCTGCGCCGACGGAACACCGATGGAGACGGTCTACTTCCAGCCAGACGAGGGCGTGGCGGGCGGGCCCCGGAGCAACTGCCCGACTGACGCTAATGCGGCAGACCCAGGTCCAACGGTGAGCGACGTCATACACGCCCTTGAACGAGTCCCGTTGCCGCAGTCCGTCCTCCAGATCCAGCCTCCCGACGGCGAAACGCTCGTCAACTTCGACACCAACTTCCTGACCGAAGCTGAGCCCTTCGACACATCGGTGACGCTCGTCGGCCACACCGTCGACTTCAAGATCCACCCTGCGCGTTTCACCTGGCACTACGGCGATGGTGAGACGGCCGAGGGGACCGAGCCGGGGCGGCTTTACCCGAACCTCGACGTCACGCACCGCTATCGGAAGAAGGGCACCGTGGCGGCGAGCGTCGACACGACCTGGGCGGCCGATTACCGGATCGACGGGGGAGCGTGGGCGACCGTTCCGGACACGGTGACGATGGCCGGCGCCCCGCAGCAGTTGAGGATCAGGACGGCGACACCGTTACTCGCGGGGTCGTGAAAGCCGCGGGTGTCGGCGTACATCGGCAGGTGGCTTCGGCGTAGCCGGAGTACGCAGGTTTAGCCCGTATGTGACGGGGTACACAACCCGCGGAAAACGATCGTGGAAGGCCTGGACATGAAGTACCTCAGTTGGGTGGTTGCCTACGGCGTCGTGGGCACGGTCTTGATCGTTCTCGGAGGACGCAGCCTGAGCGAGGCCGCCACCCCCGAGCAGGACGGGCCCGTGGCTGTTTCCGTCGTCGCCGGGCACTGACGACCAATCGCACATCGCCTCCGCGGCTCTTAGAGTCGCGACATGAGGACCTGGCTCTATCTGATCCACCCGCCACGCGAGGACTTCATCGCCACCATCACGCCGGACGAGGCGGCGATCATGGGCGAGCAGCACTCGCCGTACCTCGCCCGCCTGCTCGACGAAGGCACGCTCATCCTTGCCGGGCCGACGTGGGGGCAGCCGTGGAACGACGGTGTCGCGATCGTCGAGGCCGCCGACGAGGAGGCGGCGCGCGCGATCATGGAGGCAGACCCGGCGATCACCTCGGGCCTGATGGTCGGCGAACTGCGGGAGATGCGCGTCTCCTATCTGCGCGGGCGGGCCTGACGAGCATGGGCCTTTGGGGCGATCGGCTGCTGCCGCACGTGATCGACCGGGCGTGCGGTGACCGGCGCCTGCAGCCCCTCCGTGAGCGCGCGCTGGCGGGACTGCACGGCACCGTCGTCGAGCTCGGCTTCGGCAGCGGGCTCAATGTCCCGCTCTATCCCGAGGCGGTTGACCGTGTCCTCGCCGTGGAGCCCTCCGACGAGGCGTGGCGGATGTCAGACGCCGTACGCCGACAGGCCGATGTTCCGATCGAGCGGGTCGGCCTCGACGGAGCGTCGCTGGACCTCGCCGACGATTCGGCCGACTGCGTGCTGCTCACCTTCACGCTCTGCACCATCCCGGACGTCGAGTCGGCGGTCCGCGAGTCGGCGCGCGTGCTCCGGCCCGGCGGCACGATCCACATCGCCGAGCACGGACTGTCGCCTGACCCCGGTGTCGCCACGTGGCAGCACCGGCTCGATGGGTTGCAGCAGCGGGTCTTCGGCGGCTGCCATCTGATCCGGGATCCTCGAGTGCTTCTCGCTGGGGCCGGATTCGTCGAGCTCAACATCGAGTCCGGCTACGTCGACGGCCTGCCGCGCTTCGGCCGTCCATGGTCCTATGGCTATGCGGGGTCGGCTCGCCACGGTTTTGTCGGTGGTGGCGTATAGCGTCGGAGACGTGATCTCGGGCGAGCGGTTGGCCGGTGTTTTCGGCCTCGATGCGGGCGACCTGGGCGGGGTGGAGTTCCTCGACCATGTCGCCGACGTCGGGCGTGCCCTGCGGGAGCTCGAGGTCCGGATCGTGCAGCTGGCCTACGAGTGGGTGGTGCGTAACGACGCCCAGACGGTGGGCAGGCGTGAGGCCCGCCGGCGGCCCGAAGGCGTGGAGCGTGTGGTGCCGGTCGGGAGCGCGGGAGCTGAGGAGATCGCCGAGTTCTCCCCGGCCACGCTGGGGATGCGGCTCGGCATGACGACGTACGCCGCCCGCGAGTTGATGGCCGACGCGACCGACCTGCACCACTTCTTCCCGCAACTGTGGGCCCGGGTGCAGGAGTTCGAGGTGAAGGTCTCCTACGCGCAGCACGTGGCGAAGTGCTGCCGAGCCGCCAACCTCGATCGCGAACAGATGGCGTCCGTTGACGAGGCGGTGGCCGAGTCGGCTGATGGGCGGCTCAACTGGACCCGCTTCGACGAGCTCGTCCGGGCGGCGACCACCACCTGTGACTACGAGCGGGCTCGTGAGGAGGAGCGGAAGCGGCGTGAGGCGACCTTTGCCCGCAAGCTCCGCGGTGTGCAGTCCGGCATGGCATCGTTCATGTACCGCGACACCCTCGACAACATCACCCGTGTCGATGCCTCCGTGAAGGCGGATGCCGAGAAGCTGGCCGAGACCATGCCGGAGAAGTCCTTCGATGAGCGCTGTGCGATCGCGGCCCGGATGCGACTCCTCGGAGAGACTCCGGGTGAAGGAACGCCGAGTGGCCCCGACGTGGTGATCCACCTCCACTCCTACGCCGACCCGACCGGCCAGGACAGTGCCGAAGAGGCCGGCTTCTCCCGGATCGACACCGCGGAGATGGTGACCAACGCCTGGGTCTCGGAGGTCTTCGGGGACGACCCCGCGGCGAAGATTGAGATCCGGCCGGTGCTCGATGTCGAGGGTCTTGCTCCGGTCGATTCCTACGAGATCCCGAGGCGGCACCGCCGCGCGGTCGAGGTTCTCTTCCCGGCGAGTGTCTTCCCGTGGGGCGGACGCCGGGGTCCGACCTCGCAGATCGACCACACCATCGCGTGGAAAACCGACGGCCCAACCGGCCAGACCGGGATCGGCAACCTCGGCCCGCTGAGCACCCGCGAGCATCGCCTCAAGACCCACGGTGACGTCGACGTGAAGCAGCCCTTCCCGGGCATCTTCCTCTGGCGCGACGCCGGCGGAGCGGTCTACCTCGTGGACGCCTCAGGCACCCGCGCGCTTCGACATCAGGAGCCGCCGCCTCCGAGAAGGCGAAGGCCGAGCGCAGCCGAGCTGCGCCTTGCGACCCACTTCGGGCTCCACACCTTCGACGTCGACTACGACGCCGCCTGAGTCAGTTCTTCGGCACAGGGAACGACTCGACGTCTCTCGTGAAGTCGACCAGGTAAAGCGGGTCGATCTCGAGCGCCTTGGCGAGTCGATAGATGACGTCGATGGTCGGATTCGGTGGAGCGGACTTGTCCGTGTTGCTTCCCCGGTTGTTGAGGAGCAACTGAACGTAGCGACGGCTCAGTCCGGTCGCATCCACAAGCCGCTGCTCGGTCCATCTGAGCTCGTTGTGGCGATGCCGCACCTTCTGGCCGAGGAGGCGTGCTCGCGCCTCGAACTCTGCCGGTCGCGTGTCGGAAGCCACCGAAAGAGCCTCTTCGGCTACGGTCCTTTACTCGGCGCAATATATTGAGCCAAGCGCAGGATCCTGCGCTTCCTTGTTGCGCGTCCGAGAGGGTGACCGTTGAGCGTCTTGGGCTCTGCGATCTGGTCGATCGCGGACATCCTGCGCGGCCCGTATCGGCCGAACCAGTACGGCGCCGTGATCCTCCCGTTCACGATCTTGCGCCGGCTCGACTGCATCCTTGAGCCCGAGCGCGAGACGGTCCGGGAACTGGGGGAGAAGTACGGCAACCCGGCTCGGCTGCGTGTCGAGGTCAAGAAGGTGACGGGCCGCACCTTCTACAACCTGTCGAAGTTCTCCTTCGCCAACCTGCTCGCCGACGCTGACGGGCTGGTCGACAACCTCGTCGACTACGTCGACCGCTTCTCCGACGACATCGATGTCTTCGACTACTTCGACCTCAAGAAGGAGATCCTCGCCCTCGAGAAGGCCGAGCTGCTCCGCGAGATCGTCAAGGCCTTCGGGGCCCTCGACCTGCACCCGGAGGTCATCAGCAACGCCGACATGGGTGATGCCTTCGAGTACATCATCCGGAAGTTCAACGAGGTCGCCAACGAGACCTCGGGCGACCACTACACGCCCCGCGATGCCATCAAGTTGATGGTCGACCTCCTCTTCGCGGAGGAGGACTCGGGCCTCACCGAGGCCGGCGTCGTGCGCTCGATCTACGACCCCACGGCCGGCACCGGCGGCATGCTCGCGCTCGCGGAGGAGCACCTCCTGGAGCAGAACCCCGACGCCCGCCTCGCGCTCTTCGGCCAGGAGTACAACCCGCAGTCGTACGCCATCTGCAAGTCAGACCTGATCGCCAAGGGCCACGACGCCTCCAACATCGCCTTTGGCAACACGCTCACCGACGACCGGTTCGCAGGGCGGCACTTCGACTTCGGCATGTCGAACCCGCCGTACGGCGTCGACTGGAAGCAGTACGCCAAGCAGATCAAGGCGGAGCAGGAGCAGGCCGGTCCCTACGGCCGCTTCGCCCCCGGCCTCCCCGCGACGTCAGACGGCCAGATGCTCTTCCTTCTCCACCTGGCCCACAAGATGCGCCCGGCCCACGACGGCGGCGGCCGCGTCGGCATCGTCATGAACGGCTCACCGCTCTTCAACGGCGCCGCGGAGTCGGGACCGTCCAACATCCGCCGCCACCTGCTTGAGAACGACCTGGTCGAGGCGATCGTCGCGCTTCCGACCAACATGTTCTTCAACACCGGCATCGCCACGTACATCTGGATTCTCGACAACACCAAGCAGCCTGAGCGCCGCGGCAAGGTCCAGCTCATCGACGGCTCGTCCTTCTGGACCAAGCTCCGGAAGAACCTCGGCTCCAAGGGCCGCGAAATCAGCGATAGCGACCGCTCCCAGATCCTCAAGTTGTACGTCGACTTCGAGAATGCCGACCCGGATTTCTCCAAGGTGCTCCGCAACGACGAGTTCGGCTACTGGACGATCACTGTCGAGCGCCCGCTGCTCGACGAGTCCGGTGAGGTCGTTCACGACCGCAAGGGCAACGCCAAGCCCGACACGAAGAAGCGTGACACCGAGAACGTCCCCTTCACCTACGGCGGCAACACCGGTGCCGACGGGAAGATCGAAACGATCAAGGCGTACGTCGACGCCGAGGTCCTTCCGCATGTCCCCGATGCTTGGATCGATTGGTCCAAGGTCAAGGTCGGCTACGAGATCCCGTTCACGCGGCACTTCTACAAGTACGTCCCGCCTCGTCCGCTCGAGGAGATCGATGCGGACTTGGAGAAGCAGGTCGCGAAGATTCTTGACCTTCTTCGCGAGGTCGAGGGATGAGTGTGCTTGCGCCCTGGCTTCCCGATCTCCCACCCCGATGGGATGTCGTTCAGATGAGGCGGGTCGCCACGATTCGCAACGGAGTTGACTACAAAGAGGTCGAGGTGTCGGCGGGCGGCTACCCGGTCTACGGGTCCGGAGGCGAGTTCCGACGCGCCTCGGAATATCTATACGACGGCGTCAGTGTCTTGTTTGGCCGTAAAGGGACGATCGACAGGCCACTTCTTGTGACGGGGCGGTTTTGGACCGTCGACACGATGTTCTTCACCGAGTTGTCGGAGAAGGTCGAACCGCGGTTCTTTCACTACTACGCGTTGACCATGCCGTTTTCGTATTACGCGACCAACACGGCGCTTCCTAGCATGACGCAAGGCGAGCTCGGCGGTCACCGAATGCCGCTGCCGCCACTGAACTTGCAGCGCTCCATCGCCGACTTCCTCGACCGCGAGACCGCCCGGATCGACGCGCTCATCGACGATCAGCAGCGACTGGTCAAGTTGTTCAAAGAGCGCCGGCAAGCAGCCGTGGACTTGGTGTTCAACGGTGCGCCGACTCGGCGGGTCGAGTTGAGGAGACTCCTAAGCCAGTCGCCGACCTATGGCGTCCTGGTGCCACGTTACGTGGAACCTGAGGAACCCGGCGCGGTCCAATTCTTCCGAGTGGGCGATCTTTCCTCAGCGCAATTAGTGCCGAGCGCAAGGTGGGTCTCGGGTGAACAGTCGGACGAGTACGGACGGACCGTTCTTCGTGAAGGGGATGTCCTTCTCGGCGTGGTTGGCAAGATGGGGAGCGCTGCCGTCGCGCCTGCTTGGGCCTCAGGAGCGAATGTCGCACGGGCGGTAGCCGTGCTCCGACCTGCCATGGACGTACAGCCAGAGTTGCTGCGCGCGTGGCTCACGTCTAGCGAATTCCTTGAACAAGCAGGGTCCGCAACCAGCGGTGATTCCGTCCAGCCCACGCTCGGCATGGCCGACCTGTCGAGATTCATTGTCTCGTGGCCCAGTACGTCCGGCGTTTGGCATCGCCTAGAACTGTCGCTTTCGCGCCTCGACGCACTCATTGCCGAGACCGAGCGGTTCATCGAGCTGTCCAAGGAGCGCAGGGCAGCGCTCATCACCGCGGCAGTGACGGGCCAGATCGATGTACGCGACGCGGTGGCGTGATGGCGGATCACAACGAGGTCGTCTTCGAGACGGAGATCTGTGAGTACCTCGAGGCGAACGGATGGCTGTACTCCAAGAACGACAAGGGCTACGACCGGGAGCGCGCACTCTTCCCTGAGGACGTCGTCGCCTGGCTCGAGGCGACCCAGCCGGCGGCGTACGAGAAGGCCCTGAAGGCAGCGGGAAGCCAAGGGAAGTTCCTCGACGTCCTGACGGCCGCACTCGACAGGCCGCTGGAGCACGGTGGCGGCACGCTCAACGTGCTGCGCAACGGCGTGCAGTACGTCGGCGGCGGCCGGCTCAAGATGGCGCAGTTCCGTCCGGAGAACACGCTCAACGAGACGACCGTCGCGCAGTACGCCGCCATGCGGGTGCGTGTGATCCGGCAGGTGCACTTCTCGACGGCCGACCAGCGCAGCATCGACCTGGTCCTCTTCGTCAACGGCATCCCGGTGGCGACAGCGGAGCTCAAGACCGACTTCACGCAGAGCCTCGACGAGGCGACGACGCAGTACCGGCGGGACCGCAACCCGCTCACCAACGGCAAGCCCGAGCCGTTGCTCTCCTTCGGTCACCGTGCACTGGTCCACTTCGCCGTCTCCAACACGCTCGCCGCGATGACGACCAAACTCGAGGGGGAGAAGACTCACTTCCTGCCCTTCAACATCGGCCACGACGGTGGCGCCGGGAACCCGCCCGCCGAGGACGAGCTGTCACCGACGGCATACCTCTGGACGCGGGTCTGGCAGAAGGACGCGTGGCTCCAGATCATCGGGCGCCTGATGATCGTCCAGACCAAGGAGGAGTGGGACGCCGCAACGGGGAGGAGCGAGCGGCGCACGTCGATGCTCTTCCCGCGGTTCCACCAGTGGGAGGCGGTCACAAAGATCGAGCAGGCGGTGGCGGCCGAGGGCGTGGGCCAGCGCTACCTGATCGAGCACTCCGCCGGCTCAGGGAAGACCAACACGATCGCGTGGACGGCCCACCGGCTCGCGCGTCTCCACGTCGACAACAAGAAGGTCTTCGACTCGGTCGTCGTCGTCGTCGACCGTGCGGTCCTCGACGGTCAACTGCAGGACGCCGTCCGCCAGATCGACGGGGGCAGGAAGGTCGTCGCGACGATCAGCCCGGAGGACGTGCGCAAGGCGGGCGCCAAGTCCAAGTCGGGCCTCCTCGCCCAAGCACTGACACAGGGTGAGCTGATCATCGCCGTCACCGTGCAGACCTTCCCGCACGTGCTCAAGGAGCTCGGCGACGACGCCTCACTGGCGGGCAAGCGCTTCGCGGTGATCGCCGACGAGGCGCACTCGTCGCAGGCCGGCCAGACGGCGTCCAGGCTCAAGGAAGTCCTCTCGGCCGGCGAGAGTGAGGACGAGGAGCTCGACGTCGAGGACATCCTCGCCGCTCAGATGGCAGAGCGCGCCGAGTCGCACAACGTCTCCTACTTCGCCTTCACCGCGACGCCGAAGGCGAAGACGATCGAGCTCTTCGGGCGCAAGGGCGCCGACGGCGTGCCGAAGCAGCGCTTCCACCTCTACTCGATGAAGCAGGCGATCGAGGAGGGCTACATCCTCGACGTGCTCCGGGGCTACCAGACCTACGACACCGCCCTCAAGATCGCCGGCAACGCGACGGCAGCGGAGGGTGAGCTCGATGTCGAGGTCGACGAGAAGGTCGCGAAGAAGGGCCTGATGCGGTGGGTCAAGCTCCATCCGACGAACATCAGCCAGAAGGTCCAGATCATCGTTGAGCACTTCCACGCCAACGTCGCCCATCTGCTCGACGGCAAGGCCAAGGCGATGGTCGTGACCGACTCGCGCAAGGCCGCGGTGAAGTACAAGAAGGCCATCGACCTCTACATCGCCAAGCGCGCGGCGGAGGATCCGAGCTACAGCTACGGCACACTGGTCGCCTTCTCCGGCTCCGTCTCCTTCGGCGACGACGAGATCTGGTCGCCGGAGTGGGGAGTGAAGCCCGACAAGGACGCCGAGGCGACGGAGGCCACCCTCAACCCGGGCGCCAGCGCCGACCTGGCAGCGGCCTTCAAGGGCGACACCTACAAGGTCATGCTCGTCGCCAACAAGTTCCAGACCGGTTTCGACCAGCCGCTGCTCTCGGCGATGTACGTCGACAAGCGCCTCTCCGGCGTCACGGCCGTCCAGACGCTGTCCCGACTCAACCGCACGCACCGCACCGCCACGGGTGAGCGCAAGGTCACGACCTTCGTCATCGACTTCGCCAACAAGCCGGAGGACATCCAGGCGGCCTTCGAGCCCTACTTCGCGGGCGCCTCGCTCGAGACCGAGACCGACCCGTACGTCGTCTCCCACCTGATGAACAAGCTGGACACCGTCGGGATCTACGACGAGGCCGACGTCCGCAAGGTCGGGCTGATCCTCGTCGAGCACCAGGGCAACAACGCGCTCGCGGCCGTCGTCAGCCGGGGCCAGGAGGAGTTCCGCAGACGGTGGACCCACGCCATCGAGACCGGCGACAAGCTCGCCCAGGACGAGCTCGAGCTCTTCCGCAAGGACGCCGGCACGTACGTCCGCCTCTACGACTTCATGAGTCAGGTCGTGAACTACGGCGACCCCTACATGGAGATGCTCGCCGCCTACCTCCGCCTTCTGGGCCAAGTGATAGGTGAGGAGACGTGGAGCTCGCCGGTCGACCTCTCGAACGTCGAGCTCGCCGGCGTACGCCTGCAGAAGAACGCCGAGGTCGACATCAGCCTCAGCGGCGACGCCGACCTGAAGCCGCCCAGCGGCGCTGGCACAGGGGCGAAGAAGGAGCCGAAGTACGTCGCCCTCCGAGAAGTCATCGACGAGATGAACACCCTCTTCGGGGCCGAGGCGTTCGGCGACGCCCAGGTCGCCGAGTTCGTGAACGTGCTCCTCGGGACCCTGATGGGCAACGAGGCACTCCGACTCCAGGCGAAGGTCAACTCACGCAACCAGTTCCGCGAGTCCGCCGACTTCAAGGACGCCGCGATCGAGGCAGTGGCCGACAACCAGAACGCCCACAACACCATGGCCGACTACTTCTTCACCGACGGTCCGGCCATCCAGCGGATCATGACCAAGTTGGCCGACGCCTATTACGAGGCGGCCCTCGACGGTCGGTAAAGTCGTCCCTTGTGGCTGAACCCCCGAGCAGAGCAACGACGTGGGACGGCCTCAAGGTCCTCGGGGTGGCGATCAGGCGCGAGCCGGCGATCTTCACCCTCTCGACGATCGGGAGCGCGCTCTTCGGGGCCCTGACGGTCGCGGATGCGTGGGTCCTCGGGTGGTCGACGGACCACGTCCTCATCCCGTACTTCGACGGCCACCACGTCGGCCGGGGTGCGTACGTCGCCGTGGCGGCGCTCTTCATCGGCGTTGCGCTCCTGCGGGCGGTCGGCATCGTCGCGCGGCGACTGGGCGCCGGGATCATGCAGTACCGGATGCAGGCCCACACCCGCCGCGCGGTCACCCGCACGTACCTCGAGCTTCCGCTCGCCTGGCACCACCAGCACCCGACCGGCCAGCTGCTGAGCAACGCCAACTCCGACGTCGAGGCGGCCTGGGCGCCGATCGCGCCGCTGCCGATGGCGGTCGGCACGATCGTCATGATGGTCATCGCGGTGGCCCAGATGTTCCTCGCCGACGTCGTCCTCGCGCTCGTGGGTGTCCTCGTCTTCCCGGCCGTGATCGCGGCCAACCTCACCTACCAGCGCTTCTCGAGCCCGCTGATCACGCGCGCCCAGCAGCTTCGCGCGGAGCTCAGCGAGATCGCCCACGAGTCCTTCGACGGCGCCCTCGTCGTCAAGACGCTCGGCCGCGAGACCGAGGAGACCGAGCGGTTCAGCGCCAAGGCGCAGCAGTTGCGCGACATCAACATCCGCAGTGGCCGCATCCGCGCCGCCTTCGACCCGACCCTCGCGGCCGTGCCCAACCTCGGCGTCCTCGTCGTCCTCATCGTCGGCGCCCTCCGCGTCCGCTCCGGCGGCACGGCCGCGGGCGACGTCGTCACGGTCGCCTACCTCCTCACGATCGTCAGCTTCCCGATCCGCTCGATCGGCTGGCTGCTCGGCGAGTTCCCGCGCAGCGTCGTGGGCTGGCGACGGGTGCGCAACGTCCTCGACGCGACCGGCTCGACGGCGTACGGCGACGCTGCGCTCGCCGACAGCTCGGCCGGGGCCTCCCTCGAGGTGCGGGACGTCGCCTTCTCGTACGACGGCACCACCCCCGTCCTCGACGGCGTCACGTTCGACGTCCAGCCCGGGCGCACCACCGCGATCGTGGGCGCGACGGCAGCCGGCAAGTCGACGCTCACGACACTGTTGACCCGTCTCGTCGACCCTGCTTCCGGCCGGATCGTCGTGGACGGCACGGACGTCCGTCACCTGGCACCCGGCGAGCTCGCACGAGCCGTGGCCGTCGTACCCCAGGCGGCGTTCCTCTTCGACGACACGGTCCGCGACAACGTCACGCTCGGCGGCGACTTCTCCGACGAGGAGGTCTGGTCGGCGCTGGAGACGGCACAGGCGGCCGACTTCGTCCGCGAGCTCCCGCACGGCTTGGACACGCGGCTGGGGGAGCGCGGCACCTCGCTGAGCGGTGGCCAGCGCCAGCGCATCTCCCTCGCCCGCGCGCTGGTCCGGCACCCGCGGCTCCTGATCCTCGACGACGCGACGAGCGCGGTCGACCCCGAGGTCGAGCAGCGCATCCTCGCCGGCATCAAGCAGTACGACGCCACCTTGGTCGTCGTCGCCTACCGCAAGGCCACGATCGGGTTGGCCGACGAGGTCGTCCACTTGGCCGAGGGCAGGATCGCCGACCGCGGTTCGCACGCCGAGCTGCTCGCAGAGTCCGACGACTACGCGCGGCTGGTCAATGCCTACGAGACCCAGGAGGTGCACGAATGAGCAGCGTCGACACCGGTCTCGACCTCGGCGCGTTCGAGACCATCCGCCGTGGCGTGAAGCACAGCCCGGAGCTGACGGTCGGGATCAGGACCACCGTGCTGTTCGCGATCTTCGCCAGCCTCGGCCAGGTCGTCGTCCCGATCGCCGTGCAGCAGACGCTCGACAAGGGCATCAACGCCGACGGCGGCCCCGACATCCCGTTCACCGTCACCGCCGCGATCATCTCCGCAGTGGCGATCATCGGCACGGCCGTCTGCTCCTACCTGATGACCAGCCGGCTCTTCACCGCGAGCGAGCGTGGCCTCGCCACCTTGCGTACCAAGGCGTTCCGGCACATCCACGACCTGCCGATGCTCACCCAGAACACCGAGCGGCGCGGCGCCCTCGTCTCCCGCGTCACCAGCGACGTCGACCAGGTCAGCCAGTTCCTCGTCTTCGGCGGACTCATCTTCATCATCAGCCTGGGCCAGATGCTCGTCGCGACGGTCGTGATGGCCTTCTACAGCTGGCCCCTCGCAATCGTCGTCTGGCTCTGCTTCGCCCCGCTCTTCGGTTCGATCCGCTGGTTCCAGCGCCGCCTCTCGGCCGCCTACACGCACGTGCGCCAGACCGTCGGCGCCATGCTGTCGGCCGTCAGCGAGCCCGTCGTCGGCGCTGCCGTCGTCAAGGCGTACGCCGTCGAGGAGCGCACCCAGCAGCGCATCGACGAGGCGATCGACGCCAACAGGAACGCCCAGGTCGCCGCGCAGGGCTACACCGTCGTGAGCTTCAGCCTGGGCGGCATCAGCGGCGGCCTCGCCAACGCCGGGGTCGTCCTCGTCGGTGTCTGGCTGGCTGCCCACGGCACGTTCGGAAGCCACCCGATGAGCTCTGGCACCATTCTCGCCTTCGCGTTCCTCGTCAGCCTCTTCGTCAACCCGGTCCAGATGGGCACGCAGATCCTCACCGACGCCCAGAACGCCATCGCCAGCTGGCGTCGCGTGATCGGTGTGCTCGACACTCCGGCCGACCTCGTCGACCCCGGACCGGACGGACAGGTCCTGCCGCGCGGCCCGATCAGCATCGAGTTCCGTGAGGTCAGCTTCGCCTATCCCGGCGGTGCGCCGGTGCTGCACGATCTCAGTCTCGCCATCGCGCCCGGCCGCCGCATCGCCGTCGTCGGTGAGACCGGCTCGGGCAAGTCCACCATCGCGAAGCTGCTCACCCGCCTGATGGACCCCAGCTCGGGCACCGTCCTTCTCGACGGCGTCGACCTGCGGGAGATCCGCGCGGAGTCCCTGCGCTCGTCCGTCGTCCTCGTGCCGCAGGAGGGTTTCCTCTTCGACGACACCCTCGCCGCGAATGTGCGTTACGGCGACCTCACGGCCACCGACGACCAGATCGTCGCGGCCGCGGAGTCGCTCGGGCTCGACGACTGGCTCGCCTCGCTGCCCCTCGGCGTCGCGACGCGTGTGGGCCAGCGCGGCGAGAGCCTGAGTGCGGGGGAGCGGCAGCTCGTCGCACTGCTCCGCGCCCAGCTCGCCGACCCCGACCTGCTCGTCCTCGACGAGGCCACGAGTGCCGTCGACCCGCAGTTGGAGATGCGGATCAACCGCGCGCTCGAGCGGCTGATGGAGGGCCGCACCAGCGTCACCATCGCCCACCGGTTGAGCACCGCCGAGGCCGCCGACGAGGTGATCGTCGTCGACCGCGGACACATCGTCCAGCGCGGCCCGCACACCGAGCTGGTGAGCCAGTCGGCGACGGCGTACGACCGCCTGCACCGCTCCTGGATCGCGCAGCACGGATAATGGACTCCGTGCTGAACCCTGACATCGCCGCCCGGCTCAAGCGGACCACCGACGGCCTCGTGCCGGCGATCGTGCAACAGCACGACACCCGCGAGGTCCTGATGATGGGCTGGATGGACGACGAGGCGCTGCACCGCACGCTCACGACCGGCCGGGCGACCTACTGGAGCCGCAGCCGCCAGGAGTACTGGGTCAAGGGCGACACCTCCGGCCACGTCCAGTGGGTCAAGGAGGTGCGCCTCGACTGCGACGGCGACACCATCCTCCTCACCGTCGACCAGGTCGGTGCCGCCTGCCACACGGGGGACCACACCTGCTTCGATGCCGACCTGCTCGGCGCGCCCCAGGCTTCCGCGTGAGGCTCGGTCTCTGGCCGACCACGCTCCTCGGAGTGGCGGGAGCCGGCGTCGCCGCGATCGCCGGGCACCACGACTGGGCCTCGCGGCCCGGCGCCGCGGCTGCCACGGTCACCTCCGGCGCCAATCCCGCCGAGCGTCCGGCGGTGACCGCGTTGGCACTCGTCGCGCTTGCGGCCTGGGGTGTGCTCCTGGTGACGCGAGGTGTGGTGCGACGTGGCATCGCCGGGCTGGCAGCCCTCGCAGCCCTTGCAGCGCTCGCCGCGTCGGTCGTCGGGCTGATCAACGCGCGCTCCGATGCGCGGAACGTGGGCTGGTCGACGTACACCTCCACGCCGCCCGACCCCTCCCTGACCGTGTGGGGGTTCGTGGCCGTGGTGGCCGCCTCGCTCGCTGCGCTCGCCGGCTGCTTCGCCGTGTGGAAGGTCGGCTCGTGGCCGGAGATGGGGCGGAAGTACGACGCCCCGACGACTGCCGCGGCACCGACGCCGGACACACCGCTGGATGTCTGGAAGGCCCTCGACGAGGGTCGCGACCCGACCGACCCTGACCCCCGTTAGGATCTGCGCTATGGCTGACAATCACGGAAACACCCCCGCCGCCTGGGCCGCTGTCGCGCTCGCGCTTCTCGGCTTCGTGGTCGGCAGCGTCGGCATGATGCTCTCGCCGGTCAACTACGTCGTCTTCTGGATCGGCGTCGCGCTCGTGGTCATCGCCGGGGTGGCGTTCGTGGTGCTGTCGAAGATGGGTTACCACGTCGAGTCGCACTGACCGGCTCACAGCACCGGTCCTGACCATCGGCGGCCTCGCGGTCGCCACGCTTGCGCTGCGGCTCCGTGACCCGCACCAGCACGGCGCCTGGGGCCTCTGCCCGTTGTACGCCGCCACCGGCATCTACTGCCCGGGGTGCGGCGGCCTGCGGGCGGTCAACGACCTGACGCACGGCGACGTCGGTGCCGCCCTCTCGAGCAATCTCCTCATCACCGTCGGCATCCCGTTCGCGGTCGTCGGACTCGCGCTGTGGCTCCTGCATGAATGGCGCGGCACCACGGTGAACCGCGTCCCGCCGGCGCTCCGTTCGGGGGCCTGGACCGCGCTCGTGGCGGTGGCGGTGGTCTTCACCCTCGCTAGGAACACGCCGGCCGGCTCCTGGCTCGCGCCCTGACCCGGCCGACGCGCGGGATCAGCTCGACGAGCTCTCGAAGTCGAGGTTCGCGTCGATGACGCCGGTCGAGATCAGGATGATGTTGACCACCAGGCCGACCGCGGTCAGCACCACGCCGATGATGCCCATCGTGCGGCCGCTCTTGACCCTGTCGCGGCCGCTGAGCGTGCCGCCGGAGGCGTCGATCTCGCGGAGCGCGCTGGTCCCCATGACCCACGGCGCGATGCCGACCAGGCCGAGGAACGCGCAGCAGAAGAGCCCGATGATCCCGAGCACGAGGCTCGTGATGCCGAGCCCGAAGATGAGGCCCGCGCGGGGGTGCTCACCAGGCGGTTGGCCGGGAAAGCCGGGCTGCGGTGCGCCGTAGCCGGGCGGGGGAGGCGGAGGAGGGGTTCCGTAACTCATGACCTGACCCTAGTGACGGCGGAACTGCTTGGTCACACAAATGGGTGCCATGCCAGACTGAGGGCCATGCCCAACAGCCCCGCGACCGTGCTCGACGGCATCATCGCCGGCGTTCGCGAGGACCTCGCCGCGCGACAGGCCACGACCTCCGAGGCCGATCTGCGCGCGATGCTCGCCGACGTCGAGCCGGCCCGCGACCCGATGCCGTCCCTCCGCACGCCGGGCAGCAGTGTGATCTCCGAGGTCAAGCGGAAGAGCCCCAGCAAGGGCGCCCTGGCCGACATCCCCGACCCCGCGGAGCTCGCCGGCGCCTACGCCCGCGGCGGTGCACACGCCATCAGCGTCCTCACGGAGCAGCGTCGGTTCGGCGGTTCGCTGGCCGACCTCGACGCGGTGCGGGCGGCTGTCGGCGTACCGATCCTGCGGAAGGACTTCGTCGTCGAGGCCTACCAGGTGCTGGAGGCCCGCGCCCACGGAGCCGATCTGATCCTGCTGATGTGCTCGGCACTCGACGACCTCCAGCTCAAGGCGCTCTACGGGCGCGCCTGCGAGCTCGGCCTCACCCCGCTGGTCGAGGTGCACGACGAGGCCGAGACCGAGCGGGCGGTCGAGCTCGGTGCCGAGCTGATCGGCGTCAACGCCCGCAACCTCAAGACCCTCGAGATCGACACCGACGTCTTCGGCCGGCTCGCTCCGCTGATCCCTGACGATCGCGTGAAGGTGGCCGAGTCCGGCATCTTCAGCGCCGCCGACGTCACGCGCTTCGTCGGAGAGGGCGCTCGGGCCGTCCTCGTCGGTGAGGCGCTGGTCAAGGACGGCGACCCGGAGGCCGCGGTGCGCGCCATGACCGGCCTCGGTGCATGAAAGGCACGAAGTGACCACCCACCTGCACGAGACGACGAGCTTCGACGCGGACGCCCGCGGCTTCTTCGGCGGCCCCGCCGAGGGCTTCGGCGGCAAGTACATGCCCGAGGCCCTGATGCGTGCGCTCGATGAGATCGACGAGGCGTGGACGGCGGCGAAGGCCGACGCGAGCTTCGTCGAAGAGTTCGACGCGATCCTGCGTGACTACGCCAACCTGCCCTCGCCGCTCTACCACGCCCAGCGACTCTCGGAGACGGTCGGCAGAAGGATCCTGCTCAAGCGCGAGGACCTCAACCACACCGGCGCCCACAAGATCCGCAACGTCCTCGGCCAGGCGCTCCTGACGAAGCGGATGGGCAAGAGGCGCGTCATCGCCGAGACCGGCGCGGGCCAGCACGGCGTCGCCACGGCCACCGCGGCGGCGTACTTCGGGCTGGACTGCACCATCTACATGGGCAAGGTCGACACCGAGCGTCAGGCACTCAATGTCGCCCGCATGCAGCTCCTCGGCGCCGAGGTGATCCCGGTCGACACCGGCTCGGCGACGCTCAAGGACGCGATCAACGAGGCCTTCCGCGACTGGGTCGCCAACGTCGAGCACACCGCCTACCTCTTCGGCACCGCGGCCGGCCCGCACCCCTTCCCGACCCTGGTGCGCGACCTGACCCGTGGCATCGGCGACGAGGCCCGCGAGCAGGTCCTGGCGCAGTACGGTGCCCTCCCGGACGCCATCGCCGCGTGCGTCGGTGGAGGCTCCAACGCGATCGGCCTCTTCACGGCGTTCCTCGAGGACCCGTCGGTGAGGATCTACGGCTTCGAGGCCGGCGGCGACGGGTACGAGACCGGTCGTCACGCCGCCACGATCACCGCCCACGACGAGGGCGTCCTGCACGGCGCCCGCACCTACGTCCTCCAGGACGACGAGGGGCAGACCATCGAGTCGCACTCCATCAGCGCCGGCCTGGACTACCCGGGAGTCGGCCCGCAGCACTCGTGGCTCGCGAAGTCCGGCCGGGCGACGTACGAGCCCGTGACCGACACCGAGGCGATGGACGCCTTCGCCCTGCTGGCACGCACCGAGGGGATCATCCCCGCGATCGAGTCGGCCCACGCCGTCGCCGGCGCGCTGCGGATCGCGCCCACGCTGCCCGAGGGCTCGACCATCCTGGTCAACCTCAGTGGGCGTGGTGACAAGGACATGGGCACCGCGGTCGAGTGGTTCGGCCTGGGCCAGGCGAAGCCCGACGGCACGCCCGTCGCCGCCACTGAGGAGCAGATCGCGGAAGGGGCCAAGGCATGAGCACGAGTACGTCGCGCGCGTTCGAGACCGCGAAGGCCGACGGCCGCGCCGCGCTCGTCGGCTACCTGCCCGCAGGCTTCCCCGACGTCGACGGGGCCATCGACGCACTCAAGGCGATGGTCGACGCCGGCTGCGACGTGATCGAGATCGGCCTGCCCTACAGCGACCCCGTGATGGACGGCCCGACCATCCAGGCCGCGGCGCAGCAGGCCCTCGACGGCGGCGTCCGGATCAAGGACGTCCTCCGCACCGTCGAGGCGGTCGCCTCCACCGGTACGCCGACACTGGTCATGACCTACTGGAACCCCGTGGAGAAGTACGGCGTCGAGCGCTTCGCCACCGATCTCGTCAACGCCGGGGGAGCGGGCCTGATCACGCCCGACATCACGCCGGACTACGCCGAGGCGTGGATCGCCGCGGCCGACGAGCGTGACCTCGACAAGGTCTTCCTCGTCTCGCCGTCGAGCACCGACGAGCGGATCGCCCTGACGACCGCCGCCTCGCGCGGTTTCGTCTACGCCACGGGTGTCATGGGCGTCACCGGGGGCAAGCAGGCCAGCGCCGACATCGTCGGGCCGCTCGTCGCGCGCACCAAGGCGACCACGTCGCTGCCGGTCGGTGTCGGTGTCGGCGTGAGCACGGGCGACCAGGCCGCGGAGCTCGGCCGGCTCACCGACGGTGTCATCGTCGGCAGTGCCTTCGTCCGGGCGCTGCTCGACAATGCGGGGGACCGGGCGGGTGGTCTCCGCGCCCTCTCGGACCTCACCTCAGAGCTGGCTGCTGGTGTTCGGCGTCGCTAGGCGCCTCGTCGCAGTCGTCGCTGCGCTCCTCCTGCTCGGCGCCTGCGGCTCCGCCGGGCCGACCGGGTTCACGGGCATCACCCACGCGCCGTACGCCGTGGCGGCGACGCCGCTGCAGAACACCGACGGGTCGACGTACGCCCTGACGCAGGCGACCAAGCCGCTGACGCTGGTCTTCTTCGGTTACACCCACTGCGAGGACTACTGCCCGCTGGTGATGAACAACCTCAGCGTCGCCCTGCAGCGGCTCGACGAGGAGGACCGCAGCAAGGTCGACCTCGTCTTCGTGACCAGTGACCCGGCCCGCGACACCGGGCCGGTGCTGCGCAAGTACCTCGACCGGTACGGCGACGGCTTCCTCGGCCTCACCGGCAAGCTGACCGACATCGTCACCGTCGCCAAGTCGTTGGCCGTCTCCGTCGACGACGGCACCAAGCTGCCCGACGGCGGGTACGACCTGACGTCGCACTCCACCACGATCACGGCGCTCGGACCGGATCACACGTCGACGGTCCTGTGGGACATGGAGACCTCCTCGGCCCAGTTCGCGGCCGACTTCACTGCGATCCTGCACGGAAAGGCCCCCGCCGCCTCATGAGTCTCGCCACCGTTCTGCCGCTCAGCATCCCCAGTCCCGGCGACGGCGTCTGGCACATCGGTCCGCTGCCGATCCGCGGCTACGCGCTCTGCATCGTCCTCGGCATCGTCGTCGCGGTCTGGCTGAGCGAGCGACGGTGGGCCGCCCGCGGCGGCAAGCCCGGCGAGATTGCCGACCTGGCGCTGTGGGCGGTGCCGCTCGGCATCATCGGCGCCCGGCTCTACCACGTCGCCACCGACCACGACCTCTACTTCGGGGCCGGCCGCAGCGCGTGGAACATCCTCTACGTCTGGCACGGCGGCCTGGGCATCTGGGGCGGCGTCGCGGGCGGCGCCCTCGGGGTGTGGATCGGCGCGAAGCAGAAGGGGATCCGTTTCCTCCCTCTGATCGACATCGTCGCGCCCACGCTCCTCGTCGCCCAGGCCATCGGCCGCTGGGGCAACTGGTTCAACCAGGAGCTCTACGGCAAGCCGACCGACCTGCCGTGGGGCCTCAAGATCGATGAGGCGCACCGCGTCCCGGGCTACGAGAACGTCGCCACCTTCCACCCGACGTTCCTCTACGAGTGCGTCTGGAACCTGGCCGCTTTCGCGCTGCTCCTCTGGCTCGAGCGCCGCTTCAGGCTCGGCTACGGCAAGGTGATGGCGCTCTACGTGATGTTCTACTGCGCGGGCCGCGGATGGATCGAGATGCTGCGCATCGACACCGTCGAGCTCAACCACGTCCTGGGCCTCCGGTTCAACGTGTGGACCTCGATCGTGCTGTTCGTCGTCGCGACGGCGTACCTTCTATGGAGTATCCGGAAGCACCCCGGCCGTGAGGACGGCGTCTACGTTGCGGACAACGCGCGTGCAGAACCCTGAAACACGGTGGTAACGTAACGCTTCGCGCCTGGGCCAATGCCGTCCCTTGCAAAGCTTCACCGGACGACACATCGACAGGAGAGCATTCCTGTGCGCTACCAGCACTCGTTCCCGGCCCCTCAGGGTCTCTATGACCCGCGCTTCGAGCGCGACGCCTGTGGCGTCGCCTTCGTCGCCACACTGACGGGCACCCCCAGCCACGAGATCGTCGCGCAGGGCATCCGCGCTCTCGAGAACCTCGACCACCGCGGTGCGGCCGGTGCCGAGGTCAACTCGGGCGACGGCGCGGGCATCCTGATCCAGGTGCCCGACGCGTTCCTGCGTGCCGTGGCCGCCGAGTCCGGGCTCGGCGAGCTCCCCACCCAGGGTGCGTACGCCGTCGGCACGGCGTTCCTCCCCGGCGACGCCGACCACGTCGCCAAGACCAAGGCCACGATCGAGACCATCGCCGGTGAGGAGGGCCTCGACGTCCTCGGCTGGCGCTCGGTCCCCGTCGACCCCGCCACGCTCGGCCCGACGGCCCTGGCCGTGATGCCGACGTTCGAGCAGCTCTTCGTCGCCTCGTCCGGCTCGCGTCGGACCGGCCTCGCGCTGGAGCGCCTCGCCTTCTGCCTGCGCCGGCGGGTCGAGGCCGAGACCGACACCTACTTCCCGTCGCTCTCCTCGCGCACCCTGATCTACAAGGGCATGCTCACGACCAGCCAGCTCGCCGAGGTCTTCCCGGACCTCCGTGACGAGCGGATCGCCTCGGCGATCGCGGTCGTGCACTCGCGCTTCTCGACCAACACCTTCCCGTCGTGGCCGCTGAGCCACCCGTTCCGGTTCATCGCCCACAACGGCGAGATCAACACCGTGATGGGCAACCGCAACTGGATGCGCGCGCGTGAGGCCCTCCTCGAGTCGGCCCTCATCCCCGGTGACCTCGAGCGGCTCTTCCCGATCTGCACGCCGGGTGCCTCGGACTCCGCGAGCTTCGACGAGGTGCTGGAGCTGCTCCACCTCGGCGGCCGCAGCCTGCCGCACTCGGTGCTGATGATGATCCCCGAGGCGTGGGAGAACCACGCCGAGATGGACGCCAAGCGCCGTGCCTTCTACGAGTTCCACTCCGCCCTGATGGAGCCGTGGGACGGCCCCGCCAACGTCGTCTTCACCGACGGCACCCAGGTCGGCGCGGTCCTCGACCGCAACGGCCTGCGTCCCGGTCGCTTCTGGGTGACCGACGACGGCCTGGTCATCTACGCCTCGGAGGCCGGTGTCCTCGACGACATCGACCCCGCCAAGGTCGTCCGCAAGGGCCGGATGCAGCCCGGAAAGATGTTCCTCATCGACACCGAGGAGCACCGGATCATCGAGGACGACGAGATCAAGGACCAGCTCGCCGGGGAGCAGCCCTACGACGAGTGGCTCCACGCCGGACTGATCAAGCTCGACCAGATCCCCGAGCGCGAGCACGTCATCCACTCCCACGCCTCGGTCACCCGCCGCCAGCAGGTCTTCGGCTACACCGAGGAGGACCTCCGCGTGCTCCTCACCCCGATGGCCAACACCGGTGCCGAGCCGCTCGGTTCGATGGGCACCGACAGCCCGATCGCGGCGCTGTCGAGCAAGCCGCGGCTGATCTTCGACTACTTCGCCCAGCTCTTCGCGCAGGTCACCAACCCGCCGCTCGACGCCATCCGTGAGGAGCTCGTCACGAGCCTCCACGGGTCGATCGGCCCCGAGGCCAACCTGCTCGAGCCTGGCCCGGCGTCGTGCCGCCAGATCGTGCTGCCGTTCCCGGTCATCTCCAACGACGACCTCGTGAAGATCCGCTACATCAACAACGAGGGCGACCACGCCGGGTTCATCACCCACGTCTCCCGCGGCCTCTACGACGTCGCCGGCGGCGGCGCCGCCATGGCAGCCCGGATCGACGAGATCTGTGCCGAGGTCAGCGAGGCGATCGCCGGCGGTGCACGCATCGTCGTGCTCTCCGACCGCCACTCGAACGCCGAGCTCGCGCCCATCCCGTCGCTGCTCCTCACCGCGGCCGTCCACCACCACCTGGTCCGTGAGAAGACCCGCACCCAGGTCGGCCTCCTCATCGAGGCCGGCGACGTCCGCGAGGTCCACCACGTGGCGCTCCTCGTCGGTTACGGCGCGGCGGCGGTCAACCCCTACCTCGCGATGGAGTCCGTCGAGGACCTCGCCCGCGAGGGTCACTACGTGATGGTCGAGCCCGAGGTCGCCGTCAAGCACCTGATCAAGGGCCTCGGCAAGGGCGTCCTCAAGGTCATGTCGAAGATGGGTGTCTCGACGCTGTCGTCGTACACCGGTGCGCAGCTCTTCGAGTGCGTCGGCCTCTCCCAGGAGGTCGTCGACAAGTACTTCACCGGTACGTCGTCGAAGCTCGGCGGCATCGGCCTCGACGTCGTCGCCGAGGAGGTGGCCCTGCGCCACGCCAAGGCGTACCCGCGTGACGGCGTCGGAGCGGCGCACCGCGAGCTCGAGATCGGCGGCGAGTACCAGTGGCGCCGCGAGGGCGAGCCGCACCTCTTCGACCCCGAGACCGTCTTCCGGCTCCAGCACGCCACGCGTCAGGGCCGCTACGACATCTTCAAGCAGTACACCGAGCGCGTCGACGAGCAGGCCGAGCGCCTGATGACCCTGCGCGGTCTCTTCAAGTTCAAGGACGCTTCGGTCACCGGTCGTCAGCCGATCTCGATCGACGAGGTCGAGCCGGTCGAGGCGATCGTCAAGCGATTCTCGACCGGTGCCATGTCCTACGGCTCCATCTCGATGGAGGCCCATGAGACCCTCGCGATCGCGATGAACCGGATCGGCGCCAAGTCGAACACCGGCGAGGGCGGCGAGGACCCGGAGCGTCTCTACGACCCGGAGCGCCGCTCCGCGATCAAGCAGGTCGCCTCGGGCCGCTTCGGCGTCACGTCGGAGTACCTGACGAACGCCGACGACATCCAGATCAAGATGGCCCAGGGCGCCAAGCCCGGTGAGGGCGGCCAGCTGCCCGGCCACAAGGTCTACCCGTGGGTCGCCAAGACCCGTCACTCGACGCCGGGTGTCGGCCTGATCAGCCCGCCGCCGCACCACGACATCTACTCGATCGAGGACCTGGCGCAGCTGATCCACGACCTCAAGAACGCCAACCGTGACGCGCGCGTGCACGTCAAGCTGGTGGCCGAGGTCGGCGTCGGCACGGTCGCGGCCGGTGTGTCGAAGGCCCACGCCGACGTCGTACTCATCTCTGGTCATGACGGTGGCACGGGTGCCTCGCCGCTGACGTCGCTCAAGCACGCCGGTGGTCCCTGGGAGCTCGGCCTCGCCGAGGCCCAGCAGACGCTGCTGCTCAACGGTCTCCGGGACCGGATCGTCGTGCAGACCGACGGCCAGCTCAAGACCGGGCGTGACGTCGTCATCGCCGCGCTGCTCGGTGCCGAGGAGTACGGCTTCGCGACGGCCCCCCTGGTCGTCAGCGGCTGCATCCTGATGCGGGTCTGCCACCTCGACACCTGCCCTGTGGGTGTCGCGACGCAGAACCCGGTCCTGCGCGAGCGCTTCTCCGGCAAGCCCGAGTTCGTGGAGAACTTCTTCATGTACCTCGCCGAGGAGGTGCGCGAGCACCTCGCCGCGCTGGGCTTCCGCAGCCTCGACGAGGCGATCGGCCAGGTCGACGTCCTCGACGCACGTGAGGCGATCGACCACTGGAAGGCCTCGGGTCTCGACCTGAGCCCGATCTTCCACAAGGTCGAGCTGCCCGAGCAGTTCGCGGCCCAGGACCTGCGCCACACCAAGGGTCAGGACCACGCGCTGGAGAAGTCGCTCGACCTCACCACGCTGCTGCCGCTGGTCCAGCCGGCACTCGAGAGCGGCGAGCCGGTGCGCGCGCAGCTCCCGATCCGCAACATCAACCGGACCGTCGGCACGATCGTCGGCAACGAGGTGACCAAGCGCTATCGCGGCGAGGGCCTGCCGGACAACACGATCGACCTCACCTTCATCGGTGCGGCCGGCCAGTCCTTCGGCGCGTTCATCCCGCGCGGCGTGACGCTGCGCCTCGAGGGCGACGGCAACGACTACGTCGGCAAGGGCCTCTCGGGCGGTCGGATCGTGATCCGCCCGGATCGCGCCGCGACCTTCAACCCGAGTGAGCAGATCATCGCGGGCAACACGCTGGCCATCGGCGCCACCTCGGGCGAGATCTTCGTCCGCGGCGGGGTCGGCGAGCGCTGTTGCGTGCGCAACTCCGGCGCGACGGTCGTCACCGAGGGCGTCGGCGACCACGGGTGTGAGTACATGACCGGTGGCCGTGTCGTCGTACTCGGGAAGACCGGGCGGAACTTCGCCGCCGGCATGTCCGGCGGCTACGCCTTCGTGCTCGACTTCAAGGAGATCCGGCTCAACGGCGAGCTGGTCGAGAGCGGCCCTGTTCCGGAGAAGTACGCCGGCGAGCTGCTCGACCTCGTGACCCGACACCACGAGGAGACGGACTCCGAGGTGGCTGCCGAGCTCCTGGCCGACTGGCCGGCGGCGCTCGAGCGGTTCACCTTCATCATCCCCAGTGACTACAAGCGCGTGCTCGAAGCCCGTGAGGAGGCCTTCGAAGAGGGTCTCGACGACGACGAGGCCGCCGCGCGGATTATGGAGGTTCTCCATGGCTGACCCGAAGGGCTTCCTGAAGGAGGGGCGCCAGGTCGCGTCCCGCCGTCCGGTCGAGGAGCGACTGGGGGACTGGAACGAGGTCTACCCCGGTGGCATCGGCCGTGCGCTGCTGCCGATCATCAACACCCAGGCGAGCCGCTGCATGGACTGCGGCATCCCGTTCTGCCACCAGGGCTGCCCGCTGGGCAACATCATCCCGGAGTGGAACGACCTCGTCTGGCGCAACGACTGGGAGGGCGCGATCGAGCGCCTGCACGCGACCAACAACTTCCCGGAGTTCACCGGTCGCCTCTGCCCGGCCCCGTGCGAGACCGCCTGCGTCTTGGGCATCAACCAGGACCCGGTGACGATCAAGAACATCGAGGTCTCGATCATCGACAAGGCGTGGGAGTCGGGCTACGTCCGGCCCCAGGCGCCGGAGTGGCTCTCGGGCAAGACGGTCGCCGTCATCGGCTCCGGCCCTGCCGGACTCGCCGCCGCCCAGCAGCTCACCCGCGCGGGCCACACCGTGGCCGTCTACGAGCGGGCCGACGAGATCGGGGGGCTGCTGCGCTACGGCATCCCCGAGTTCAAGATGGAGAAGATGCAGGTCGACCGTCGCCTCGACCAGATGCGGCGCGAGGGCACGATCTTCCGTACCGGCATCAACGTCGGCGACGAGCTCACCGGCGAGGCGCTCCGTGCGCGGTACGACGCCGTCGTGCTCGCCATCGGTGCGACGGAGCCCCGCGACCTGCCCGCCCCGGGCCGTGAGCTCGGTGGCATCCACCAGGCGATGGAGTTCCTGCCGCAGGCCAACCGCGTGGCGCGTGGCAAGGCTCCGACCACCGACGGTTCGGAGCAGATCACCGCGACCGGCAAGCACGTCGTCATCATCGGCGGCGGCGACACCGGTGCCGACTGCCTCGGCACCTCCCTGCGGCAGGGCGCCGCGTCGGTGACGCAGCTCGAGATCATGCCGCGACCGGCTGACTCGGACGGCAAGGCGCTCAACCGGCCGAACGGCCAGCCGTGGCCGACGTACCCGATGATCTACCGCGTCTCCTCGGCCCACGAGGAGGGGGGCGAGCGTGTGTACGCCGTCAACACGAAGGAGTTCCTCGGCAACGACGAGGGCAACGTGCGGGCGCTCAAGCTGGTCGAGGTGGAGTTCGTCGAGGGCCGCCTGACCGAGATCGAGGGCACCGAGCGCGAGATCCCGGCCGACCTGGTCCTCTTCGCAATGGGCTTCCTCGGCCCGGAGAAGCCGGGGCTCCTCGAGCAGCTCGGTGTCGAGCTCGACGGCCGCGGCAACGTCGTCCGCGACGGTGCGTTCGCCACCACGGTGCCGGGCGTCTTCGTGGCCGGTGACGCCGGTCGCGGTCAGTCGCTCATCGTCTGGGCGATCGCCGAGGGCCGCGCCGCCGCGTCCGCCGTGGACACGTTCCTGACCGGCTCCACGACGCTGCCGGCGCCGATCAGGCCGACGGACCGACCGCTCGTCGTCTGAGACGTTTCCGACACCCGGGACTCCTGCAGCGGTAGGGGTCCCGGGTGTTTTGATCGTTCCACGGTCGCTAGGGTGGAGGCGTGAGACGGGCAAAGATCGTATGCACGCTGGGACCGGCGACAGACTCCGAACGACGGATCAAGGAGCTGGTCTACGCCGGCATGGACATCGCTCGGCTCAACATGAGCCACGGTGCGCATGAGGAGCACGCGGCCCGCTACCGGCTGGTCCGCGACGCCGCGGACGCCAGCGGCAAGGGCGTCGGCATCCTCGCCGATCTGCAGGGTCCCAAGATCCGTCTCGAGAAGTTCCGCAGCACCCCCGACGGGTCCAAGTGGCAGCTCCGCCGTGGTCAGGCCTGGGTGATCACCACGCGTGACGTCGAGGGTGACGACACGATCAGCGGGACGACGTACAAGGGACTGCCGGGCGACGTGAAGGTCGGCGACATGCTGCTCGTCGATGACGGCCGCCTGCGTCTCCGCGTCACCGGCGTCGTGGACGAGACCGACGTCCACGTCGAGGTCCTCGTCGGTGGTCCGGTGAGCGACAACAAGGGCATCAACCTGCCCGGCGTCGCGGTCTCCGTCCCCGCGCTGAGCGAGAAGGACATCGAGGACCTGCGCTTCGCCCTCGGCCTCGGTGTGGACTACATCGCGCTGTCGTTCGTGCGTGACGCCGCCGACGCCGAGGACGTCCGGAAGATCATGCGCGAGGAGGGCCGCATGGTCCCGATCATCGCCAAGATCGAGAAGCCGCAGGCGATCGACAACCTGGACGAGGTGATCGAGGCGTTCGACGCGTTCATGGTCGCCCGTGGCGACCTCGGCGTGGAGTGCCCGCTCGAGGAGGTGCCGTTCCTCCAGAAGACGATCATCGACAAGGCCCGCCGCAACGCGAAGCCCGTCATCGTCGCCACCCAGATGCTCGACTCGATGATCACCAGCCCCGCCCCGACGCGTGCCGAGGCCAACGACGTCGCCAACGCCGTCCTCGACGGCGCGGACGCCGTCATGCTCTCGGCCGAGACGTCGGTCGGTGACTATCCCGTGCACACGGTCGAGACGATGGCGCGGATCATCACCGCCACCGAGGGCCACGCCTTCGACCCGGGCACGGTCGGCCACCTCGCGCCCATCCAGTGGGACCCGCACACCCGCGGCGGCGTGATCACCAAGGCTGCCGAGGAGGTGGCCGAGCGTGTCGGTGCCAAGTACCTCGTCGCCTTCACCACGTCAGGCGACTCCGCACGACGCCTGGCCCGGCTCCGCGGCCCGATCCCGATGATCGCCTTCACCCCGCATCCCTCGGTCCGCTCACAGCTCGCCCTCGTCTGGGGTGTCGAGACGTTCAAGACCGACGAGGTCGAGCACACCGACGAGATGGTCCGCCAGGTCGACGAGGCGCTCCTGCAGATCGGCCGGGTCGAGGAGGGCGACCTCGTCGTGATCATCGCCGGCGCCCCTCCGGGCATCCCCGGCTCCACCAACGCCCTGCGGATCCACCGCATGGGGGACGCGATCAACGAGGTCAGCCCGGCGTACAAGCGCAGCTGATTCACCCTGGGTGCCCCGAGTCGGATTCGAACCGACACTGGATCCGGTTTGAGCGGACTCTCTCTGCCGTTGGAGTACCGGGGCTTCGAGCACTGAACCCTAGCGGGTACTAACCTTCTGCCGTGAGCCAGACCCCCACCCGCCGTACCGTCGTCATCGCCGAGGACGAGGTGCTGATCCGCATGGACCTTGCGGAGATGCTCGAGGAGGAGGGGTACGCCGTCGTCGGCCAGGCCGGGGACGGGCAGGCGGCCATCGACCTGGCCACGGAGCACAGGCCAGACCTGGTGATCCTCGACGTGAAGATGCCCGTCCTCGACGGGATCGCTGCGGCGGAGGTGATCGCGCGCCAGCGGATCGCACCGGTGGTCATGCTGACGGCCTTCTCCCAGCGCGAGCTGGTGGAGCGTGCCCGCGACGCCGGCGCGATGGCCTATCTGGTCAAACCGTTCACGGCCTCCGACCTCGTCCCGGCGATCGAGCTCGCCGTGAGTCGCTTCCAGGAGCTCGCCCAGCTCGAGTCCGAGGTCGCGGGCCTGACCGAGCGGCTCGAGACCCGCAAGGCGGTCGACCGCGCGAAGGGTGTCCTCCAGCAGCAGCTCAGCCTCAGCGAGCCCGAGGCGTTCCGCTGGATCCAGAAGACGGCGATGGACCTGCGCCTCTCGATGCGGCAGGTTGCCGAGGGAGTGATCGAACACGGACCCGCGATTGCCGGGGGCAACTGAATCGGTGGCGACAGCTCCGATTACGTCTTGATTTCGGAGCGTTACCGACTCAGCACGGTCGTTGACACCACCTGTCACAGAACCTAGGTTCACGGACCAGTGCTTCACCATGCCCAGAGGACCTGGCATGACCTGGCATCCCCGCCATACGAAGCAGTTGAGAGGACAAGAATGAACAAGCGCATCAAGGCGATCGCCGTCCTGGCGACCGCGGCCGCGACCGGCCTCACGGTCACGGCCTGCGGCTCCAGCGACTCAGACAGCTCCGGCGGCAGCGGCGGCGGCAAGACGCTGATCGTCGGCGTCGACCAGCCCTTCACCGGCTCGTCGAAGGACGCGGCGGACTCCATCTGGAACGCCATGCAGCTCTACCTCAAGCAGAACCCGAAGGCCGGCGACTACACGATCGAGCTCAAGAAGTTCGACGACGCCACCGCTGCTGCCGGCAAGTGGGACGCCGCGCAGTGCTCGAAGAACGCCAACGACGCGGTCGCCACCAAGAACCTCGTCGCGGTCATGGGCACGTACAACTCGGGTTGTGCCGAGGTCGAGGTCCCGATCCTCAACCAGGCTCCCGACGGCCCCCTCCTCGAGGTCTCCGAGGCCAACACCTACCCCGGCCTGACCAAGGCCTGGGACACCGGTGAGCCCGACAAGTTCTACCCCACCGGCATCAAGTCCTACGCCCGCGTCGTCGCGACCGACGACTACCAGGGTGTCGCCGGCGCGCAGATGGCCGTCCAGGACCTCAAGGTCACCAACTGCCTCGTCCTCGACGACGCCGAGGTGTACGGCAAGGGTGTGGCCGGTCAGTTCGCCAAGGAGGCGAAGAGCGAGGGCATCAAGGTCACCCAGCAGGCCTGGGACGGCAAGGCCGCCAACTACAACGCCCTCTTCAACAAGGCGAAGTCCGACGGCGTGGACTGCGTCTACTTCGGCGGTATCGAGGACAACAACGGCGCCCAGCTGATCAAGGACAAGGTCAAGATCCTCGGCGACAACTCCAAGGTCAAGGTCATCACCCCTGACGGCTTCGTCGGCTACCCGGACTTCGACGCGCTGCCCGAGGCGGAGGGCGTCTACCAGACGTTCCCGGGCCTGGGCCTCGACGACCTCGCCAAGACCGAGACCACCGGTAAGTTCCTCACGGACTACGAGGCCGAGTACGGCGGCCCGCCGGCCAGCCCCTACGCCCTCTACGGCGTCCAGGCCCTCCAGGTCATCATGCAGGGCATCGAGAAGTCCGATGGCACCCGCAAGGGTGTCAACGCGGCGGTCGTCGGTGACGACGCCGACATCTCGATCGCCGCTGCCGACGCGATCCTGGGCAAGGACATCAAGATCGACCCGGCCTCCGGTGACGTGAACCAGATCGACATCACCATCCAGCAGGTCAAGGGTGGCAAGGAGACCACGGTCAAGCCGTGGCCGGTCTCCTGACGTCGTACTGAGAACGGGGGAGCCGACGCTCACACATGAGCGCCGGCTCCCCCTTCCCACGTCCCCATCCTTGGGACGAAGATCCCAACAGCACCACCCGGACCTTTAGGGAGATCCCCATGGCCACGTCCGCCGCAGTAACCCTGCCCAAACCGCCCCTCCGGGTCAGCGTCATCGTCGAGCGCGCCTTCGCGTACGCGCTCCTGACCGCTGTCGCCGTCTGGCTCATCGCCAACCTCGCCAAGAGCCCCTCGAGCTTCGCCTCCGCCATCGTCATCGGCATCAGCAACGGCGCCCTCTACGCGCTGCTCGCCCTCGGCTACTCGCTCGTCTACGGCATCATCGAGCTGATCAACTTCGCCCACGGCGACCTCTTCATGCTCGGCACCATCTTCAGCGCCCTCGTGGTCGACCGCTGGTTCGACCAGCACGGCGGCACGAGCCTCACCGGATGGCTCGCCCTGCTCGCAGCGCTGATCCTGACCGCCACGTTCTGCGCGGCGATCAACGTCGCGATCGAGTTCTTCGCCTACCGCCGCCTGCGGCACGCGCCCAAGCTGGCGCCCCTCATCACGGCCGTCGGCATGAGCTTCGTGCTCCAGTTCGTCGGCCTCAAGTGGAACGGCTCCTCACCCAAGTCGGTCGCCAGCGTCCTGCCCAAGGGGGGTTTCAGCATCTTCGGCGTGGACTTCTACTGGTCCTACACCATCGCCTTCCTGATCACGATCCCGATCCTCCTGGTGGTCAGCTGGCTCGTGACCAAGACCCGGATGGGCAAGGCGATGCGCGCCACCGCGCAGGACCAGGACGCCGCCCGCCTGATGGGCGTCAACGTCAACCGGATCATCTCCATGACCTTCGCGCTCGGCGGCGCCCTCGCGGGCGTCGCTGCGGTCATGTACGCCCAGACGATCGGCACCGTCCGCTACAGCCTCGGGATGCAGCTCGGCATGATCGCCTTCACCGCGGCCGTCCTCGGTGGCATCGGCAGCCTGTCGGGCGCAGTCCTCGGCGGCTTCCTGATCGGCATCCTGCAGGCCCTCAACGAGGGCGCGGCGTACGGCGCCGGCCAGCGCTGGACGCAGTCGGTCGTCTTCGTCGTCCTCATCCTCGTCATGGTGTTCCGCCCCGGCGGCCTCATGAACATCAACACGAAGGAGAAGGTGTAGCCACATGGCCATCGACTTCAAGAGCATCGACAAGTCCAAGGTCGGTTGGCCGCTCGGCTTCGGCATCGCGGCCGTCGTGGTCTTCGTCTTCTACAGCTTCATCCTCCCCAACCTCGGTGACGACGTCGGCACGTTCTTCCAGGACTGGCTTCCGCTCGACCAGATCAACCTCGCGCTGATCTGGGCGATGAGCGCCCTCGGCCTCAACATCGTCGTCGGCTACGCGGGCCTGCTCGACCTCGGCTACGTCGCCTTCTGGGCCTTCGGTGGATATTCGACGGCGTGGTTCATGTCGTCGTTCATCCCGACGCACAAGGCGATCGACGTGCTCGGCAACCTCTCGCCGGGCACCGAGCAGGGCGTGCACCTCAACGTCGTGCTCGTGGCGGTCATCGCGGTCGCACTCTGCGCGGCCTTCGGCGTGCTCATCGGCGCGCCGACGCTGCGCCTCCGCGGTGACTACCTCGCCCTGGTGACGATGGGCTTCGGTGAGATCACCGCCCAGTTCTTCACCAACAGCGACAACATCTTCGGGCACAACATCGGCAACGGGTCGCTCGGCATCGGTCCGACGGACAACGTCAGCGGGGTCAAGGTCACCGACAGCACGCTGAGCTGGGGCAACCTGCTCGCCTTCGACCACCAGGGGCGTTTCATCTACTTCGCGCTCCTCACGGGGATCATCATCTTCATCTCACTGCGCATCCGCTCGGGCCGACTCGGACGCGCCTGGCTGGCACTCCGTGAGGACGAGTTGGCCGCAAGCGCCATGGGCGTCTCGCTGGTGAAGACCAAGCTGTCGGCGTACGCCGTCGGGGCGGCCGCCGGCGGCCTCTGCGGCGTCGCCTACGCGATGCAGCTCGGTCGCCTGCTGCCGGATCCCTTCACCTTCTCGGTCTCCATCACCCTGCTCGCCATGGTCGTCCTCGGCGGCATGGGCAACGTGTGGGGCGTCCTGATCGGCGCGCTGTTCCTCTCCTGGTTCAACAGCACCGGCCTGGGCCAGATCGGTGACACGATCAACAACGCCGCCGGCACGAGCATCGACTTCTCGTCGTACACGTTCCTCATCTTCGGTGGCGCGCTCGTCCTGATGATGCTCTTCCGTCGTGAAGGCTTCTTCCCGGAGAGCCGCACCCGGGCAGTCATGCATGAGGGCGCCGTCGGCGACACGTTCGCCGAGGCTCCGAGTGACGAGATCGTCGAACAGGCCGAGGCCAAGGCAGAGGAGTCGTCCCTGTGAGCACCACCGCAGCAACCGCAGTCGAGGCCCCTCCCGCCCTCGTCGCCAGCAACATCAGCGTCACCTTCGGCGGCCTGGTCGCCGTCAACAAGGTCGACTTCATCGTCCCCGAGAAGTCCGTCGTCTCCCTGATCGGCCCCAACGGTGCCGGCAAGACCACGTTCTTCAACGCCCTCACCGGTCTCTACGAGCCCGACCATGGCGGTCGGGTCGTCCTGGGGGAGAAGGACGTCACGGGCTTCCAGCCGCACAAGATCGCGCAGCTGGGCCTGGCCCGGACGTTCCAGAACATCCGGCTCTTCGGTCTCATGACGGCCGAGGAGAACGTCAAGGTCGCGATGCACTCGCACCTGCGCTCCGGCATGTGGAGCACGGTCTTCGGCCTGCCGAAGCAGAAGCGCGAGGAGAGGGAGGCCCACGACTTCGCGCGTGAGCTCCTCGACTTCGTGGGCATCGGCAAGACCGCCGGCGAATACGCCCGCAACCTCTCGTACGGCGACCAGCGCCGTCTCGAGGTGGCCCGTGCGCTCGCGCTCAAGCCGAAGGTGCTCCTCCTTGACGAGCCCACCGCCGGCATGAACCCGGCCGAGTCCGCCGAGTTCGTGCGGTTCGTCCACCGGGTCCGCGACGAGCGCGGCGTCTCGGTGCTGCTCATCGAGCACGACATGTCCGTCGTCATGCGTGTCTCGGAGCGGATCACGGTGCTCGACCGTGGCGAGAAGATCGCCGAGGGCACCCCCGACGAGGTCCGCGTCAACCCGCGCGTCGTCGAGGCCTACCTCGGCTCCGCCGCAGGCGACGACCACATCACGATCGCAGACGAGGACTGAGCCATGACCATGCTGGAACTCAAGGACGTCCACGTCTCCTACGGCAACATCGCCGCCGTCAAGGGACTCAGCCTCACCGTCAACGAGGGCGAGATCGTCACGCTGATCGGCTCCAACGGTGCCGGCAAGTCGACGACGCTGCGGACCATCTCGGGGCTGCTGCGCCCCAAGAAGGGGCAGGTGACCTTCGAGGGCAAGGCGATCCAGGGGATGCCCGCGGACAGGATCGTGAACCTCGGCATCGCCCAGTCGCCGGAGGGTCGCCGGATCTTCCCGCGCATGACGGTCGCGGAGAACCTGGACCTGGGCGCCTTCCTCCGCAAGGACAAGGCCGCGGTGGCCGAGGACATGGAGGCCATGCTGGAGCTCTTCCCGCGGCTGCGGGAGCGGCTCCACCAGAAGGCCGGGACCATGTCCGGCGGTGAGCAGCAGATGCTCGCCGTGGCCCGTGCGCAGATGACCCGGCCCAAGCTGCTGCTCCTCGACGAGCCGTCGATGGGTCTCGCGCCGGTGCTGGTCGACCTGATCTTCGCCACGATCCGCCGGATCCGCGAGCAGGGCACCACGGTCATGGTGGTCGAGCAGAACGCCCGCGCGGCGCTCAGCATCGCCGACAGGGCTTACGTGCTCGAGTCCGGGTCGCTTAAGCTGGAGGGCGCGGCCAGGGACCTCCGGAACGACCCGGAGATCACCAAGGCCTATCTCGGCGGCTAACCACAGATTGTTGAGAGGCTGGCACCCCACATGAACAGCCGCATGACCCGGTCCATGGTGACCCTCCGCGAGGCGACCGTCGAGGACGCGCTCGCCCTGACCGAGCTCTGGGCCGACCTGCTCCGACGCGCCGACGCGCAGGAGCAGGCGGCCGACCTCGAGACGGTCATCAAGGACTCTGCCGACTCCGCCGAGCAGCGGATCGTCGTCGCCGAGTACGACGGCGAGTTCGCCGGTGCCGTCCTCCTGAGGATCACGACACTCACGCCGCTGAACCTCACGCCGACGGTGCTGATCCTCGCCCCGCACGTGGCGAGCAGGTTCCGCCGCCGCGGTGTCGGCCACGCCCTCATGGACGCCGGCACCACGTGGGCAGAGGAGAACGGCATCGGACATGTCACCGGTGGTGCCGCCCACGGCACGCGCGAGGCCAACCGCTATCTCGCCCGCCTGGGGCTGGGCGCCTCGGCGATCTTCCGGGTCGGCACGACCCAGGCGATGCGGGACAAGCTCACCGAGCAACTGCCGGTCAGCCAGCGGGTGCCGGGCTACCGGCCGCAGCGCGTGCTCGCGGCGCGGCGGATCCGGCGGGCGAACTCCGCCGGCTGAGCGCTACTTCGCGGCGATCAGCGCGCAGGTGATCCGCGAGGTGCAGATCCGCTTGCCGCGCTCGTCGGTGATGACGATCTCGTAGGCCGCGCTCGTGCGGCCCAGATGGATCGCCGTCGCCGTACCGGTGACGACCGTGCCGGGGTAGGACGAGCGGTGGTGGGTGGCGTTGATGTCCACGCCCACCGCGATCTTGCCGAGGGCGAAGGCGTGGATGCCGGAGCCGACGGAGCCGAGCGTCTCGGCGAGCACGACCGAGGCGCCGCCGTGGAGCATCCCGTACGGCTGGGTGTTGCCCTCCACGGGCATGGTGCCGACGACGCGCTCGGCGGAGATCTCGGTGAGCTGGACGCCCATCTTCTCGTTGAGCTTCCCCATGCCCTCGGGAAGGGCGGCCAGGAAGTCGTCGATGGTGATGGACGGGCTCTGTTCTGTCATAGCCCCAAGATAGGGTCATCCACGATGTCTGGAGCCACCCGCCCTCGCCTGCTGCTGCTCGACGGTCACTCGCTGGCCTACCGCGCCTTCTTCGCGCTGCCGGTCGAGAACTTCGCGACCGCGGCGGGGCAGCACACCAACGCGGTGTACGGGTTCACCTCAATGCTCACCAACGTGCTGCGCGACGAGCAGCCCACCCACGTCGCGGTCGCCTTCGACGTCTCGCGCCAGACCTTCCGGATGGCCGAGTACAGCGAGTACAAGGCCAAGCGGAACAAGACGCCCGACGAGTTCAAGAGCCAGCTGCCGCTGATCAAGCAGCTCCTCGACACCTGGCGGATCCCGTTCCTCGAGGTCGACGGCTACGAGGCCGACGACATCATCGCGACCCTCGTCACCGAGGCCCTCGCCGAGGACTTCGACGTCCTGGTGCTGACCGGAGACCGCGACAGCCTGCAGCTCGTCACCGAGCACTCGACGATCCTGTACCCGATGCGCGGCGTCTCGGACCTCGCCCGGATGACGCCGGCCGCCGTCCAGGAGAAGTACGGCGTCCCGCCGGCCCGCTATCCGGAGATCGCCGCGCTCGTCGGTGAGGACAGCGACAACCTCCCCGGTGTGCCGGGCGTGGGGCCGAAGACCGCCGCCAAGTGGATCGCGCAGTTCGACGGGCTGGACAACATCATCACGCGCGTCGACGAGATCAAGGGCAAGGCGGGCGACAACCTGCGGGCGCACCTCGGCGACGTGATCCGCAACCGGCGACTCAATGCGCTCGTCTGCGACCTTCCGCTGGCCAAGCGGCCGGAGGAGCTCGTGCGCGCCGAGTGGGACCGGCAGGCGGCGCTGCAGTTCCTCGACGAGCTCGAGATCCGCGGTGAGCTGCGCACCCGCGTGATGACGGTCGTCGGCGACGCCGGCGCGGCCGAGGAACCGACCGCCGAGGGTGGCTTCGAGCTCGCCGGTCGAACTCTCTCTCCGGGTGAGGTGGGTGCGTTCCTCGCTTCGCTCGGCACCACGCCTGTTGCCCTGCACGTCCGTGGCTCCTGGGGCTCGGGCACCGGCCAGGTCGACGGCCTCGCCTTCGTCACGCACGAGGAGGCGGCGTACCTCTCCCTGGAGACGGCGGCGCCCGAGGACCTGGCCGCGCTCGGCGCCTGGCTCGGCGACCCGGAGCGACCCAAGCTGATGCACGACGCCAAGGGACCGGCGCAGGCGCTGTGGGGACAGGGCGAGTGGGACCTGCTCGGCCTGCAGACCGACACGGCGCTCGCGGCCTACCTCGTCGCGCCCGACCAGCGCTCCTACGACCTCGCCGACCTGACGCTGCGTTATCTCAAGCGTGAGCTCAAGTCCGAGGTCTCGACCGACCAGGGCGCTCTCTTCGACGACCCGGCGGAAGACGCTGGCCAGGCCGCGATGCTGCACGCGCGGGCCGTCCTCGATCTCGCCGAGGCGCTCGACGGCGAGGTGGAGCGGGCCGGTGGCACGCGGCTGCTCACCGGCATCGAGCAGCCCCTCATCGGCGTGCTCGCGCGGATGGAGCGGACCGGCATCGCCGTCGACCAAGACCACCTCGAGGACCTGATGGGCTTCTTCGCCGATGAGGTGCGCGGCGCGGCGGAGGCGGCGTACGACGTCATCGGCAAGGAGATCAACCTCGGCTCCCCGAAGCAGCTCCAGGTCGTGCTCTTCGACGAGCTCGACATGCCGAAGACCAAGAAGACCAAGACCGGCTACACCACCGACGCCGACGCGCTGCAGTGGCTGTATGAGGCCACGGAGCACCCCTTCATGCTGCACCTGCTGCGGCATCGCGAGGCCCAGAAGCTGCGCGTCACGATCGAGGGCCTGCTCAAGACCGTCCAGCCCGACGGCCGGATCCACACGACCTTCAACCAGACGGTCGCCGCGACCGGGCGGCTGAGCAGCAACGAGCCGAACCTGCAGAACATCCCGATCCGCACCGAGGAAGGCCGCCGGATCCGGGAGGGCTTCGTGGTGGGGGCCGGCTTCGAGTCGCTCATGACGGCGGACTACAGCCAGATCGAGATGCGGATCATGGCCGACCTGTCGGGTGACGAGCAGCTGATCGAGGCGTTCAAGTCCGGTCAGGACTTCCACACCATCACGGCCCGCCGCGTGTTCGGGATCCCTGACGACGTACTCGTCACGAGCGAGCAGCGCGCCAAGATCAAGGCGATGAACTACGGCCTCGCCTACGGCCTCTCGGCCTTCGGGCTGAGCCAGCAGCTCGGCATCGAGCCGAGTGAGGCGCGGGGCCTGATGGAGGAGTACTTCCAGACCTTCGGCGGCATCCGGGACTACCTCGCCGAGGTCGTCGCCGAGGCGCGGCGTTCGGGGTACACGGAGACGATCATGGGTCGCCGCCGCTTCCTGCCCGACCTCACCAGTGACAACCGCCAGCGTCGCGAGATGGCCGAGCGGATGGCGCTCAACGCCCCGATCCAGGGTTCGGCCGCCGACCTGATCAAGGTCGCGATGCTCAACACCCAGCGCGCGCTGGAGTCCGAGGGCCTCGCCTCCAGGCTCCTGCTGCAGGTCCACGACGAGCTCGTGCTCGAGGTGGCGCCGGGGGAGCGGGACCGGCTCGAGGAGCTGATCCGTCGCGAGATGGGCGGCGCTGCCGACCTGACCGTGCCGCTAGACGTGAGTGTCGGCACCGGGCGCAGTTGGCACGACGCCGCCCACTGAGGGGCTCTCCGTGCTGTCGGCGCGCATCGTCCACAGACTCATGCCGAACAGGACGACGAAGAGCACGGCGTCGGTGGCGGTCGCGAGTGCCAGCAGCTCCGCCATCGACGAGATTCGCCACCAGCCGACCAGGCCCATCACGATGACGGCCGCCCAGATGAACCACGCCGAGCGACGGCTTTGGCGGGCCAGGACGGAGTACACGAGGAGCTGGAGGGCCGCGAGCAGCATGCCCAGCGCCGCGAACTGCCACAGTCGGCTCCGGATCGGGTCGTAGTCCGAGCCGCCGACGAAGACCATCGCGACGTCGGCCAGCACGACGGAGCCGACCAGCGAGCCGGCCCCGACGACGGCCACCATGCCGAGCGCGCGGAGCATCACCGTGCGGCGCTCGGCCGGCGTCGACATGGCGGGAAAGGCCACGATCGACACGAACTGCGGGAGGAACAGCACCGCCTTGGTGAGGATCAGGCCGCCGGCGTACAGGCCGGAGCCGTGGGGAGTGAGGATGTGCCGGCTCATCACGATGTCGATGTTGGAGAGAGCGAAGAAGCCGAGGAGTGCGAGGGAGCTGTGCGCGACCTCGGTGGCGAGCTGGCGTTGGGCGACCGATCGTCCCCCTCGTCGGGGTCGCGCGTGCCGGCCGCGGCTGAGGAACCACCAGCCGACCGCGCACGGCGCGATCCAGCCGAGCGCGACGGCCGCCATGCCGGCGCCCTCCGTGGCCCGGACTGACAGCGCGATCGCGCCGATGGCGAGACGAGGCACGCCGGCGGCGAGGTAGACCAGCGCGAGTGCTCCCCACCGCCGCTCGCCCTGCAGGATCCCGCACTGTGCGCCCTGCACGTTCATCGGCAGCGCGCCGACCGCGAGAAGCAGGGCGGGATAGAGGCTCTGGAGGTGCAGGAGGTGGCTGATCAGCGGCGACAGGGCGAGCAGCACCAGGGTCAGCGCGCCGGCCGCCCGCCATCCCAGCCTGAGGATGCCGTGCTCGACCTCGGCGACGTCGTCGGGCGCCGCGGCGATCCGTCGGGCCGCCGTCGCCTGGAGACCGAGCTGGAGGACGGAGGAGACGAGCTGGATCGCGAGCAGGCTCGCGATCGAGCCGTACTCCTCGGGACCGACGAGGCGCGCCGCCACCATCTGGAAGCCGTACGTCGACATGTTCATGACGACGATTGCCACTGCGATCAGCCCGCCGCTCTCCAGCAGGCGACGTAGGCCGGAGGGCCGCACGTCGGTAGTCGTCACGATGCGTGAGCCTAAGGCACCGGGCAGGGGACGGCGCCGTCGCCGCGTGTGTGCCCACGACGCTGACCTAATGTTCACCGCGTGAGCGGGCTGGGTCGTCGAGCGGGCGTCGGGAAGGGCTGCGGCCCACTCCTCTGGTCTCTGCTCTGGAGCCTCCTGCTGTCGGTGATGCTGCTCGGTCCCGCCCTCGGCCCCGGTTACGTGCTGCATCGCGACATGGTGTGGGTGCCCGATCTCGCTCTGGGCCGGGCCGATGTGCTCGGCCTCGGCTCCGCCTTGCCGAGGGCGGTGCCCTCTGATGCCGTCATCGCCGCGCTCGACGAGGTGATCCCCGCCATGCTGATCCAGAAGCTCGTGCTGCTCGGGTCGCTGGTGGGCGCGGGTCTCGGCGCGGCGGCACTGGTCGGTGGACGTACCGCTCCTCGGCTGGCGGTGGCCAGCGTCGCGATCTGGAACCCCTTCGTCGTCGAGCGGCTCGGGATGGGCCACTGGCCCGTGTTGCTCGGCTATGCGGCGGTGCCGTGGCTGGTGATCGCCGGTCGGTGCGTCGCTGCCAGAGGCACGCTGCCCGGCTGGGCGCTGCTCGTGCTCGTCCTCGGCAGCTTGAGCGCCAACGCCGGTCTCGTGAGCGGGGCCACGCTGCTCATCACCGCACTGGCAGGGGGAGGGCGCGGCAGAGGCGCCTGGCGTCGCACGGCCGTTCTCGTCGCTGCGGTCGCCGCGGCGAACGCCCCGTGGATCGTGGCGGGCTTCGTCCATGCGGCGGCTGCGGCCGATGCTGCGGGCTACCGCGCCTTCGCGACCTCGGGCGACGGACTCCCGGGACCGTTGGCGGCGCTGACGCTCGGTGGCATCTGGAACGGCGACGTCGTTCCCGACTCACGGCACGGGGTGCTGCCGTGGTTCGGCCTGCTGCTCCTCGTCCTCGCCGTGGTGGCCGGCGGGCGGCGATGGTGGCGCGCGTCAGGTCCTCGGCAGGGCGGTGCTCTGGTCGTGCTGTGGTCGGTGGGCGTCGGTGTCGCCGTGGTCAGCTGGGCCGTGCCCGGTGTGCTGGCGGATCTGGGCGGCTGGGTCCCTGGTGGCGCTCTGCTGCGGGACGGCACTCGCGAGCTTGCACTCGCCCTTCCGTTGACCGTCGGCATCGTCGCCGCGGCGGTGGAGCGCCTCTGCGCCTGGGCGCCGCAACGTCTCGCCGCCGGTGCCCTGGCGCTGGCCGTCGTCGCAGCTCCTGTCGCCCTCATGACGGATGCTGCCTGGGGGCTCGGCGGGTCCCTGCGCGCTGCGCACTATCCCGCGGAGTGGCTCGCCGCGCGGGCTCGGGTCGCCTCCGGTCACGGCGCCGCGCTGCTGGTGCCGCTGAGCAACTACCGGGCGCCGGCGTGGAACGGCGGCCAGCCTGTGATCGACCCGCTCGCGCGGGTGCTGGCCGTCGACGTGACGCTCGATGACGACCTGGTGGTCGACGGTGTCGGCGTACCGGGGGAGGACCCGGCGGCCCGAGCGGCGCGCGCGGCGCTGGGGGAGTCGACGCCTGACGCACGGGCGATCGCCCTGCGACGCGCCGGCATCGGATGGGTGGTCAGCGAGAACGACGCCGGTGGCGACGTCCCTGAGGTGGCGGGCAGCGTGGTTCATGACGGCCCGCTTCTGCGCATCATCCGCCTGGACGGGCTCGTCCAGGTCCCGTCCGCGGGCATGCCCGCGCGAGTCGCCCAGGGCCTGGCATGGATCGCTTTCCTGCTGGTGGTGGGATGCGGCGCGGCACGTGCGGCAGGCAGAAGTGTGAGGATGGCCACAGGACGCCATCAGCCTGCTAGGCTCCGGGACTGATTGGGAGGAGGGACCGATGTTCGGTTTCGGTTTTTTGGCAACGGTCGGCAGCATCATCGCTGGCGGCGCAGTCGCGGCGGTCACGGTCGTCGGCCTGGTGAACAGCACTGTCGAGTCCGCTCCATCGCACTCTGGCGACGTTTCGCAGGCGACGACGATCAGCTACGGCAGCACGTCTGGCAACTGAGCCGCACTCGCAGACTCAGTCACTCGCGGCGATGACTCGGCCCGCTCCGGCGGAGTCGAGCACCGCCGCGAAGTTCATCTGGGACTGCTCCCACGTGTGACCGGCCGCGTGCCACCATGCACCTTCGGCGAGCTCCTTGCGGAGTACCTCGTCCCGCAGTACGTCGCCCAGACGGCGCGTGAACTCCGCCGGATCCGCGACGAGCAGCCCCGAGACGCCGTCCATGATCGACTCGGTTGTGCCACCGGCGGAGCGGAAGGCGATCGACGGGGTGCGCCGACCGGCGGCCTCGGTGATGACGAGGCCCCAGCCCTCCTTCAGGGACGGCACGGCCATCACCCACGAGCACTCGTAGACGGACTCCTTGACGGACTCCCCGACGTGGCCGAGGAATGTCACCGCGCCCGGCTCGGAGTGTTGGTCGGCGTACGCCTTGAGCTCGTCGGCCCACCAGCCGTCGCCGACAATGGTGAGCGTCAGCTCCGGGAACTCCGCCCGCAGGGCGTTCACCGCGTCGACGGCGAGCTCGACCCGCTTGTGCGGGACGAGGCGGCCGACCACGCAGATCGACGGCTGGCCGGACTTGGTCGGAGCCACGTCGGGGAGACGCTCGGCGCCGTTGTGGACGACCGCGATCCGTGAGCCGGAGACGCCCAGGCCGACGAGCTCGTCCCGCGTGGCACGGGAGACGGCGATGTACTGACAGTGCCGGTAGAGCCGCGGCGCGACGCTGGACTCGAGCCACCACCCGACGCGACCCTTGAGGCCGGGGTAGACGACGGGCCACTGCTCGCGGTGGACGTGGTGGACCAGCACGACGACCGGGCGGCGGGTGACGAGCCGGCTGAAGAACGGCAGGCCGTTCTGCACGTCGACCACAACGTCGGGCCGGCCGAGTCGACCGGTGAGAAGCAGCCACATGCCCCAGAGATAGACGCTCAGCTTGCCTCCGCGGCGGACGAACCGGATGCCGTCGACGGTCTCGTCGGGCGCCGCACCCGGGTAGGCGGCCGTGAAGACGGTGACGCGATCGCCGCGGCCGCGCAGGCCATGGGCGACCTGCTCGAGATACATTTCGGCTCCGCCGCCCTCAGGGTTGGCGGTGTCACGCCAGCTCAGCATCACGATCTGACGGCCCTTGACGGCCGTCCCTCCCCAAGGACCCACTTGATAAGCGTAGGTCCGACCGTGAGATCGCGCACATTCCGGACCGGACTTCGGACTCGGGTATGGTGCGCCGGTGCGCCTCCGGCTTCGTCTCGTCGCCTCCTGCTCACTCCTTCTCGGACTGGCCTTCATCCAGTCGCCAGGACTACTCGTCTCCGACACGAAGTTCGACCTTGCGGTCTCACCGGTGGAGTTCCTCCATCGTGCCTTGCACCTGTGGGACGACTCGACATCCTTCGGGCAGTTACAGGACCAGGCCTATGGGTACATCTGGCCGACGGGCCCGTTCTTCGTGGTCGGACACCTCGTGGGCCTTCCCGGTTGGGTGGTCCAGCGGCTCTGGTACGCAGCCGTCCTGGGCGTCGCCTTCGTCGGATCTTCCCTCGTCACGCGGGCGCTCGGTGCCCGCCGGGACGCCTCCGTGCTCATCGCCGGCTTTGCGTATGCCCTGTCCCCCGCCCTGCTCACCAAGATCGGCCCCATCTCGAGCGAGGCATGGACCCTCGCGATCGCACCGTGGGTGCTCCTCCCGCTGGTCATCGGCTCGCAGGCAGGGTCTGTCCGGCGTGCTGGCTTCTGGGCGGGGCTCGCGGTGGCGACGGCGGGAGGCATCAACGCTGCAGCGACCGCGGCTGTCCTGCCTCTCGGAGTGATCTGGCTGTTGACCCGCGGCCGTGGTCCCCGACGTCTGCCTCTTCTTGGGTGGTGGACGCTCTTCACCATCCTCGGTACGGCATGGTGGCTCTTGCCGCTCGTCCTCCTCGGCGCCTACTCGCCGCCCTTCCTGGACTTCATCGAAAGCGCCGATACCACGACCTTCGCCAACAACGTCGTCGATGCGTTGCGAGGCACCACCGACTGGGTCGCCTATCTCGACAGCACGTGGCGGGGCGGCCATGAGATGATCACCGTCGGGTTCCTCGCTCTCGATAGTGCGGTGTTGGTTGGACTCGGCCTGATCGGCATCGTGCATCGGCAACAGAGGCACAGACTATTCCTGGTCGTCTCGCTTCTCTGCGGACTCGTACTCGTGACCCTCGGGCATTCGACCGGTGCCCATGGATGGGGCGACGGCTCCCTACGCGGCCTGCTCGACGGTGCCCTTGCACCGATTCGCAACCTGCACAAGTTCGACCCCATCGTGCGACTGCCGCTCGTCGTCGGGCTGGGAATCAGTGTCGATGTGGCCCTGCGGTCTCGCAGGCGGATCGAGCTTCGCCTGGGAAGGCGTGCCGGCCTCCTGGCGCCGGGCGTTGGCGTCGCGGGTCTCGTCTGCCTCGCCGCCTTTGCTGCGGCGATGCCCGCATGGACGGGCCGACTGGCGCCACTCAACCCGGTCCAGTCGACGCCGGCATACTGGAGTCAAGCAGCGACCTGGGTGAACGAACAGCATCGCGGCGTCGCCTTGTTGCTTCCGGGCTCCTCATTCGGGCACTACCTCTGGGGCTCGCCGGATGATGAGCCGATGCAATACCTCGATGCGAAGGACTGGGCGGTGCGCAATGCTGTCCCGCTTGCACCGGCGGGCAATATCCGCATGCTCGACGCCGTGGAGACCAGGCTGGCGCAAGGCACGCCGTCCGACGGCCTTGCCAACTACCTGCGCCGCGCCGGTGTCGGTCTCCTCGTGGTCCGCAACGACTTGCAGCCATCCTTCGACACGCCAGACGACGCCTACGTGACGCAGGCGCTGAGCGGCTCGCCCGGGATCCATCTGCTGAAGGCATTCGGGCCTGACGTCGGTGGTGACCCAGTCGTGAAGTCCGATGAGGGACGCCTTGTCATCGATGCCGGGCTCGCACGTCATCGGCAGGCACTCGAGATCTATGCGGTCGACGGTGCGCAGCAGTTGGTCTCCGCAGACAAGGCTCCCGTCGTCATCGGCGGACCCGAGGATCTCCTCGATGCCGTCGATGCGGGGGTGCTCACCGACGCGCCGGCCGTTCTCGGCAGTGATCTGGCAGCGAGCGACGCCGCCGTCCCCACCGGGCCAATGATCCTCACCGACGGCCTACTCGACCGTGAGCGCGGGTTCGGCCAGATCCACGAGGCGGCATCGGCAGTGCGCACACCCGGCGACGTCCGGCGTACCGGAAACCGGGTGCAGGACTACGCCATCAGTGGTGGCACCGCCTGGAGAACAACGGCGAAACTCATCGGGGCACGTTCGATCGCGGCGTCCTCGTCCGCATCGGATGCGACCGAGTACGGCGGTGCCGAGCCAGGCGAACTGCCCTTCGCCGCGATCGACGGCGATCCCGGGACCCAGTGGGTTTCAGGGACCACCGTGGGCGTGCCGTGGTGGCGGGTGAACCTCGGCCGCACGGTCTCGGCGAACGATGTGAGCATCACTCTTGGCCTCGGGGGTGAGAGCTCGACAGCCGTCCGCGTGCGGACAGCTGCGGGAACTGGCGCGCCGGTGCGTTTCACGGCCGGTGCGACCCACCGTGTCTCGCTTCCCAATGGCGACACCACGTGGCTCGAGATCAGAGGGGTGGAGGGGGAGAAGCTCGCCCTCGCGGACGTATCCCTTGCCGGCGTCGACATACGGCGTGAGTTGGTCCTTCCCACGATCCCGTCGACCTGGGGAGCTCCGGACACCATCCTGCTGCGTGCCCTTCATGACGACCGCACGGGGTGTGTCACCCGGGGGACACGGACCTCGTGCGTCGCTGAGCGCGCCCACGCCTCGGAGGAGCCGACAGGCTTCGAGCGAGTCGTCACGCTTCCTTCCGCGGCGCTACCCACGTCTTACTCCGGCAGCCTGACGGTCCAAGCCAGGCCTGGTGCAGCACTGACAGAGCGACTGCAGAGCGGCTTCCTGATTGGTGCCTCCGCATCCTCGTCCGGGGTGCCGGATGCGCGCGCCTCGGTCGTGGCGGCTCTGGACGGTCGGCCCACGAGCACCTGGATGGCTGCCGTCGACGATCCGAGCCCGACCGTCGACGTGCACTGGCTGGGCGAGCGGAGGATCACCTCGGTCACCGCGGCCCTCGCCAAGCTGGCTCCGGCCCGCAAACCGACCGCGCTCCAACTGCGTTGGCCCGGGGGGTCGGTGGACGTGACGCTCGACGGCAAGGGCTTGGCAACCCTCCCGGAGCCGATCACGACCGACCGGCTCCAGATCGAGGTGACGGACAGCCAGGACGCTGCGTGGACGGACGCCGCCGGGACATGGCACAAACTCCCGGTCGGTATCAGTCGCCTTCGGTTGGGCGGCCTGCCGCCACGCTCGTTGGCACCCTCCACAGAGCAGAAGGACTGGGGCTGTGGGTCCGGACCCGACGTCCACGTCGGCTCCGCAGTCGTCCAGACGCGCTTGGTCGCCTCGGCCGATGATCTGTACGCGATGCGAAAGGTCCCTGCGAGACTCTGCGGTCCGGCCGCACTCCAGTCCGGCGCCAACGACATCCGGGTCGATGCCACCGACACGCTGATCCCCCTCTCGTTGACTGTCCAGGACGCTGGAGTGAGCTTGGTGGGGACGGCGAACGAGTCGCGTCGGGCCACGACTGCGACCACGCGCACGATCGAGCCCTCGCCCGGCACCGTCATCCTCGATCAGCAGGAGAACGCCAACGCGGGGTGGCAGGCGACGCAGGGCGGACACCGGCTCAAGCCGATCATCCTGGACGGCTGGCGACAGGGGTGGCTCGCAGATGGCAGCAGCACGCCGGTCCACGTGGCCTTCGCACCTGACTCGATCTACCGATGGGCTCTTGCGGGCGGGCTATGTGGGCTTCTCCTACTCTTCGCGCTGACCTTGTGGCGCCGCTGGGGTTCGGGCGTGCTGCCGCCGTCGAGTGAGGCCACGTGGCCACCATCTGTCGTGGGGGGCCTGGGGCTGTCGGTCATCGGGTTGATGGGAGGCTGGCCCGCCGTGGCAGCCGCAGTCGTCGGCATCGGCCTCGCGGTGCTCAGCCGGCGACTCGGCAGGGATGAGGTCGCGTGGGGTCTCATCGCGGCCGGGATCCTGGCCGTGGGTCTGGCCTATGCGCTGCATCCCTGGGGGAGTTTCGGGGCGTGGGCAGGCTCCTGGGCCTGGACGGCCTACGTGGTTCTATGGGCGCTGGGAGTCATGGTCGGGATGGTCGCGGAGCGTCGGCCGAAGCGCGTGAACGGGCGCTCGACCAATCGGTAAAGAGCCTCCGAGACGACGATCGAGGCAGCCAAGGCCACGAGGGTGATCGTGACGAAGTGTCCGCGGAACTGCGCGAAGCCGAACACCCACATGGCGAACTGCAGGAGTGCCATATGGACAAGGAAGATGCCGTAGGAGACGTGTCCCAGGTGTCGCGCCCATGGGTGTGAGAGGAGGGCGACCCAGCGGGACGCCGGGTCGCCGAACGCTGCGGGGATGACGATCAACAGGCCTGTGACGAGGTACAGCACGTGGCGCGTGAGCGCCTCCGAGGTCGTCATGGGCAGCAGCAGCCACGGGCCGGCCAGCTGACTCGATGCGATGAACAGCACCGCGAGCACAAGCGTCCAGCAGACTCCGGGGCTGCGGCCGAGACCACGAAGTGCGCGGTCCGTGCGGGGAAAGAGTCCTGGGGCGGTGTGCACGACTGCCAATGCGATGCCCGCGGCGAACCACGAGAGGTAACCGGGGATCCACTCGCCGGCAGGACGGCCGGCGAGTGGAAGCCGGCCCGAGAGGTCGCCGATCCACCAGAAGCTGATCGCGCTCAGGAGGACGAGCACCGTCACGATCCGCCAGCGCGCCAACCGCCGGCCGATCAAGGCCATGATCAACGGGAGGAGCGCGTAGAAGCCGACCTCGGTCGCGAGGCTCCAAGTCTGCGTGAAGCCGTCGGGGAGCGTGTGGCGGCTGTAGCTGTCTGCCATCGTGAGTGCGCTGACCCAACGGGGCAGCCCGAGGTGACGGTTGGCCGGGAAGGCGACCATGACGACGGCGACCGTGACGAGGTAGGCAGGGTAGATCCGCCAGAACCGCTTCCAGTAGTAGCGAAGTGCGGATGGGGCCGGCTCGCCGGCTGCCGCCCGCACCAGCCACTCACGCGACAGGAGGAAGCCTGAGAGGACGAAGAAGACCGACACGCCGACCGCGAGCCGCGACACGACATGCCCGAAGACCCCGGCAGTCGTGTACGTGCCGGCGTTGAAGCCGACGTGCGTCAGCAGCACGGCCAGTACGCCGATGAACCGCACCGAGTCCAGGGCGGGTATCGACGAGGGCCGGCTGAGCATCACGACTTGCCGTTCGTGTCCGGTGCTGCCTCGGGTTTGCCGAGCTGGACATCGGTGATGCAGAAGCCGGAGGCGTTCGCGATCGATGTGAAGTCGAGCGTCGAGAATCGCTCACCGCTGGCGGGGAAGTACAGGCTGTGCAGGCCGGGGTCCACGACGGTCTCGTGGTGGAGCGAACCCGCCTGGACGGTCAGCGGAGTGGCCGTGGCGCTGTAGTAACTGACCTTGACCCACCAGCCGTAGCCCAGGACGGGGCCGTCGAGCGGCACGATGATGCGCCCGCCGCGCTCAGGAAAGGAGCACCCACGGTCGGCGCCGCCGACATCGTGTCGCACTGGCGTGATCAGCGCGGGGCGGATGTGACCGTCTCCTGCGACGATGTCCACTTCATCCTGGGTGATGCGGTCGAAGGCGATGTGCTTCGACCACTGGTGCAGGACACTGCGGACCATGTTGTCGGGATACGCCGCTCCCCAGATCATCCAGGACGGCACGGCGGTGTCGATCAGGGTGCGCTGCGAGGGGTGGGCGACGATGTCGCCACGCACGTGGTCGAACCACAGTTTGGTGAGGTCATGATCGTGCCAGTCCCGCGCGTAGGTCGTCGACGAGAAGGTGCCTAAGGCTGCGACCACTGCGATGGCAGCGGTGATCCGCGCCGGCCGCTCGAGGAACCCGTCCCCGGGGATGACCTCGACGGTCTCGACGGCTCCCCGGAGTGGCAGGCACGCCAGTGCCAGGGCGATGGCGGAGACGGCCGCCATCTCGGTGACGTAACGGGAGAAGAGGGCGAGGGCTGGGCCCATCAGCGAGCGAGCGCTGCTGATCAGGAGGACGTCGCTCGCGAGGAAGAGCGCCACGAGCAGCCATGCCCGCTTCGAGCGGAGGCGGCGCCGGCTGATCTCGAGACCGACAATGGCCAGAACCGCGAGGGCGGCCAGCATGAAGAGCTGGCCGGGGCTCGCAGTTCCAGCCGACTGTCCGGGCTGGAAGACCCAGCGGAAAGGGCCGCCCACGACTCCTGTTGCCCAGCTGATGCCCACGAGGTTGCCGATCAGCGGCAGCAACGGCTGGCGGGTCGAGGAGCCCGGATCGTAGTTGAGTGCGGCCTCGACGTACCACACGAGGTAGGCGACGGCGACGATCCCGTACAGGACGACGCCCGACCGATAGCTCCGAAAGACGTGGCGGAGGCGTGCGATGCTGTCACCGCTGGCGAAGTAGGCGAGCGCGAGGAAGGCGTAGAGCCAGAAGACGAGCAGCGTCTTCTCACCGAAGAGCAGGCCGGCGGCCGTGATCGTCATCGTGACGACCGCCCATCGGAGCCGTCTCGTGCGCAGGTAGTGGAGGTGGCACCACCCGCCCCAGAAGATGACCGCGATCAGCGGGGCCTGTGTGATCCCGGGGCCCCACGAGATCATCGCCGGCAGGGCCAGCGCGGTGGAGAGGAACAGCGCCAAGGGAGCCAGGATGCCGGGTCTGAGGCCGAAGGCGGAAGCCAGGAAGACGAGTGCACCGAGGTCGCCGATGGCCTGGAGGACGAGAAGTTCGCTTGCCGGCAGGGACCACGAGAGTCCAGCAATCTTCACGTTGAGCCAGCTGACACCGAAAGCGCCCGGAGTGAGGTGGCCTGCGTACCCGTGGGCGAGGGTGGACAGATCGACACGGTCATCAAGCACGACGGACATGAAGTTGGCATCGTCGAAACGGAACCACGAGCCGTAGAGAGCCCACGCGCGGAAGAGCAATTGCGCTGCGATCATGACCAAGGCGATAGCAACCACGGACTCGCGAGGGCCGAGCGACAGGCGATGGGACGAACGAGGCACGCACGGAACTATGGCACGGTGCATCAGCGCGCCGGGAAATGCCAATGTGACGCGATGCACAGTGCGCCCCGGGCCGACTGCTAGGGTTCCCACGATTTCTCAAGACCTTGGGAGGGGTCCTCGTGCGTTCTGTTTTCGGCCGCGTCGCTTTGCTTCTCGGTGCCTTCGCCCTGGCGGCATCCGCCATCGCCTTCGTGTGGGGGCACGACGCTGCGCACCGCATCCCGCTCGACGTCGACTCCGTCACCCAGCTGACGGGCACGGCCTCGGGAGCGCTGGCGAAGTCCGACACCCCGGTCCCGGTGGTCTACACCAACCACACGCTGGCCGACTCCCACGCATCCACCGGCGACGTCTTCGCCGCTCAGCAGGTCAGCTGCATGGCGACGTCCGCCGAGCCCTGCATCGACGACAACGGCGACTTCGTCCTCGACGCGAGTGACCCCTCGATCGTCACGATCGGCACCAACAAGTTCGCTCTCGACCGCCGTACGTCGATGCCGGTCGAGGACCAGGCGAAGTACGTCAAGGACTCCGCAGAGGTGGCTCCTTACGACGGCGTCGTCATCAAGTTCCCCTTCGACACGGAGAAGAAGGACTACCCCTACTGGGACGGCACGCTCGGCAAGGCCGTCACCGCCACCTACGAGGGCACCAAGAAGATCGACGGCCTGGAGACCTACGAGTTCCACGTCGTCGTTCCCAAGACCGACGCTGAGATCGCCGAGGGAACGCAGGGCACCTACCAGGCCGAGCAGACCATCTGGGTCGACCCGACCACCGGCTCGTTCATCGATCAGACCGGCTCGCAGACGGTCGCGCTGCCTGACGGCACGCTCCTCCTCGACGCCGACGTCCGCTACACGGCGGAGACCGTGAAGAAGAACGTCGACACGGCCAAGAGCAACACCTCCTCGCTGCGGCTCGTCGACGTGGTCGCCCGGTTCGGCGGCCTCGTGCTCGGCGTCATCCTGATCGCCCTGGGCGTCTTCCTGCTCCGGAGGCGGGCGACGCCGGAGCCGGCCCCGAAGCCGGCCGCCCGCATGTCGAAGGTGTGATCTGACGCCGTCCCGGCCCGTCAGGTCAGGTCGGCACCGAAGATCGCAGTGCCCGGGGTGATCTCGCCCCGGGCGCGGCTCCATCCGCCCCAGATCCGCTCGTGGCCCGCGGGCCACTCCGGCTCCACGAGGTCGGTGATCCGGAAGCCCGCCCCGGCCAGCAGGGAGACCCAGTCGCCCAGGGTGCGGTGGTGCTCGACGTACGACGGCTTGCCGGTCTCCACGTCGACCTCGACGTACGGCGTGCGGTCCCAGTAGGGCTGACTCGCGACGAGTCCGTCGGGACCGGGGTCGTCGGGGAACATCCAGCGGGTCGGATGCGTGATCGAGAACGCGAACCGCCCGCCCGGCCGCAGCACCCGCACCACCTCATCGATGGTCGTGCCGATCTCCGCGACGAACTGCAGCGCGCCGAAGGAGCAGAAGACGACGTCGAACGCGCCGTCGGCGAAGGGGAGTGCCGTCGCCGTCGCGCGTACCGAGGGCACCGCCACTCCCGTCGCCTCGTCGAGACGACGGGAATGCTGCAACTGGCGGTGGGAGAGGTCCAGGCCGTACGCCGTCGCCCCGACCGACCGCGCCCAGCGGGCGCACTGGCCGGCGCCCGATCCGAGCTCCAGGACCTGCTTGCCGTCGAGGTCACCGAGGATGTTCAGCTCGGCCTCGGTGACGCCCTCCGGGCCCCAGACGAAGCCGATGTCCCCGAGGAAGGGCCCGTGCGTCGCTTGGTACTCGTCGGCGTACTTGTCCCAGTCCGGTCCGTTCGCCCGTCGTGACTCGGCCTCCGTGATGGACCTGCGCTCGGCGTAGACGATCGGGCCCTGCGACTCACTCACCCGTCAAGGCTAGGCCCTACCTCTGGGACTTCTTGAGCTTCTTGTAGCCCGGAGGGAGCTTGCCCTTCTTCAGCGGGCTCCAGCCGCGCTTCACCTCCCAGCCGTCGGCCTTGCCGCCGTGGTCGGTGTCCCAGTCGAGCGGGTTGGACCGGTAGCGGGCGATCTCCTGGCTGTCGGTGAGTCCGTCGTGGTCGGAGTCGGCGCGCAGCGGGTTGGTCGGGAGGTGCCGGCCGTAGAGCTTGAACCTCTTGGTGTTCTTCGTCCCCCTGGCCTCGGCACCGTCGCCGATGCCGTCGTGGTCGGTGTCCGCGAGGCGCGGGTTGGTCCTGACCACCCAGACGACGGCCTTCGGCTTCGCCTTCAGCTTGCCCTTGAGGCGGAGCTTGGACCGGATCCGGATGCCCTTGACCTCCTGGCCGTCGGTGAGCCCGTCACCGTCGGTGTCGGCCTTGACGGGGTTGGTCTTGTAGACCTTGACCTCCTGGCCGTCGGTCAGGCCGTCGCCGTCGGTGTCGGCCTTCTTCGGGTTCGTCCCGAGCGCCGCCTCCTGGGGGTCGGTGAGACCGTCGCCGTCGGTGTCGGTCGGCGGGATCGAGGAGATGGTCGCGGTGGCGGGTGACGACATCAGGCTGGTGTTGCCGGCGGCGTCGGTGGCCGTGGCGGTGACCGTGTGATCACCGACGCTGAGTGGCGTGGTCGGCGTGAACGCCCACACCCCGTTGCTGCCCGACGTCGTGGTGCCGACCTTGGTGCCGTCGATGTAGACGCCGACCGTCGCACCGGGCTCGGCGGTGCCGTAGATCGTCGGTGTGGTGTCGGTGCCGGCGGGGATCGGCGCGATGAGTGGTGCTCCGGGCGCGACGACGTCAGGGGTGCCCGTGCCCTGCAGGGTCACCGTGTAGGTCACCGTCGAGCTCATCGGGCTGACGTTGCCGGCGGCGTCGGTCGACTGTGCCGTGATGGGGTGCAGGCCCAGACCCAGGGCTCCCGAGTCGGGAACCTGATAGCTCCATGTCCCCTGGGGCGTGGCCGTGACCGTGCCGACCTTGGCACCGTCGACGTACACGTCGACCGTCGAGTTCTTCTCGGCCGTGCCGGCGATCACCGGCGTGGTGTCGCTGCTCGGCGCCATCGGACCGACGACCGGGGCAGACGGGGCGACGGTGTCGACGGTGTAGTGCACCGTGACCGGGCTGCTCGAGGCACCTGAGGCGTTCTTGTCGGTGGCGACAAGCGTGTGCGGCCCCTCTGCCAGCGTCCCGGTCGTGTAGGTCCAGTGACCGGTGCCGTCGACGTTCACGGGCACGGCGGTGCCACCGTCGATGGCGAGGTAGACGGTCGAGCCGATCGGGGCGGTGCCGACGACGTCGGGGGTCGCATCCTTGGAGAGGGTCCCGTCGGTCGGCGCCGTGACGACCGGGGGAGCCGGAACCGTCGTGGACGACCCCTCGGCGCCATCCGCGATCCCGTCACCGTCGGTGTCGGGGTTGTAGGGGTCCGTGCCGGTCCCCTGCTCCTGGTCGGTGGTGAGGCCGTCGCCGTCGGGGTCGGTGGTGCACTGGATGCCGCCGTCGGGGACGGTGACGCTCGCGCTGAACGGCACGACGTCGGTGTCGAGCACGGTGAGACCACCGGCGACGCCGGAGAGCAGCGAGACCTTCACGTGCAGCAGGGACGCCTTCGCCGAGGCGCCGGTACGACTGGTCACCTCGTCGGTCTTCTGGCCGAGGGAGAGCTGGACGTCGAGCAGCGGCGAGAGTCCGGGAAGGCCGGTGATGTTGAGCGGGGAGCCGTCGGCGGGGATCGTGAGGTCCTGGGTGCCCACCTTGACCGACAGGAGCGGCGAGGTCCAGGCGACCGCGCCGGTGCTGCCGGCCAGGCCCGTGGCCGATGCCGTCAGCGACGGGTTCCGGTTGACCTCGACCTTGATCGCTCCGCCGAGGAGCTCGACGGCGGCGACGTTGCTGGTCGAGGTGGCCGTGAGGATGCGGTCGTCCGCAGCGGTGGCCGTGTTGGCGGTCTGGGTGATGGTCTCCTCGACCGACGCCGTGCCGGGCAGCGTCACCAGGGCGGGGAGGGTGAGGCCGGCGACGTCGCCACCCACGACCGTCAGGTCCGCTGTCGACGCCATGGAGGTCGTCGGCACCAGGGAGGTCGGGGCGCAGGAGGCGGCGCTGTTCCAACGCGCCTGGGCGGAGGTGTTCACCAGGCCGACGCTCGCGAGCGGGGAAAGCTGGGCGATGGTGGCCCCGGAGCCGGTCGTCGCGGTGGTGTTGTCCGGCGGAGCGCCCTGGAGCGAGTAGAGCGGGTCACCGCCCTGCTCGGCGACCTTCAGGGACAGTGCGCCGCCGAAGGCCTTCGCGAGCACCGGCTGGCCGCCTGCGCTGAGGCCGCCGTCACTGTCGACCTGGCCCTGTGCCTCGCCCACGACGACACCGGCGAGGCTGCCGAGTGCCGGAACTCCCACGGCGTTGAGGCTGAGGATGTCGGCCGTCGCGTTCGCGGCGTACGCCGGGGTCGCGGGCGGGGTGGGGGTCGGGGTGATCGTGGTGGCGGCGTCGGCGATGCTGGGCATCGCGACGGAGTAGAGGCTGAGGGTGCTGAGGCCCACGGCTGCTGCGATGGAGGGGCGGATGCGCATACTGGCTCCTGGCGGGATCGGTCCGTGTCAGGAGGGCCGAGCAGTCGGGTGGACCGCCGGTGGATGCCTCCCGGTGCCTCTAGAACGATCCAGAGCCCGAGGGGGTTACGTCGCGGGGTTCTGGGTATGGGGTCGCCAGTTGGACTCGTGCGTCGGCGCCGACGTACTCTGGACCGTCCAGATCTCGGCAGCTTGCCGGGGCACTCACTCGAACAAACAAGGTTCCTACTACTCCATGACGACTCTCTCTGCTCTTCCGGACTACGACGCGCCGCAGGTTGCGGTCAACGACATCGGCTCCGAAGAGGCCTTCCTCGCGGCGATCGACGCCACGATCAAGTACTTCAACGACGGCGACCTGGTCTCCGGCACCATCGTCAAGGTCGACCGCGACGAGGTCCTCCTCGACATCGGCTACAAGACCGAGGGCGTCATCCCCTCCCGTGAGCTCTCCATCAAGCACGACGTCGACCCCAACGAGGTCGTTTCCGTGGGCGATGAGGTCGAGGCGCTCGTCCTCCAGAAGGAGGACAAGGAGGGTCGCCTGATCCTGTCCAAGAAGCGCGCTCAGTACGAGCGCGCCTGGGGCACGATCGAGAAGGTCAAGGAGGAGGACGGCGTCGTCGAGGGCACCGTCATCGAGGTCGTCAAGGGCGGTCTCATCATCGACATCGGCCTCCGCGGCTTCCTGCCCGCCTCGCTCGTCGAGATGCGTCGCGTCCGCGACCTGCAGCCCTACGTCGGCCAGACGCTCGAGGCGAAGATCATCGAGCTCGACAAGAACCGCAACAACGTGGTCCTCTCGCGTCGCGCCTGGCTCGAGCAGACCCAGTCCGAGGTTCGCCACGGCTTCCTGACCCAGCTCCAGAAGGGTCAGATCCGCAAGGGTGTCGTCTCCTCGATCGTCAACTTCGGTGCGTTCGTGGACCTCGGCGGCGTCGACGGTCTCGTCCACGTGTCCGAGCTCTCCTGGAAGCACATCGACCACCCGTCCGAGGTCGTCACCGTCGGCGACGAGGTCACCGTCGAGGTCCTCGACGTCGACATGGACCGCGAGCGTGTCTCCCTGTCGCTGAAGGCGACGCAGGAGGACCCGTGGCAGCACTTCGCCCGGACCCACCAGATCGGCCAGATCGTCCCGGGTAAGGTCACCAAGCTCGTCCCGTTCGGTGCGTTCGTCCGCGTCGAGGAGGGCATCGAGGGCCTCGTCCACATCTCCGAGCTCGCCGAGCGTCACGTGGAGATCCCGGAGCAGGTCGTCCAGGTCAACGACGACGCGATGGTCAAGATCATCGACATCGACCTCGAGCGTCGCCGGATCTCCCTCTCGCTCAAGCAGGCCAACGAGACCAGCGCCGCTGCGGACGTCGAGGAGTTCGACCCGACGCTCTACGGCATGCCGGCGACGTACGACGAGCAGGGCAACTACATCTACCCCGAGGGCTTCGACCCGGAGACGGGCGAGTGGCTCGAGGGCTTCGAGGCCCAGAAGGCCGCCTGGGAGGAGCAGTACGCCCAGGCCCACGCCCGCTGGGAGGCTCACGTCAAGCAGCAGGCCGAGGCCAAGGCCGCCGAGGCCGAGGCTGGCGAGGCCACCTCGTACAGCTCCGAGGGTGCTGAGGAGACCGGCGGCTCGCTGGCCTCCGACGAGGCGCTCCAGGCGCTGCGTGAGAAGCTCACCGGCAACTGATCCACGAGCAGCAACGCACAACAGCCCCGGCTCCGGCCGGGGCTGTTGTGCGTTCGGGATCAGAAGTTGCCGTTGCGGAAGAGGCCCCACTCGTAGCTGTCGGGGCGATGCTGGACGGGTCGCGGCCGGGGGCGCGGCTTGTTCACGTGGTGGATCAGGCGGTCGAAGAGGTGCTTGTCAGGCGTCATGGCAGAAAGTCTCGCTTCGATGACATTCGGCCACCATTGGCAGAGATGCCGTTGTGCAGCGAATTCCTGCCATCTAGGGTGGGTGGGTGCTCACCAACGTTGCCACCGTCATCTGGGACGGCCTCAGCCCCTTCGAGTTCGGCGTCGCCTGCGAGGCGTTCGCGCTCGATCGCAGCAACGACGGCATCCCGGTTCCGGAGTTCGCGGTCTGCGCGCCGACGGTCGGCCCGGTGCGCACCTCGGTGGGGTTCCCGATCGAGGTCGCCCACGACCTGGGTCGCCTGGCCGAGGCCGACCTCGTCGTGGTCCCGGCGATGGGTCACACCGATCGGGACACGCTGCCCGCCGGCGTGGCCGAGGCGCTGTGGGCCGCCCACGACCGCGGTGCGCGCCTGCTGACCTTCTGCTCGGGGGCCTTCGCCCTCGGTGCGACGGGCCTGCTGGACGGCCGGGAGTGCACCACCCACTGGATGTACACCGACAAGCTGCAGCGCCTGTACCCCGAGGCGAAGGTGGTCCCCGAGGTCCTCTACGTGGACGCCGGCCAGATCGTCACCAGCGCCGGCACGGCCGCCGGGCTGGACGCGAGTCTGCACATCTGGCGTCAGGAGTACGGAGCGGCCGTGGCGGCCCAGATCGCGCGTCGGATGGTGGTGCCGCCGCAGCGCGACGGCGGCCAGGCGCAGTTCATCACCCGAGCGGTCGTGGAGCCGGACAGTGAGTCCTTCGGGCCGTTGCTCGAGTGGATCGTCGACCACCTCGACGAGGAGCTCGACGTGGCCGGGCTGGCGGCGCGGTCGATGATGTCGGCGCGGACCTTCGCGCGGCGCTTCCGCGCCGAGACCGGCGCGACGCCCCATGCCTGGATCACCGCGCAACGGGTCCTGCGGGCCGAGCAGCTGCTTGAGCAGACCGACCGTCCGGTCGAGTGGGTGGCTTCGGAGGCGGGGTTCGGCAACGCCGCGACGCTGCGCCACCACTTCACGCGTGTGCGTGGACTGAGCCCGCAGGCCTACCGCCGTCGCTTCAGCTGTACGACGGCGTCGTGATGCTCCGCTCGAGGCCGCCACGCACGAGCTGCGCGTAGGGTCCGCCGGCCAGCAGCAGTTCCTCGTGCGTTCCGGTCTCGACGACGCGGCCGTGGTCGAGCACGGCGATCCGGTCGGCGTTCCGCACGGTCGAGAGCCGGTGGGCGATCGTGATGGTCGTCCGGCCGCGGGCGAGCTCGTCCAGGGCGGCCTGCACCTCACGCTCGGTGGTGTTGTCGAGCGCGCTGGTGGCCTCATCGAGGACGAGGACCTGCGGGTCGCGCAGGAGGGTGCGAGCGATGGCCAGACGCTGCTGCTCGCCACCGGAGAAGCGGTGGCCCCGGGAGCCGACCATCGTGTCGTAGCCCTCGGGCAGCGACTCGATGAGGCTGTGGATCTGGGCGGCCCTCGCGGCGGCCTCGATCTCGGCGTCGGTCGCGTCCGGACGGGCGTGCCGGAGGTTCTCGCGAACGCTGGCGTGGAGCAGGTAGGTCTCCTGGGTGACGACACCGACGACTGTTGCGAGGTCCGTGAGGCGGAGGTCGCGCAGGTCGACGCCGTCGAGCGTCAGCCGCCCGGAGTCGGGGTCGTGGAGGCGGGCGACCATGCCGGCGAGCGTGGTCTTGCCCGAGCCGGTCGCGCCGACCAGGGCGAGGGACGTGCCGGCCGGGACGTCGAGCGTGATGTCGTGCAGGACGGGCTTGGCGGCGTCGTACCCGAAGGTGACGTGGTCGAAGCGGATCTCTCCGCGCGCCTGGCCCAGCTCGACGGGAGTGACGGGGTCGTCGATCTCGACGGGGAGGTCGAGGAACTCGAAGATGCGGCTGAAGAGGGCGAGTGACGAGGTGACGTCGACACCGACGTTGAGCAGCCCCATGAGCGGGCGGAAGAGCGAGCCCTGCAGGGAGACGAAGGCGACCAGGGTGCCGATGGTGACGCCGTCACGGGTGATGGGCAGCCCGGCGGCGAGGTAGAGGACGGCGGGCACGGCGGCGAAGATCACCTGCATGGTCGCCATCCGCCAGCGGCCGGCGAGCTGGCTGCGGATCTCGAGGTCGACGAGCTCGTGCGAGGTCTCCTCGAAGCGGTTGCTGAGGATCGGGGCGGCGCCGAGGGTCTTGGCCAGCAGGATGCCGCTGACCGAGAGGCCCTCCTCGACCTGGACGTGCAGATCGGCGAACTTCCGCTGCCGCTCGTTGGTGATCTTGTAGCGGGTGCGCGCCACCTGGCGGGTCGTGATGACCGCCGGCGGCAGGACGACGAGGGAGATGAGGGCGAGGCGCCAGTCGAGGGCGAGCATGGCGACGACGGTGCCGATGACGACGGTGACGTTGGCGGCGACGGCGGTGGCCGTGGAGGTGACGACGGACTGCATCGAGCCGATGTCATTGACGATCCGGGACTGCACCTCGCCGCCGCGGGTGCGGGTGAAGAAGTCGACGCTCTGCCGCTGAAGGTGCGCGAAGAGGTCGCTGCGGAGGCGGTGCATGACCTGCTGGCCGATGCGGGTCGAGATGAGGGTCTGGAGTACGCCGAGCCCGGCGGAGGCGACCGCGACGGCGACCATGCCGATCACGGACCAGACCAGCAGGCTGACGTCCTGCTGGGGGAGGGCGACGTCGATGACGTGCTTGACCAGGAACGGCTGGGCGAGGCTGATGACGGAGCTGGCGGTGATCAGTGCGATCACGGTGACGAGGGCCGCGCGGTGAGCGCGGAAGAGCCGGCCGATCCGGCGCAGCTGGACCGGGTGCTCCTCGAGCTGGGCCTGGTCGAGCTTGCGATTGCTCGGGTCCCGGCCGTCGCGGCCGCCATGTCCGCCCTGACCGGCGGGGGCCGAGCGGGGCGGAGTGGTACGCGGGTGTCCGTTGGCGTGGAAGTCGCTCATGGGCCTCACCGTCCCTTCTGTGACGAGCCGTTACTGAGGTTGGCTCACTATGAGGCTAACACGGGATCGGATAGGATCATTCCCATGTCAGGCCACGCTCATGCGCAGGAGTCTGCAGGCGACCTGCTCATGCTCGCAGCACGCGCGCTGCGGCGGGGCGCGTCCGCGGCTCTTGAGGAGTACGACGTCACCCCGGCCCAAGCGCGTGCGCTGCGCACGATCGCCCACGCCGCGCACGACGAGGACGGCGGCCTCCGTCTCTCAGCGCTCGCGGACCGACTCCACGTGGTGCCCCGGTCCGTCACCGAGGTCGTCGATGCCCTCGAGACGCGGGGTCTCGTCCAGCGGGAGTCGGACCCGACCGACAGGCGGGCCACGATCGTCGCGCTGACCGATGAGGGCCGGCGGATCCACGACGACATCGCGCGGGCACGGACCCGGGAGTTCGACCGGTTGGTCGGTCGCCTCCCTGCCCGTGACAGGGCGGACCTCGCCCGGATCCTCGGCAGCCTGGTCGAGCTCGCGGACAGCGACTGACCTGACGTCACCCGTCTGCAAACGGTCACCGTGACCGTTCGCGGTGTCGGTGACCGTTCGAAAGGTCACCGACGCCGCAAAGGGTCACGGTGACGCTTTGGTGACGACCCCCGAGCGATAGCGTGCGGCGCATGCGTGTAGGACTCACCGGCGGGATCGCCTCGGGCAAGTCGACCGTCTCGGCGATGCTCGCCGAACTGGGCGCGGTGATCATCGACTCCGACCTGATCGCGCGCGAGGTCGTGGCGCCGGGCAGCCCGGGGCTCGCTGCGATCGCGGACGCCTTCGGCCCCCGCGTCATCGCCGCGGACGGCTCGCTGGACCGCCCGGCCCTCGGCGCGATCGTCTTCGCCGATCCGGTGCAGCGCCAGGTCCTCGAGGGGATCACCTGGCCGCTCATCGGCGCTCGAGCGCAGGAGCTCGTGGACACCGCCGCCCCCGATGCCCTGGTGGTGCACGACATCCCGCTGCTCGTGGAGACCGGCCAGCAGTCGACCTTCGACGCGGTCATCGTCGTGGACGTCCCTCGCGAGACCCAGGTCGAGCGGATGATCCGCGACCGCAGCATGAGCCGCGACGACGCCGAGGCCCGCATCGCGGCCCAACTGGCCCGCGAGGAGCGACTTGCGGCGGCGACGTACGTCATCGAGAACACCGGAAATGTCGAAGACCTCCGCGAACGTGTCACGGAGGTCTTCGAGCAGCTCAGGGAGCGCTGAGCAGATCAGGCGGCGATCTCGGGATCGCCCAGGCGGCGCAGCTTCTGCAGGGCCTCGCGCTCGAGCTGGCGCACGCGCTCGGCGCTGATGCCGTGCTTCTGCCCGATGTCGGCGAGCTTGTGCTGGCGTCCGTCGGTGAGTCCGTAGCGCGAGCGGATGATGTCGGCGGCACGCTCGTCGAGCTGGCCGACGAGCTCGTTGAGCAGCTCCTTCGACTCGCCGTCGAGCATCTCGAGGTCGGGACCGGGAGCAGACTCCAGGGCCATCAGGTCGCCGAGCGAGGTGTCACCGTCGTCGTCCACAGGGGCGTCGAGGCTGATGTGCTCGCGACCCCAGCTCATCAGGTCGAGGACGCGGTCGACGTCCAGGCCGAGCTCGTCGGCGATCTCCTGCGGCTCCGGGTCGCGGCCGAGCTTGCGCTCGAGCGCACGGCGCGCGCCGCCGATCTGGTTGAGCTCCTCGACCACGTGGACGGGGAGACGCACGACCCGGGCCTGTTGCGCGATGCCGCGGGTGATCGCCTGGCGCACCCACCAGGTCGCGTACGTCGAGAACTTGTAGCCCTTGGTGTAGTCGAACTTCTCGACCGCCCGGATGAGGCCGGTGTTGCCCTCCTGGATCAGGTCGAGCATCGGCATCTGCGCGCGGCCGTACTTGCGCGCGATCGACACCACGAGCCGGAGGTTGGCGTTGATGAACTGGCGTGTCGCCCGCTCACCCTCCTCGACCAGCCACTCGAGCTCAGCGCGCGTGGCCCGGCCGGGCGCCTTGCCTCCGACCTTGCCGGCGTCGAGGAGGCTCTTCGCCATCAGCCCCGCCTCGATGGCCTTGGACAGCTCGACCTCCTTGGCGGCGTCGAGAAGATCGGTACGCGAGATCTCATCCAGGTAGAGGCCGACGCTGTCGCGGCCCTCGATCTCGCGGGTGGCGGTACGGGTTGCCATAAGACCCTCCTTCGCTGCAGGTTTTCGCCTGCGTGGACTCAACACGCCTAGTAACCGGTGGATTCCCGTTCTATGCGTGTCACTCGAAGGGTTAGACGCGCGGAATGCCGATGAGGTTTCCCGGACCCGCGAATCTCAGAGAACTCTCAGGCCAAGCCGAGGCGGTCGAGGATCCACGCGAGCGAGAAGGCCCGGTCGTGCCAGCCCTTGTAGCGCCCCGACACACCGCCGTGCCCGGCCGCCATCTCGGTCCGCAGGAGTACGTCGGCGCCGGCGACGGCACGCAGCCGCGCGACCCACTTCGCGGGCTCGACGTAGAGGACCCGGGTGTCGTTGAGCGAGGTCTCGGCGAGGATCGGGGGATAGGTCCTCGCGGTGACGTTGTCGTAGGGGGCGTAGGAGGCGATGTACTCGTAGGTCGCGGCGTCGGCCTCGGGGTTGCCCCACTCGTCGTACTCGATCACGGTGAGGGGGAGGGTCGCGTCGAGCATCGTGGTGAGGTTGTCGACGAACGGCACGCTCGCCACGATCCCGCCGACGAGTCCCTCCGGAGCGAGGTTGGCAACCGCGCCCATCAGGAGTCCGCCGGCGCTGCCGCCCTCGGCGACGATGCGGCCTGCCTCCGTCCAGCCGGTGTCGACCAGGTGCTGGGCGACGGCGATGAAGTCGGTGAAGGTGTTGCGCTTGCGGAGCAGCTTGCCGTCGTCGTACCAACGACGGCCGAGCTCGCCGCCGCCACGGATGTGCGCGATCGCGAAGGCGGCACCGCGGTCCAGGACCGAGAGCCGCGCGATCGAGAAGGCCGGGTCGAGGGAGTGCTCATAGGAGCCGTAGGCGTAGAGGTGGACGGGCACGGGGGCGCCCTGGCTGCGGGCGTCCTTCCGAACCACGATCGAGATCGGCACCCGCTCACCGTCCGGGGCGGTGGCCCAGAGGCGGTGCTCCTCGTAGTCATTCGCGTCGTAGGCAGTGCCGTTCAAAGGGAGTACGGGCTGCTGCTTGCGCAGGGTGAGGGTGCGTGAGGCCACGTCGTAGTCGTAGACCGAGCTCGGCGTGCGCATCGTCGTGTAACCGAGGCGCACCGTCGGCTGGCGGAAGTCCGGGTTGCCGCCGGCGCCGATCGTATAGAGCTCGTCGTCGAACTTCACGAGGTAGTCGTCGATGACGCCCGTCGGGCCGAGGTCGAGGATGCGCAGCTGGGTCAGGCCGCCGCTGCGCTGGTGGACCACGAGATGCGTCGCGAACGCATCCACCCCCTCGAGGCGTACGTCGGCGTCGTACGCGATCAACGGACGCCACTCCTCCTTCGGGGTGGGCGCGATGGGAGCCACACCGATCTCGAAGTCCGGGCCGGTGGCGTTGTGGTGCACGAGGAAGACGTCCTCGCCGGCCAGGACCGCGTGCTCGAGGCTGTACTCGACCCCCTCCTCGCGCGGTGCGAAGACCTGCCAGCCGCTCTCGGGATCGTCGAGGTCCAGGAAGCGGACCTCCGTCGTGATCTTGGCGCCCGACTCGATCATCAGGAAGCGGTCGGTGCGCGTGCGGCCGAGGCCGGTCCAGAAGCGCTCGTCGGGCTCATGGAAGACCAGCTCGTCGTCTGACTGCTCGGTGCCCAGGCGGTGGCGCCAGATCTTGTCCGGGCGCCACGACTCGTCGACGGTGGAGTAGAAGAACGACTCACCGTCACGGTCCCACGTGGCACCGCCGAGGGCGCCGGTGATGACGTCGGGCAGCTCCTCACCGGAGGCGAGGTCCTTGACCCGGATCGTGTAGCGCTCGTCACCGACGACGTCGACGGCCCAGGCCAGCAGGCCGGTCGAGGGGGAGACGGCCGAGCCGCCGAGGCTGAAGAAGTCGTGGCCGTCGGCGAGCTGGTCGAGGTCGAGCAGGACCTCCTCGCCGGGCAGGGCTGGCTGGTCCGCAGCGACGGTGGTGTCGGGCGTCGGCGGCGTCCAGTCGTCCGGGTCGCTGACCGGGACGCGGCAGGAGGCGCCGTACTCCCTTCCCTCGAAGCTGCGGCCGTAGTACCAGTAGCCGCGTCGTCGCGTGGGGAGGGAGAGGTCGGTCTCGAGCGTGCGGGACCTGATCTCGTCGAAGAGTGCCTGGCGCAGGGCGGCGAGGTGGGCCGTGCGCTCGTCGGTGAAGGCGTTGTTCTGCTCAAGGTAGGAGATGACCTCCGGGTTCTCCTTGTCGCGCAGCCACTCGTAGTCGTCGATGCGGATGTGGCCGTGGTGGATCTTCGACTCGGGACGGGCGGGCACGACGGGGGGCTGCATGCCGGTGACCCTATCTTTGGGTCGTGAGCGCCGAGCCGGGACTGGTGGACCTCAACGCCGACCTCGGCGAGGAGGTCACCGACGACGCCGCACTGCTCTCCCTCGTCACGTCGGCCAATGTCGCCTGTGGTGGGCATGCGGGGTCCCTGGCGATCATGCGCGAGGTCTGTGCTGTCGCTTCCGAGCGCGGGGTCTCCGTGGGTGCGCAGGTCTCCTATGTCGACCGCGCCAACTTCGGGCGGGTCGAGCTGGACGTGGCGCCCTCGGTGTTGGAGGAGCAGGTCGCCGAGCAGGTCGGGCTGCTCTCCGCCTGCGCTGCTGAGGCTGGGACGACCGTGCGCTACGTCAAGCCGCACGGCGCGCTCTATCACCGGACGCGCCGTGATCCTGCTCAGGCGGCTGCGGTGCTCGCAGGCTCCGGCGCGCTGCCGGTGCTGGGCATGCCGGGGGCGCTCCTTTCGCAGGCTGCTACTGCCGGGAGGCAGGTGCTGCTCGAGGGCTTCCCCGACCGGGCGTACGACGGCGACCAGCTTCGACCCCGTGACCGACCCGGGGCGCTGGTGACCGAGGAGGCGTCGATCGTCGCCAGCGCCCTGTCCCTTGCTGCCGGTGTGCGGTCGCTCTGCCTCCACGGGGACTCGCCCGGCGCCGTCGCCCACGCCCGTGCCGTGCGCGCGGCTCTCGAGGGTGCCGGGTGGGAGCTGGTCGGGCTGTGAAGGCCTCGGTCGTCGGGCTGCGAGCCGTGCGGGTCGAAGTCGGGTCACCGGCTGAGGCGTTGGACCTCGCCGCGGTGATCCGCCGGTCCGCGCTCGAGGTCGACGAGGTCGTGCCGGGGGCTCGCACGGTGCTGCTGGACGGCGTCGAGGATCCGGCGGCGCTGATCGGGATGCTTCCGCGACTGGTGACCTCTCTGCTTTCTGAAGCGGCGGCCGGTCGCATGGTCGAGCTGCCGACGACGTACGACGGCGAGGACCTGACCCGGGTCGCCGACCTGTGGCGGTGCTCGGTCGAGGAGGTCGTCGCGCGGCACACGGCGCTGACCTTCACGTCAGCGTTCTGCGGCTTCGCGCCGGGTTTCGCCTATCTGACCGGCCTGCCGCCGGAGCTCCAGGTGCCGCGCCTGACCGAGCCGAGGGTGCGGGTGCCCGCGGGATCCGTCGCGATGGCGGGGGAGTGGTGCGGGGTCTACCCCGTCGCCTCGCCCGGTGGCTGGCTGCTGCTCGGCCACACCGACGCGACGCTGTGGGATCCGGACTCCGAGACACCCGCCGTGCTTGCGCCGGGCACGCGGGTGAGGTTCAGCGTCCATGGGTGAGCTCGAGATCCTCGACGCGGGGGCCCTGACCCTCGTGCAGGACCGCGGTCGGGTCGGGTTCGCTCACCTGGGCGTCCCCCGTGCCGGGGCACTCGACGCGCCAGCCGCCGCACTGGCCAACCGGCTGGTCGGAAACGACCCGGACGCGGCGATCCTCGAGATCACGATGGGCGGGTTGGCGGCCCTCAACGCCGGACCGGCTCGGTGGGCGGCGCTGACCGGCGCCCAGACCGACGAGACCGCCCTGTCGCGGACCGTCGGAGGGCCGTCTCGTCCGGCTCGCGCTCACCGAGCTGCCGTGGCGCACGCGGCGGCGTTCTGGTGGCCGCAGGGCACGGTGCTCTCGGTGGGGCGGCCGGTCGTCGGCGTACGGACGTATCTGGCGATCTCAGGTGGGATTCACGTGGCGCCCGTGCTGGGATCCCGTTCGACCGACACGCTGGCCTGGGTCGGGCCGGCACGCGTTCAGGCCGGTGCCCGCCTGCCGCTGGGGGAGTGGCAGGGCCTGCAGCCGAATCCGCTCGACACGCCGCCGGCCCGGCGTGTCGAGCGGATTCGGCTCATGAACGGACCGCAGGCCGCGTGGTTCGCCGAGTCGCCGGCCGACAGGACCTGGACGGTCCGCGCCGCATCCGATCGGGTGGGAATGCGTCTCGACGGGCCGCCGCTGGCGAGGCTCCGGGAGGGTGAGCTGCCGAGCGAGGGCATGGTGCTCGGGGCGGTCCAGGTGCCGCCGGACGGTCGGCCGATCGTCTTCCTCGCCGACCACCCGCCCACGGGTGGCTATCCGGTCATCGGAGTCGTCCACCCCGACGACCTGTGGCAGTGCGCGCAGCTCAGGCCGGGGGAGCAGGTTCGGTTTCGCGACGTGGCCACTCGTAACGGCTGAGGTGCGGGTCGTCGATCGCATAGGAGCGCACCGGCCCCGGCGCCGTCCCGGCGGTCTCGAAGCGCACGGTCACCACGCCCCGACCCGAGCCCCACACCCAGCCGCGCCCCCTCTCGGCATGCACCACGTCCATGCCGGGCCAGAAGCCCTCCCGCCGCCGCAGGGGTACGTCGACCACCGGCTCCTCCGCGACCGGCTCGTCGTCCGTGCCCGGCTCGGACGACTCCCCGAAGAGGTCCTCCTGGATCCAGTCCGCCAGGCCGCTCACGCCCACTCCGAGGAGCCGCACGCCGCCAGAGGTCTGGCCCGACTCCATCAGCTCGGTGAGCAGTGTGCGGGCGAGACGACCGATCGTGGCGGCCGCGTCCGTCGGAGCGGGGAGGGTCGCGGAGCGGTTGATCGTGGTGAAGTCGTGGAGCCGCACCTTGAGCGTGACCGTGCGGCCGGAGAGGCCGTGCTTGCGTAGCCGCTCACCCACCTCGCGGGACTGCCGCAGCACGAGGCTCTCCATCAGCGTGCGGTCGGTGAGGTCACTGTCGTAGGTCGCCTCGACGCTGACCGACTTGGCCTCCCGCTCCGCGACGACCGGGCGATCGTCCTCGGCGCGCGCGAGGTGGAAGAGCCCGCTGCCGTGCGCCTTGCCGAGGATGCGGACGAGCTCCTCCTGGCCGACGCTCTCCAGCTCGGCGACCGTGTGGATGCCGGCCCTCCGGAGCCGCTCGGCGCTCTGGGGCCCGACTCCGGGGATGACCCGCACGTCCATCGGGCGCAGCAGGTCCAGTTCGGTGCCCGGCGAGATGACGACCAGCCCGTCGGGCTTGTCGAGGTCGCTGGCCACCTTGGCGATGAACTTGCTCGTCCCGATCCCCACGCTGGCGGTGAGCCCCTCGGTCACCTCGGTCACGCGTGCCCGCAGGTCGGCGGCGAACGCCGTGACGCCGTCCACCGACAGGTCGAGGGGCGACGTCGCGGCCGCGAGGTCCACGAACGCCTCGTCCAGTGACAACGGCTCCACCAAGGGGCTGATCGAGCGCAGCAGCCCCATCACGTGGTCACTCGCCTCGCGGTACGCCTCGAAACGCGGGCTCAGGAAGGCGGCATGAGGACACCGCGATCGGGCCTCGCGGGTCGACATGGCCGACCGCACGCCGTACCGCCGCGCCTCGTAGCTCGCCGTCGCCACCACACCGCGTCCGCCCGTCCCGCCGACCACGACGGGCTTGCCGCGCAGGGAGGGCTTGTCCCGCTGCTCGACGGAGGCATAGAACGCGTCGAGATCGAGGTGGAGGACGGAGGCGTGCGGGCGCACAGCGAGAACCTAACCGCTCGACGCCTCACTCCCGTCATCACTCCTGACACAGACCGGCCCGGCGCTCCTCCCGCCCGAGTCCTCCGGCAGCGCCCCTCCACAGCCCGTACGCCGACGGCCCGGTCCTGCGGGCGCCGACGCGGAGGGTCCTCGCATGACCAGCATGACCGCCAAGAGCCCCGAGGACGTCCTCGCGGCCATTCCTGTCATTCTCGGCTTCCATCCCGAGAACTCCATCGCGATGCTCACCTTCGGAGGATCGCGGAGCTTCCACGCGCGGATCGACCTGCCCGGGGCCGATGAGCCCGAGGAGGTGACCTCCATGATCGTCCAGCGGCTGCTGCAGCCGGTGGTCGCACAGCGCGCCACGTCGGTCCTCTTCGCCTTCTACGGCGACGAGGTGGAGGTGATCGAGACCGTCTTCGCCGAGCTTCTCTCCGCCTGCAGGCGTGCTGGCGTCGGTGTCATCGACGCGCTCCGGGTCACCGGCGGGCGATGGTTCCACGTCGGACGGCCCGGTTCGACGGAGTCCGCAGGCACGCCCTTCGACGTCGGGGACCACCCCTTCGCCGCGCAGGCCGTGATGGACGGCATGGTGACGGCCGGCTCGCGCGGTGAGCTCGCCGATCGCCTCGCCCACGACGAGCGCGCGAGCGAGGCGGTGGCCGGCCTGATCCGTCGAGCCCGCCGACTCCGCCCGGCGTCTCTGCGGGCGCTGGTGCAGCACCACGCGATGACCGGCACGCGACTCTCCGACGAGGACGCGGCGGCGGTGATGAAGGCCGTCAGCAGCGACCCGCTCGCCCGCAACATGACCTGGTGGCGGGTGCCACGACCGGAGTCCGAGCAGCACATGTGGCTGTGGGTCGATGTGGTGCGACGGGCGCCGGCGGCCCAGCTCGCGGACGCGGCCGGCGTCCTGGCGATGCTCGCGTGGCTGGCGGGTCACGGCTCGATCGCATGGTGCGCGATCGACCGGGGTCACGAGGTGGCCGACTCCCATGTGCTCCTCGACCTCGTCGCCGAGCTCCTGGAGACCGGCACTCCACCCATCGAGGACTGGGACGCCTACGAGGTGCCTGACGCCGGATGACGCGCGGGATGACGGCGCGGAATGAAGCGCGCGGCGTCAGGCTCGGGAGCGGTCGCGCAGTCGGGCCCAGCGCCGCCCGACCCCGCTGCGCGGGTCGTGCCAGCCGTGCCGATTGACGGTGACGAAGACGAGCGGTCGGCCGAGTTCGGTGAAGGCCTGCCAGGTCGCTGCGAGCCACTCCTGGTCCAGGTCCTCCACCGGGTCGAGCTCGCCCGGCCGGGTCAGCCAGACCATCGGGACCTGCACGCCTGCCAGCCGGCTGACCATCGCGGCGACGATGTCGGTGCGCAGGGCGTGGTCCGTCCCTGTCGGCCGCACCGCCTGCACCACGCTCATGCCGCCCGGGATGCCCACGTGCAGACGGGCCGGAAAGACGGGACGGCTCTCCGTGACTGCCAGGTCATAGACGGCACGGCGCAGCGCCTTCTGCAGGAACGACCCCGTCGTGTCGCCGAGTCCGGGCGGCATGGGCAGCAGCCTGCCGCAGTTCGCCCCACGGAGACGCCGGCTCTCCACAGGCGGCGCGACCGTCGGTGCGGGATGATGGACGCCATGCCGTCGAGCCCGACCTTCCAGATCGCCCAGGAGCCCGTTGCTGACAAGGTGCTCTCCGAGGACCCGTTCGCACTGCTGGTCGGGATGATGCTCGATCAGCAGTACCCGATGGAGCACGCCTTCCGAGGACCGGCGAAGGTGCTGGAGCGGTTCGGCACGCTCGAGCCCGCGAAGATCGCGGCGGCCGATCCCGAGACGTTCTCCGAGCTGTGCCGTACGCCGCCGGCCATCCACCGTTACGGCGGCTCGATGGCGACCCGACTCCAGGAGCTGGCCCGAGCGGTGGAGACGACGTACGACGGCGACGTCACCCGACTGTGGACCGAGGCCACCAGCGGAGCCGACCTGGTCAAGCGTGTCCAGGCGCTGCCGGGGTTCGGCGCGCAGAAGGCGAAGATCTTCGCGGCGCTGCTGGCCAAGCAGCTGGGCGTGCGACCCGAGGGCTGGGAGACGGCCGTCGGGGACTATGCGTTGGAGGGCCACCGGTCCGTCGCCGACGTCACCGGACCGGAGTCGCTGCAGAAGGTGCGCGAGTTCAAAAAGGCGCAGAAGGCGGCGGCGAAAGCCTGAGGGCGACGCCGATGGTCAGGAGTCCCTTGGGGCCGTGGCATGATTGTCCGAGCGGCTCTTGACGTCACCGGCCTTTGCCGCGCCCGGAATCATGTTTTCACGAGAGGTGTTCGTGTCCTCGAACCCGCGCAAGCTCCCTGCTGAGGTGCTCTCCCACCCGGCCGTCGTGTCGCTCATCGACCAGGGTCGTCCCACCGGTCGCGTCACGCCCGAGGAGGTGCGTCAGGCCTCGGAGGCTGCAGCCGTCGAGCCGCGCCACCTGAAGGCCCTGATGGGCCACCTCAGCGAGCATGGCATCTCCGTCGACCTGAACGCTGTGAGCACGCGTGCCGCTGCCGCGGCGCCCGCGAAGAAGGCCGTCAAGGCGCCGGTCAACAAGCCTGCTGCGAAGAAGGCCGAGCCGGCGAAGAAGGCGGCCGACGCGCCGACCGGCGACGAGATCGTGCTCGATGACGTCAGTGCGGGCGACGACCTGGTCGAGATCGAGATCACCGAGCCGGAGCCCAAGATCGGCCCTGACGGTAAGAAGGTCCTGCCGGACCTCCCCGACGAGCAGTTCGAGAAGGACGTCGCCGCCGACCCGACGATCGTCGAGGACGAGAAGCAGGCGTCCTTCGTCGTCTCGGCCTCCGACGACACCGACGAGCCCGAGCAGCAGGTCATGGTCGCCGGTGCGACCGCCGACCCCGTCAAGGACTACCTCAAGCAGATCGGCAAGGTCGCGCTGCTCAACGCCGAGCTCGAGGTCGAGCTCGCGACCCGCATCGAGGCCGGCCTCTTCGCCGAGGAGAAGCTCGCCAAGGGCGGCAAGATGTCGGCGAAGATCGAGGAGGAGCTCGAGTGGATCGCGGAGGACGGACGCCGCGCCAAGAACCACCTCCTCGAGGCCAACCTGCGACTCGTCGTCTCCCTCGCGAAGCGCTACACCGGTCGCGGCATGCTCTTCCTGGACCTCATCCAGGAGGGCAACCTCGGCCTGATCCGCGCGGTCGAGAAGTTCGACTACACCAAGGGCTACAAGTTCTCGACGTACGCGACGTGGTGGATCCGTCAGGCCATCACCCGCGCGATGGCCGACCAGGCCCGCACCATCCGTATCCCGGTGCACATGGTCGAGGTCATCAACAAGCTTGCGCGCGTCCAGCGCCAGATGCTCCAGGACCTCGGGCGCGAGCCCACCCCGGAGGAGCTGGCCAAGGAGCTCGACATGACCCCGGAGAAGGTCGTCGAGGTCCAGAAGTACGGCCGCGAGCCGATCTCGTTGCACACGCCCCTCGGTGAGGACGGCGACAGTGAGTTCGGTGACCTGATCGAGGACTCCGAGGCGATCGTCCCGGCGGACGCCGTCTCCTTCACCCTCCTGCAGGAGCAGCTCCACGCCGTCCTCGACACGCTCTCCGAGCGTGAGGCGGGCGTCGTGAGCATGCGCTTCGGCCTCACCGACGGCCAGCCCAAGACCCTCGACGAGATCGGCAAGGTCTACGGCGTGACGCGCGAGCGCATCCGTCAGATCGAGTCGAAGACGATGAGCAAGCTCCGTCACCCGAGCCGCTCGCAGGTCCTGCGCGACTACCTCGACTGAGGGATTCACGGTCCAGAGGGTTCCTCCGCAGGTCAGAGGCACATTCGGACCGAATCCGAGCGACACGCTACCCCCTACAGCGCTTCTAGGCCAGATATTCGACTAGCCTGAGAGCGTGTCGAAGAGACCCGGTAGCGCCGCAGACGCTGGACTGAGCGTGGCCGACGCCCGCGTCCTAGCCGAGTCCTGGGCGCTGAGCCTGCGTGCGGAGCGGAAGTCGCCGCAGACCCTGAAGACCTACGGCGACGGCGTCCGGTTCTACCTCGACTGGTGCGAGACCACCGACCACGCGCCGCTGGTCCGGGTCAGCCTGACGACGTGGACCGCCCACCTGCTCGACACGGGCGCCGCGGCTTCCACGGCCACCAGTCGCCAGCTCGCCGTGCGGCGCTTCGCCTCGTGGCTCACCGACGAGGGCGAGATCGACGCAGACCCGTTCATCGGTCTCAAGTCGCCCAAGATCGACCAGAAGGTGATCGAGCCGCTGACCGCCGACCAGCTCCGCGCGATCGTCCGGGCCTGTCAGGTCGCCAAGGGCACCGACCCCAAGGAGATCTTCCGCCGCAGACGTGACGAGGCGATCCTCCGCTTCATGATCGAGACCGGCACCCGCGCCGGGGAGGTCGTCGCGATCACGCTCGAGGACGTCAACCTCCCGGGCGGCGAAGTCATCGTGCGCCGAGGCAAGGGCGGTAAGGGGCGCCGGGTGCCGTTCGGTCCGGAGGCTGCGCTGGCGCTCGATCGGTACATCCGCCTCCGCCGCACCCATCGACTCGCCGAATCCCCGATGTTGTGGCTCGGGGACCGCGGCAAGGGCTTCACCTACGACGCCCTTCACAAGACCCTCGGACTGCGCGCCGCCGCAGCCGGGATCGAGGGCTTCCACCCGCACCGCCTGCGCCACACCGCCGCGCACCGCTGGCTCGCCGCAGGAGGCTCGGAGGGTGGCCTCATGGCCGTCGCCGGGTGGACCCGGCCCGACATGCTCCAGCGCTACACGAAGGCCCGCGCCGAGGACCGCGCCGCCGAAGAGGCCAAGGCGCTCAACCTGGGGGAGCTGTGAGCGAGCAGGCTGAGATGGCTGAGGTGCCGATGTTCGAGCGCATGGGGCTCTGGTTGAGCCAGAATCCGCACGACGTCCTCGCCGCCGTCCGATGCCAGAAGGGCGACGGTCGCATCTTGGCCAAGGTGTGCGAGGTCGAGGGAATGCGGTGGGTCTGGTTCGCAGCGTCTCGGCCGACCGCCGAGGCGCTCATCTCCGACGAGATCGAAGAGTTGCGGGATCTTCCGACGGCAGATGGTTCCACGCATCCTGAGGAAATCGACGCCATTATCTCGGAGCTTCGAGCGGGACCGAGCCGATTGCCGATGTCGCCCCGGGCGTATCCGGAGACTGATCCGAAGAGCGGACGGTACGAGGGCTGGGCGGAGATCGTGAACTGTGCTGGCTGCCGCACCCGCTACGAGGCTCGTTACCTGGGTTCGCACACTTTCAGCGTGTTGGAGGCGCCCTACATCTGCCGGCGCAGGTAGCGTTATGCCTGCACAGCGCTCGGCGGTTCTTCGCCGAAGTAGTCAGTCCGAGATGAGCGAACGGACAGGTTCCCGTAAAGGGGTCTGTCGTTGTCCTCCCCACTCACTGACTCAGAGCTCTCGCTGCTCGGACGCCTCGGAGCGCATGTCTCCTGGGCCAACACCGTTAACAGGTCGTCGCGTACCGCGCCCGCTCGTGCCGCGCTTGAGCAGAGGTTCCTCGACGAGGCCGGCGGCGACCCAGTCCGAGCCGCGCACCTGAAGAAGGCTCACTTCACCCGCCTCGCACTCAAGTCGGCACAGGCCCGCGCCGCGCGGCGGGGTGCGGCGTGACTTCGCCGCCGGTGTTCACCGGCCACCACGCGGTCCCGTCCGCCAGCACCAATGAAGCCCAGGCAGCCCGCGCGATCTACCGCCTCCGCGCTCTGGGTGCGTCCGAGGAGGCCGCCGAGCTGGTCCTGAGCACTTGGGCCGAGACCGGAGTGCGCAACCTCGACGCCTACGCCCGTGCGGCCCCTGACGGCTCGCTCCTCGTGGAGATCCGGCAGGCCGAGGAGGCGCTGTTCGAGGCCGCTTTGGATGAGAAGTACGGCCACCTGTCGACGACGCAACTGCAGAAGATGGGCGACCTGACTGCGCGTGACCTCGACGAGCTCAACGCCCCGCGGGGTGATGCATGAGGACCGCCACTAATGACGAACGCCGCCCCGCAGGCAACGGAACGGCGCTCCATGTCAACGATCACCACGACGACATCTCCAGTATCTCACTGACCGCCGACACATCCGAGGACCTCACCTGCCGTTGTGTCCGGTGTCGGCGGCCGCTGCGAGCTGAGACCTCGATCCGGCTCGGTCTGGGCCGCGTCTGCTGGCTGGCCGTCTTCGGCGAGAGGGCTACGGCATGAGCGGCCTTCAGCAGTACGCCGAGCTGATCGTGCGCCGTGCGATCCAGGACGCCGCCATCAGCGCCAACCATGAGTGCCTGATCCGACGTGCCGAAGAGTGGGAGGCCTACGCCCCCGGCCGTCGTCGCCTCCCTGACGGGATGGGCGGATGGCACGAAGTCGACCCGGCTGAGATCGCCGACGCGTACCGGCACAAGGCCGCCAACGTCGACCACCCGACCTACCGGGCCGCTCTGGCTGCGCTACTTGCCGAGGTCGTCAAGGCCGAGGAGGTGGCCGCGTGAAGGGCCAGGTGCTGCGGGTCCACTTCGAGGGCCGTGCGTTCGCCTTGGTCTCCGGATACGGCTCGCGCGAGATGTTGACCGAGCTTCGCGGCCGAGCGCCGATGTGGTCGACGATCAGGAAGGCATGGACGACGACGCCCAAGACGGCGCGGGATCTCATCGCTATGGCTGAGGCTCGGGGCCGGCGCGTGGTGATCAGTGATGCCGACCAGCTCGAACTGCTGGGCGGTGATGCGACATGAGCGGGTTCCCTGCGCGGCCGTTCGATGGCGATGACTTCGGATTCTTCAACCGGGCGGCCTTCAAGGACTGGTCGACGAAGGACACCTTTCCCCGATGGCTCCGGGTGACCTTCTCCGCCTATGCCACCCATCAGGCCAACGGGCACGCCACCTACGGGCAGGGCGAGCTCGCAGCGGTCCTGGGGGATGAGGTTGACGGGGTATGGCTCCCTGCCGCCCGCCAGCGTGTCCGCGAGGCGATCGACCTCGCGATCGGCAAGGGCACGTTGATGCCCGACTCCAAGGCGCTGTGCCTGATCGTCCCGCCCGCCGCGGTGGCCTACCGGATGGGCAATCCGCATGCCCCATGCCGGCGTCACGCCGCGCGAAAGGAACGACAGAACCGTGTCGTCCGGGGTCAAAAGGAACGGTTTGACCCTGTCGTTTCACCCACAAAGGAACGGTCAGACCGTGTCGTTTCACGCTCAGGCCCTTCTCTTCTTCTCCTCACTCAACCCACCGAGGAACAGGAGGTCTCCTGATGAGCGCGACCAACCACAGGTGTCCCACCTGCGGAACGCAGACCTACTACATCGACGGCCGGACCCGCGTCCCTCACCTGTCCTGGTGTCGCTGGTCACCACGACCGAAGCCCGAAGTGGTCGTGCTGATGAGCGGCTCACCTGACCCGAACGACAAGGAGACCTAATGACCGACCTGCCTGAGTGCGTCTGCCCGACGCCCGAGAACGCACTGCGAGCCGCGATGGAGGGCAAAGCCGTTCCCCGCTGCCAGATGCACGGGACCTTCGGCTACGAGCCACCAGAACCCACGCCTGCGGACTCGATGGCCCTGAACAGCGACGCCCTCGAGTCCGCACTGCTCAACCGAATCGGTGGCACCGCTGCCACCTCCGACGACTTCACCAATCTCTGACAAGGAGCACCACGATGATCCCCGCAACGACCACCTTCGCCCCGACCGTCTCCAGCCTCGCTGCTCTCGGAATCAAGCCCAGCAAGACCGTGCAGCACTGGCTCGACCTGGTCGCCAAGCTCCGCGACATCGCCGAGCAGGACCGCCAGACGCCCGCCACGATTGAAGACGAGATCGACAGCGTGAGCGTTGAGAGTGCTGATGAGGCGATCGCAGCCCGAGTGCGGCGCGACATGGAGCGCCAGAACCGGATCAACATCGCTGGACAGATGGTCGAGGCCGCCTGCTCCCGAGGGATGGCAGAGGTTCGCGCAGAGGGTGACGACATCGTCGGCCGCCTTCGCCCGACCTTCGACAAGGCCGCCGACATCGTCCGCACCAACGCCGAGGCTTTCGATCCCGACGAGGACCCCGCCGCCGTGCTCTCCCGTGGTGCACAGGCCGCTGCAGCGTGGACTGCGATCCGGGACGCCTCCGACACCCTCAACGCCATCTGTCGGGCGCTGGCGCCGCTCTACGGCCTGCAGCCCGACGCCGACGCCGTGGTCTCCAACTACGACGGCGACCACTGGAAGCGGGTCGACGCACAGGCCGCGTTCGACTGGCCCAACAACGACTGGCACGCGCTGGTCCGGTTCGGCCTCACGCTCCGACTGAACACCCCCCTCGAGCGCCTGCAACTGATCGCAGCGACGCCCGAGAAGACGACGCGGCACGAGACGGTCATGCACGCCGGGTTCCGCGCTATCGCGACGGTGCGCGGATGAGCGCGGCAGGAGTCCGACATGGGCATGAAGGTGCGGCGCGGAACACCAGCGACTCCGCGCCGCGTGGTCACCGAAGGTCTGGTCAACTGTTGGCGATGCGGGCGACGGATCAGGCCTGCCGAGCCTTGGGACTTGGGTCATGACGACCGCGACCGGAGCACGTCAGAGCGCTGAGGGGGATGGGAGGGGGATCGCCGAGCGCCCAGCCATGGACCGCGGGGAAGGTGACTCGCAGCGCGGACCCCTGAAAGTTCCCACGGGCCTGCAGGACGGCGGCACCGCCCTTTGGCGGGAGGTCACGAGCAAGAACGACCTCAGCGCGGCCGAGCTGGCCATCCTGACCGAGGCCTGTCGGGCCAAGGATCGGTGCGACTGGCTCGCCTCCGAGACGCCCCGCCAGATCGCCGGGCTCGAGCTGCGGATCGATGACATCAGCAAGGTGCACAACGCCACGGCAGACGGGCTGAAGAAGCTGATCGGCGCCCTTCGCCTGCCCGACAGGTTCGGCCGGCGACCCCAACGCCGAGGCACCCCACGCGGCACCTATGCCACCTACGACAGGAAGAAGACGTCATGACGACCACCAACCCGACCACGACTACCGCGACTGCCCAGCGGCGCCTGCTCGAGGCTTTCGTCGACCTCGAGAACAACACCCCCGGCGGCATCTACGGACTCTGCTTCGTCGGGATGCCCCACGCGATCAAGACCGCCCAGGACGCGGGCCAGCCAGAGATGGCCGCCGTCTGGCTGAGCCTGGCCGAGCTCGGTGCCGCTGTGTACAACGACATGAAGGGATCGACCGATGACCAGTAGAACCGTGGAGTACGTCTTCAAGGGATCGTTCACCAACCTCACCGCCGGCCTGACCGCCGCAAGCCGCTCGGTCAACGAGTACTCGAACCGCCTCAACGCGCTCGACGCTCAGGGTCGCCAGATGCGTGCGAGTCTCAGCGGGGTAGCAGACACGGCCGGGAAGATGGGCATCGTCGCCGCCGCTGGCTTCGGCGTGGTCATTGGTGCCGCAGCGAATTTCGAGCAGGCGATGAGCCACGTCAAGGCCGCTACCCATGAGACCGCGGGCAACATGGACGCACTCAAGCAGGCCGCCCTCGACGCCGGAGCGGCTACCTCGTACTCCGCTACCGAGGCCGCCGGTGCGATCGAGGACCTAGCGAAGGCGGGCATCTCGACTAAGGACATCCTCGGAGGTGGCCTGTCTGGTGCGCTGTCGCTCGCTGCGGCAGGCTCACTCGACGTCGGAGAGGCCGCTGAGGACGCCGCGTCTGCCATGACGCAGTTCAAGCTGGCAGGCAAGGACGTCCCGCACATCGCGGACCTGCTCGCAGCCGGTGCGGGCAAGGCGAACGGTTCAGTCTCGGATCTCGCGATGGCGCTCAACCAGTCGGGCCTGGTCGCGGCCCAGACGGGCCTCTCGATCGAAGAGACGACAGGGGCGCTCGCTGCCTTCGCCAGCGCCGGGCTCGAGGGCAGTGATGCCGGTACGAGCATGAAGACGGCCCTCCAGTCTCTGACCCCGACGTCCAGCCAGGCTGCGAAACTCATGGACCAGCTCGGGATCAAGGCCTACGACCAGCAAGGCAACTTCATCGGACTCGCCAAGTACGCAGGCGTCCTGCAGGAGAAGCTCTCCGGGATGTCGGCCGAGCAGCGCAACGCGACGCTGAAGACCATCTTCGGCTCTGACGCCGTGCGCGCTGCTTCGGTCCTCTACGAGCAGGGCGCGACGGGAATCCAGTCGTGGATCGACAAGGTCAACGACCAGGGCTATGCGGCCGAGACTGCCGCCCTGAACACCGACAACCTGATCGGCGACCTCGAGCGGTTCAAGGGCTCGCTGGAGACCGCATTCATCGGTGCCGGCGAAGGTGCCCAGTCGCCTCTCCGTGCGCTCGTGCAGGGCGCTACGGAGGCCGTCAACGCGCTGCAGAAGATCCCCAACCCGATGCAGGAGACCGCACTGGCGGCTCTTGGGCTGACGGCCGTGTTCGGCGGCGGGTTGTGGTTCACGTCGAAGACGATCAGCGGGATTGCGACGATGCGGACCGCGATGATCGGCCTGGGTGTCTCCGAGGAGGCCACGCTCCTCACGACCCAGCGGCTCGGGACCGCGCTCAAGGGCCTCGCGATCGGTGGCGCCGCGATCGGTGCTGGCATCGCTCTCTCAACCGGGTTCGACAAGCTCGCAGGCGACACGGGCACGATCGTCGACAGCCTCAAGAACGGCGACCGCAGCAGGTGGACCAATCCACTCAGCGTCATCGGCTACAACCCCGACCACCTGGGCGACACGGACCCGGTCACCAATGCGGATGCCAGCCTTGCCGCGCTCGTGCAGAGCGGCAACGCTAAGAAGGCCGCCGATCAGTTCAAGGAGATCGCCGACGCGGCCGAGCGTCAGGGCGTGTCACTGAAGGACGTCACATCCAAGTTCCCCGAGTACCAGAAGGCACTCGACGGCACGAGCACATCCGCCACCACCACGAGCGCAGCCGTGACGGGGACAACCGGGGACCTGTCGGCACAGGCCGACGCCCTCGCCGCGGCGAAGGATGCGGCGACCGCGACCGCAACCGGGTTCGTCGGGCTGGGCGACTCGCTCAACGACTCCAAGGTGTCGCTCTCGAGCTGGATCGACCAGATGCGCGAGCAGGCCTCGGCGCTGCGCGACTTCACGAAGAACTGTGAGACCGCCGCTAGGAAGGGCCTCGATGAAGGCCTGATCGCCTCACTCGAGGCCGCTGGTCCTGAGGGCGCGATGCGGCTGCAGCAGCTTGCGGGCGCCTCGGAGAAGGAGATCAAGCGGGCCAACCGGGCATGGCGTTCCGGACAGTCAGCGATCAGCGACTACGTCAGCATGGCCGTGCCGCCGAAGACGATCACGGTCAACGTCGACCCGGCACTACAGGCACTTCGGTCGATCAAGGCCGAGATGCGGTCCCTGCCCGAGACGCTGCAGACGACGTACTACGTCAACCAGGTCAACGCCCTGAACAAGCGCGGGCAGCACGCCGCGGGCGGCTACATCGTCGGCCCGGGCACCGCCACGTCCGACAGCATCCCGGCGTACCTCTCGAACGGTGAGTACGTCATGAGAGCCGCAGCGGTCGCCCGCTATGGCACGCCCTTCATGGACGCGCTCAACAGTGGGTCCATAGATGCGATCGACAGTGGGGCTATGGCCAAGGACGCCTACCGGCTTGCCGCCGGCGGAGCAGTCCGAACCCGAACGTCGTCTCCTGTCCCGTCCCTGAAGGAGTTGGTCCGATGACGATGGTTGTCATCGCCTGTGCCGAAGACCGGGCATTCGTGATGACAGATACGGCGTCCTACAGCAAGTGGGTGGAGTTGATCAGGCAGACCTCGAAGGTCGACGTGCTGCCCCACTTGAGCGCCGCGATCGTCACGCAGGGCGATTCGGGGTTCGGGGCACTCGTCAAGGCGGCGATAAGGGAGGCCGCTGCCGCGTCGGAGACCTACGACGACCTGGTAGCAGCGGCTCCCGATTACTTCGGGCAGGTCTGGGACACAATCAGCAGCGACCTGCCCACCGACGGTCCTGGCGCGTGGCTTGAGCCCAGCACCGTGCTTCTCGTCGGATACTCCACCACGGCTGGACGGTTCGTAGGCTACGGGTTCGCCTCGAGCGACTACTTCGAGCCGTTCGAGCTCGGTGACCTCTGGATGGTCCCCACGCCTTGGCAGATGAGGCCGGGTCCCAGAGAGCTGGCCGACCTCCGTGAGTTCACCAAGATGATTGAGGGCGCGGACGAGCTGTTCGACCTGTGGGCGATCCAGCCGGAACCGACCGCCCCGACTTCGCTTCACGAGTTCACCAGACTTGCTCAGCAAATCCGGGTCACTCGGGCGCAGCAGGACTTCTGCAAGGTCATCGTGGGCGGTCGCGCCTTCCTCACCATCCTTGAACCAGAGGGTCAACTCCAGAACGTCAAGCTCCTCGACTATGGGGACGACGGCCCGGACTTCCTCGAACTCGTGAACGGCACAGCGCACCCGCTCGCACAGGTCGCACCCTGTGACTGTGGGAGCGAACGGCCTTGGATCCAGTGCTGCGACGCAGGTAGCGACCCCTGCCGCTTCTGCCAGTCCGGCAAGCCGCTAGCGGAGTGCTGTGCGATTGATGCGGAGCAGATCCCTGACCTTCTGGAGGATCGCCAGCGCCGCTTGGCCATGAAGGTCTGACCGCACCCCCAATGACAGCGACCCCCGGCCCATTCCTCGGGTCGGGGGTCCGCTTGTCGTGCGGGGGTCGAGGGGTCTCACATGAGACACCTGTGTTCAGGTGTCTGCTACTGGACAACTCGACCAGATCTTGTCGCCGTAGGGGACAAGATCCGCCTCCGTTGATGTCAACCACCCCGACATCAAGAAGGTGAGCGACTAGATCCCCTCTTTAGACCTTCGTCTGATCGCGAGGTTGGTCTGCGTGAGCGACGTCGTTTCACCACGTAGACCATCGGGCCGATCTCGGTCTCATGTAGCCGAGCTGGCTGACCTAGTCGTCCGTGGTCAACGAGGTCTTCTCCGCGATCTCGACAGCAGTCGACAGGGCCGCGATCAGCTCGCGCACCAAGGTCGGCTTCATCCGGTCCTGATTCACGCACATTGAGACCTCGCCGTCGTCGTACAAGTCGACCCAGATCGAGAATTCACCGTGGCCGTCAGGGTTGGGGAACTTCGCCTCATAGAGGGTCGTGAAGCCGTCGTCCTCCGCTGCGGCGCTCACTGCCTCGGGCCTTCCGGGAAGCGGTGGGCGCCCTCTGGGTGGTCGTCTCTGCCTTCGCAGCGGCCCCAGTTTCCCCATGTCATGCAGTGGCCAGTCGGCGGGTTGTCGCCGTAGAGAGTCACCAACTCGGCCCGCAGGGTTTCGAGAACGCGGATAGCCCGACTGATCGCGGTGAGGTCCGACGTGTGCGGCATGTCGAGCGCGACGAGGTCGATGTCTTCGCCGTCGACGTCGAATCGCATTGCCAGTATGCCGTTGCAGACGCCGCGGTACGTGAAGTCGTCCAAGACCTCGCTCTTGACCTGCAGGTCCCCGTCACCCGAGAAGGCGATGGCGCGGCCATCGTCGAGACTCAGGTGCAGGTGTCGGAAAGTGGGAAGCGTGGTCACTGCCGCGCCTCCAGCCACTCCGCGGCGGCATTCAGTTCGCTCGCCAGCCGACGGAGCTCGGTGGCGGTCTCGGTCGAGCTGGACGTGTCGACGATGAAATCGTGAACCTCTGCGTACCAGTTCCGCACCCCGTCGTCGTGGCTGATCGCAAGGTGCGCTGACCCAGCCGGCGAGTAGTGGATGCGACCGCCGTCCGCCGCTTCCTTGAGGTCGTGTAGCGGATCTGGATCCATGCACCAATCGGGGCATGCGTAGAAACCGGGGATCGGAGTGCGGTCAATCGTGGTCATGTGCGGATTCCTCTCGGTCGGGCTGCTGATGCAAGCCACTGTGAGTCCGCCCGCCGACACTTTCGGGGGCAGGGGTCATTCCTCAATCGGTGGTATTGCGGCCCACAGCGCTTCCAACCGCTACGCCCGTTGACCGTGACCCCTACAGCGCTCGGTCGTCCCTAATGCGCGACTACCTCGACTGAGCCGAGCCGAACGCGGGCACGGACCGTGCCCGCGCTCCGCTCGGCAGCACGGGTTCAGCCGACGGCGACGAGGGTGACCGCCAGGGCGGTGGCCGCGAGGCCGACCGCCTGCCCCCGGTGGATGCGCTCCTTGAGCAGTACGACGGCCCACGCGACCGTCGCTGCCGGGTAGAGCGAGGAGAGGACCGCGGCGACGGTGAGCATGCCGTGGTTGTTGGCCGCGAGGAAGAGCGCCAGTGCGGCGGCACCGAGCGTTCCGCCCGCTCCTGCCCACCACGGGGTCAGCGTGCGGGGGAGCCACGGCTCGCGGGCGATCATGGCGACCAGGGCGGTGAAGGCGGCACCGGTCACCATCTCCAGGGTGATCGGCCAGTGCCCGGCTGACGCCGGGATCTGCGCGATGGCGGCGAAGCCGCCACCGAAGCCGAGGCCGGCGAGAAGCCCGAACATCGCTCCGGAGCCGTGACCGGACTCGCTCTCGGTGGCCGGCGCCCGCGCGACCAGGAAGACGGCGGGCAGGGCGAGTGCAAGGCCGAGCCAGGCGATGGTCGACGGGCGGTCGCCTCCGGCGACGCCGATGGCGGCGGGGAGGATCGCGCCCGTGACACCTGAGATCGGAGCCACGACACCCATCCGGCCGACCGCGAGGCCGCGGTAGAGCGCGAGGATGCCGACGCCCGTGGCGACGCCGGAGACGGCTCCCCAGGCGAGCGAGGCGGCGTCAGGGTGGCCCGCGGTGAGGAGCGCGAAGACGGCCATCGCCACCGCGCCCCCGACCTGGGCGCAGAAGGCCGACATCCACGTCGGGATGCGGGTCGCCATGAACCCGCCGACGAAGTCCGAGGTGCCGTAGCAGAGCGCGGAGAGCAGCGCGAAGAGGACGGTCATGCTCAGCCCACCGCAACCAGGCCGACGACCCACGTGGCCACCGCGAGCAGCCCGAATCCGAGCTCGATGAGGATCGAGAGCCCAGCGGCGCGCAGGGCCTGTTTCGTCGACGGCCATGCCTGCGCACGGCCCAGGCGGCGGAGTTCGGCGAGCCACACGCCGAGGACGAATCCGAGGAAGAGACCGACCACGGGGATCACGAAGAATCCGACGACGCCCAGGACCAGGCCGGCCAGCTGTGTGGTGAAGGGCACACCGGCGTCCTTGAGCCGGCGGCCGGGGACGACGTACTTCACGACCGCGCCGGCGGCGAGGAGGACGAGTCCCACGGCGGCCACGACCCAGGCGGAACGCCCGCCGTCCTCGCTCGCCCAGACCAAGAGTCCGGCGCCGATGAGAAGGGTCCCCGGGAGGACGGGCACCACGACGGTGGCCAGTCCGAGCGCCATCAGGAGCGCGACGACGATATCGGTGCCCATCACTGGGCTGACCCTAGCGACGACGAAGCGGGAGACGACAAAGCCCCCGACCGGAGTCGGGGGCTCTGTCCTGTGTTTGCCTGTGGCAGCGTCAGTCTGTGACGGGCCGCTTCTCGGTCAGCTTGTGGGTCTCGTCGACCACGTTGGCCGCGAGCTCCTTGATCTTGTCGCCGTGCTCCCGCGCGTGGTGAGCGCAGAAGAGCAGCTCGCCACCCGACTGGAGCTCGACACGGAGGTAGGCCTGGGCACCGCAGCGGTCGCAGCGGTCGGTAGCCGTCAGCGCGGAGCTGGGGGCAATGGTGGTGGTCACATCGGCCTCATTTCTGTCTCGGTGACAGGTGCAACGTAGCGGGAGAGTGCAAGATTCCCACCCCTGTGTGGCAACTTTCACCCATCCAATCACGGACTTGGGAATCCCATCGGCATTACCGGGCCAGAGGTGTGGAGTCCGATAGATTTTGGAGATCATGAGCGACACCTACAACGCAGCGCACCTCCTCGTCCTCGAGGGCCTGGAGGCCGTCCGGAAGCGTCCGGGCATGTACATCGGGTCCACCGACACCCGCGGCCTGATGCACTGCGTCTGGGAGATCATCGACAACGGCGTCGACGAGGCCCTCGCCGGCTTCGCCCGCCGGGTCGAGGTGACGCTCCATGCCGACGGCTCCGTCGAGGTGTACGACGACGGGCGGGGCATCCCCACCGACAAGGAGCCCAAGACGGGGCTCACCGGTGTCGAGGTCGTGGCGACCAAGCTCCACGCGGGTGGCAAGTTCGGCGGATCCTCGTATGCGGCCACGGGTGGCCTGCACGGCGTCGGCCTGTCGGTCGTCAACGCGCTGTCGGCGCGGATGGACATCGACGTCGACCGGGCGCCGGCCCGACAGGGCATCTCGTTCCAGCGCGGCGTGCCCGGTGTCTTCACCGGTGAGGGTCCTGGTGCGTCCTTCGAGCCGACCAACGGGCTGACGCGCAAGGGTTCGCGCGTCGCCAAGGGCAAGAGCGGCACCCTGATCCGGTTCTGGCCCGACCGGCAGATCTTCACGGGTGACGCGGGCTTCATCTGGGACGACCTGGTCGGTCGCGCCCGCCAGACGTCCTTCATCGTGCCCGGCCTCGAGCTCGTGCTGCGCGACCTGCGCGGCGACCTGCCCGTGGAGGAGAAGTTCCTCCACGCCGGTGGCATCGGGGAGTTCGTGGACTTCCTCTCGGTCGGGGAGCCGGTGACCGAGGTGCTGCGCCTGCAGGGCTCGGACACCTTCACCGAGACGGTGCCGATGCTCGACGAGCAGGGGCACATGACGCCGCAGGACGTCGAGCGCGAGCTCGGTGTCGACGTGGCCCTGCGCTGGGTCAACGGCTATGACACGGTCTTGCGCTCCTTCGTGAACGTGATCGCCACGCCGAAGGGCGGCACCCACGTCAGCGGCTTCGAGGCGGCGCTCAAGCGCACGTTCAACGAGGCGATGAAGGCCGCGAAGGTGCTCAAGGTCAACGACGCCGACGTGACGACCGAGGACATCCTCGAGGGCCTCACCGCCGTGGTCACGGTCCGGCTCGCAGAGCCCCAGTTCGAGGGCCAGACCAAGGAGATCCTCGGGACGCCTGCCGCGCGGGCCGTCGTACGGAAGGTCGTGTCGGCGGAGCTCAAGGCGTTCCTGACCTCGACCAAGGCGCGGGAGAAGGCGCAGGCCAAGCTGGTCATGGAGAAGGTGCTCGGCGCCGCCAAGACCCGCATCGCCGCGCGCCAGCACAAGGAGACCCAGCGCCGGAAGAACGCCCTCGAGTCCAGCGCGCTGCCCGCCAAGCTGGCCGACTGCCGCGCCGCCGACAACGAGCGCACCGAGCTCTTCATCGTCGAGGGTGACTCCGCGCTCGGTACGGCGAAGATGGCGCGCAACAGCGAGTTCCAGGCACTGCTGCCGATCCGCGGCAAGATCCTCAACGTCCAGCGCGCCTCGGTCGCGGACATGCTGAAGAACACCGAGTGCTCCTCGATCATCCAGGTGGTCGGCGCCGGTTCAGGGCGGACCTTCGACCTGGACGCGGCTCGCTACGGCAAGGTCATCTTCATGGCCGACGCCGACGCCGACGGCGCCCACATCCGCACCCTGCTCGCGACGCTCTTCATGAAGTACATGCCCGACCTGGTCAAGGCCGGCCGGGTCTACTCCGCCGTCCCGCCGCTGCACCGGATCGAGCTCTCCAACCCGAAGAAGGGGATGGAGAAGTACATCTACACCTACAGTGACGACGAGCTGCAGCGTCGGCTCGCGGAGCTGAAGAAGAAGAACATCAACGTCAAGGGCTCGCCCCAGCGGTACAAGGGCCTGGGCGAGATGGACGCCGACCAGCTGGCCGAGACCACGATGGACCCGCGCCACCGCACGCTGCGTCGGCTGACGGTCGACGACGCCGAGTCGGCCGCGGGTGTCTTCGAGCTCCTGATGGGCACCGACGTCGCTCCGCGCAAGGAGTTCATCACCGCCGGCGCGCACCAGCTCTCCGACGCCGACCTCGACTTCTGAGCCCGCAGGAGATGGATCAGAAGGCGCGGCGGGTCGCGGTGGCGAAGGCCTTCCGCGGCGCCAAGGTGGCTCTGCGCAAGGGGCACTGGCGCATCGTCGGCGACGAGGTCGTGTGGTGGGTCGACCTGCGCGCCGCGGGTCCTCGCCCGGACGCGGCGCTCACCTTCGAGGCCGGCGCGTGGGTCGAGGGCACCGGGCCCGAACCCGAGGGCGGAGCGATCGACTGCCCGCTCCTGGTCGACATCCCACTCGGGGACGACCCGGCCGGTGAGGCCGCAGCGCTGATCGCGCGGCTCACCGCGATCGGGACAGTCGCGGAGCTGCGGGCGGCCGACCTCCCGGGCGCCTACCTCGACGCCTCGATGAAGGAGCTGCTCGGCCGCTGACCGCCGGGACTCAGGCGTGCTGCGTGAGCAGGCCGGAGTCGACGTCGTAGAGGAAGCCGCCGACCTTGGCGCGGTCGCCGATCAGCGGGTGCGAGGTGACCTTGTGCACGTCCTCGGTGAGAGCGCGGATCTGGTCGTCGACGACGTGGAACGGCTGCCACGACGCGTCCACGCCGGCCGACTCGGTGACGCGGGCGCGGATCTCGTCCTCGGAGTTGGAGGCGACGGCGCAGCGGGTGTGGGGGACGACCAGGATCCGCTGCACGTTGAGCAGGTGGACGCCCATGACGAGGGCCTCCATCGCCGCGACGGTCACGCGGCCACCGGGGTTGCGGAAGATCTTCGCGTCACCCGGCTTGAGGCCGAGCATGCGGAGGGGATCGATGCGGCTGTCCATGCACGTCACGAGCGCGACGCCGGCGCGCGCGACACCGTCGAATCCACCGAACTGGAAGTCGGCGGCAAAGTCCTTGTTGGCAGCAAGCAGATCGTCGAAGTCACCCATGCCGCTGACCATATCGAGTGGGCGAGGCGAGCAGCAGCGCGGTCCCAGCAGCCAGTACGGCGACCACGGCCGCGCCGAGGAAGACGGTGTGCTCCTGGGCGATGCCCGCGTCCCGCAACAGGTCGGTGAAGGCGTCGCAGCGCGAGGAGCCGTGACAGACCGACTGGACGGTCGGCAGGTCGGCCTGCTCCGCGTAGTAGCGCCGGAGGCCGATCGCCGTGAGGACCGAGATCCCGACGAGCATGCCGATCATGCGGGCCACGACGGTCGCTGCGGACGCCACGCCGTGCACCTCCTGCGGAGTCGCTGCGAGGACCGAGTGGTTGATCGGGGCGAGGGCCAGACCGAAGCCGAAGCCGCCCAGGACGAGGGGGATGGTGGCGGTTGCCGAGCGGAGGGAGTCGACGTCCCAGGTCGACATCCACGCGAATCCCGCCGCGGCCAGCAGCATGCCGGCTGCGGCGACGAGGGCGGGCGGCTGTCGGCGTACCAGCCAACCGCCGGCGACGGCACCGACGGGGAGCGCGACGAGGAACCGGACGAGCACGAGGGCGGCGAGGAGCTGGGAGTCGTCGTAGACCGTCGTGCGGGCGAAGAGCGGGATGTCGACGAGCGCAGCGACGAGCGAGGCGCCGACGAGGAGGCTGGTCAGGACACCGCCCCAGGCAGGGCGTGCCAGGAGCGCGCCGGGCGGGATCAGCGGGTTGCGGGCGCGGCGCAGGTGGACGGAGAAGGCGACGGCCGAGAGCGCTGCGATGGCGAGGTACCACGCGCCGAGCGGCGAGACGACCTCGACCTTGGGGTCGGTCGTGGAGAAGGCCAGGACGACGCCGCCGAGTGCGATCGCGAGCAGGACGGCGCCGGGGAGGTCGGCTGCCCAGGCGTCACGACCCCACCGGCGCAGGTCGACGAGCGGGCGGCGGGCGGTGAGGCAGCGCAGGAGGAAGAGGAGGAGGCCGGCGAGGACCATGAGGCCGAGAGGAGTCGTCCAGTCACTCAGGCCGACCCGCGGGACGTAGAGCTCGCCCCAGGTGAGGTCACGGACGAGGCCGGCCGGCTTGAGGGTCAGCAGGACCGCCGCGCCGGCCGTCAGCGCCAGCAGGGCGAGGCCGATCAGGTCAGGAAAGCCCCGACGACCCTCGCTTCGACCGGAGAGGCGGCGCAGTGAGAGGGCGAGGGCTGCGGCGACCACGAGGTTGAGCGCGAAGATCATCCGCCAGTCGGTGACGGCGAGGATCGCGGCACCGAGCAGCGGGCCGAGGACGGCGCCGAGCTCCTGGGCCGCGGAGACCAGTCCGAGCGGTACGGCGCGGCGCGAGACCGGATAGAGGTCGGCGACGAGCGCCATCGTGGCGGGGACGAGTGCCCCGGCGCCGACACCCTGGATCAGGCGGCCGGTGACGATGGTGGGCATGCCGTAGGAGAGCGCGGTGACGAAGGAGCCCACGGCGAAGAGCACGAGCCCTGCAACGAGCACCGGGGGCCGGCCGCGCAGATCGGCGATCCGGCCGATGAGCGGCAGCATGGCGACGTACCCGAGGAGGAAGCCGGAGACGATCGGGGCGCCCTGCTGGAGCTCGTCGACCGAGAGGCCGACGCCGTGCATGATGTCCGGCAGCGCCAGGACGATGACGTAGGTGTCGGCCGCGGTGAAGCAGACCGCGAAGGCCGCGAGCGCCAGCAGCCGGCGCGTCACGGGGCGGTGATCTTCTTCGTCGTCCCGTAGTGGTCGAGGGTGACGATGTAGGTCTCCGTGTCACCGGTGCCGTAGAAGTCACCGACCAGCGTGGCGGTGCGGAGCTCGCCCGCGTCGGTGAGCTGCCAGGTGACGTCGAGGTCATCGGCGATCGACGGCAGGAACGTCGTCGCGGCGGAGGCGGGCAGGGTGCCCGTGACGTCGGTCAGGATCTCCTTGTTGCCCTCGCCGCCGCGGGCCTTGTCACCGAACGTCGGGTCGACGGTGGCGGTGAGGAGGTCCGAGAGTCCGCCGCTCGTGGCCATGAACTGCGCCGGGTCGGGGACGCCGTAGTCGGCCGGGTCGATCGTCTGCCAGCCGTTGGTCAACGGCAGCTGGGCGTGGACCTTGCCGTCGACCGAGATGATCGGCACCTGCGGCTTGAGTCCGGCGACCTGCACGGTGATCGTGCCGTCGAACGCCGGTGGTCGGACGAGCGTGCCGTTGCCCGAGAGCAGCGCCGAGGCGTCGGAGGGGACGTCCTTGGAGGTGATGTCGACCGTGACGCCGGAGGTCTTGTCCAGCACTCCCTTGGCGGCGGCGAGCGCCTGAGCGGGGGTTGCGGCCGCCGCGGTGGTGCCGTCCGAGGACGGCTTCCCCTTGTCGCCACAGGAGGCGAGCGATCCGAGCAGGAGTACGGCGGCCACGGCCGCGCCGAGGCGCCTCATGATCCAGAGCCTCCCACGGGCCCGGCGACGGCGTCGATCGGCTGGGCCGCTGGCACGCCGGAGCCGTCGCGCCGCAGGTCGGGCTCGGGCAGCTCGATCGGGGCGCCGGAGTTGGCGGCTGCCCGGGCTGGGCCGCGACCGGCCCAGGCGAAGACGAGGGTGTCCTCGCCGCGCAGGTAGCGGTGGCAGCGGACGCCGCCGGTCGCGCGGCCCTTCGCGGGGTACTCCGCGAACGGCGTCACCTTGACCGAGCCGGTCTCCGTCCCGGGCAGTGCCGAGGAGGAGCCGGACGCGGTGACCACGACGGAGGTGGCCGGGTCGAGGGCGCCGAAGAACATCACCCGCGAGCCGTGGGCGACCCGCACGCCGGCCATGCCGCCCGCGTTGCGGCCCTGCGGGCGGACCTGGTCGGCGCCGAAGTGCAGCAGTTGTGCGTCCGAGGTGATGAAGCAGAGCTCCTCGGTGCCGGTCTGGAGCTCGACCGCTCCCACCACCTCGTCGCCGTCGGCGAGGTTGATGACCTCCCAGTCGTCGCGACCGAGCACCTCCGGATTGACCCGCTTCACCACGCCCAGCTTGGTGCCGAGCGCAAGGCCGGGGCCCTCGGTGGCGAGGGTGACGAGGGCCAGCGCGCGCTCGTCGGCCTCCAGGGAGAGGAGGGCGGAGAGCGGTACCCCGCCCTGCAGGTTGGGCTCGCCGGCGGTCGGCGGCATCGCCGGAAGGTCGAGGACGCCCAGCCGGACCAGACGACCGCGCGAGGTGAGGACACCGATCTCGCCGCGGACGGTGGTCCTCACCAACGACACGATGACGTCGTGGTTCGCCCGGCCGTCACTGGTCTCGAAGGCGGAGTCGTCGGAGGTCCGCGCGAGCAGGCCCGTCGAGGAGAGCAGGGCGAAGCACGGGTCGTCGGACACCTCGGCGCTCATCTTCAGCGCCTCGACCGCGGCCGTGCCGGCACTGGCCAGCAGGACCGTACGTCGTGGGGTGCCGAACGTCTTCGCGACCTCGGCCAGCTCGTCGGAGACGACCTTCTTCAGCAGCTCCTCCGAGGCGAGGATCGCGTCGAGCTCCTCGATGGTGCGCTGGAGGTCCTCCTGCTCCTTCTCGAGTTCGATCTTGGAGAACTTCGTCAGACGGCGCAGGGCCATGTCGAGGATGTAATCGGCCTGCAGCTCGCTCAGGTCGAAGACGGACATGAGGCGCTCGCGCGCCTGGCCGGCGTTGTCGGAGCCACGGATCAGCTGGATGACCTCGTCGATGTCGAGGATCGCCAGGAGCAGGCCCTCGACAAGGTGCAGGCGAGCAGCGGCCTTGTCGCGGCGGAACTGGCTGCGTCGGCGTACGACCTCGTAGCGGTGACCCAGGAAGACCTCGAGGAGCTGCTTCAGCCCCAGGGTGCGGGGCTGACCGTCGACGAGCGCGACGTTGTTGATGCCGAAGGAGTCCTCCATTGGCGTGGCCTTGTAGAGCTGCTCGAGGATGACCTCGGGCACGAAGCCGTTCTTGACCTCGATGACGAGGCGGAGGCCGTTGTCCTTGTCGGTGAGGTCCTTGAGGTCGGCGATGCCCTCGATCTTCTTGGACTGCACGAGCGTCTTGATCCGCTCGACGACCTTCTCCACACCGATGTTGTAGGGGAGCTCGGTGACGACGATGCCCTTGCGGCGACCGACCGGCTCGATCCGGGCGGTGGCGCGGATCTTGAACGAGCCGCGCCCGGTCTCGTAGGCGTCGCGGATGCCGTCGAGGCCGACGATCGTGCCGCCCGTGGGCAGGTCCGGCCCGGGGATGAACCGCATGAGACCCTCGGTGTCGAGGGTGGGTCGCTTGATCAGCTCGCGCAGGGCGGCGACGACCTCGATCAGGTTGTGCGGCGCCATGTTGGTCGCCATGCCGACCGCGATGCCGGTGGTGCCGTTGACGACCAGGTTGGGGATCGCGCTCGGGAGGACGGCGGGCTCCAACTCCCGGGCGTCGTAGTTGGGGCGGAAGTCGACGGTGTCCTCGTCGATGTCGGCGGTCATCGCGACGGCCGAGGGCGCCATCCGGCACTCCGTGTATCGCATGGCCGCGGGGCCGTCGTCGAGGGAGCCGAAGTTGCCGTGGCCGTCGATGTAGGGCAGGCGCATGGTCCACGGCTGCGCCAGGCGGACGAGCGCGTCGTAGATCGCGCCGTCACCGTGCGGGTGCAGTCGACCCATGACCTCGCCGACGACGCGGGCACTCTTCACGTGGCCGCGGTCGGGCCGCAGACCCATGTCGGCCATCGTGTAGAGGATGCGTCGCTGCACAGGCTTCAGGCCGTCGCGGGCGTCGGGGAGCGCCCGGGAGTAGATGACGGAGTAGGCGTACTCGAGGAACGAGGTCTCCATCTCGTCCTTGATGTCGGTGTCGAGGATGTGCTCCTCGAAGTCATCGGGGGGAGGAGGGGTGGTGGTACGCCGTGCCATGGGGGACATCCTCCCCCGACGCGCCGACGCTTACGCGGCGGGCACGCCGTTCAGCCGGCCCTGATCAGATCCGCGGCCTTCTCGCCGGCCGTCGTCGCCGGGCCATCATGGCTCCTTCGTCCGCGTTGTGCCATGTGACCGCTGCCACGTCGGACCCTAGTGGATAGATTTCGGTCGTGACTTCGGCCGACCGACCCGACGACGTACAGGCGCCGCCTGCCCACTGGGAGGCTGACGTCCTGCTGCGCGACGGCCGCACGGCCCACATCCGGCCGATCACGCCGGCCGACCGGGAGCTGCTGGTCGACTTCTACGACAACCGGGTCTCCGATGAGTCGAAGTACTACCGCTTCTTCTCCCCGATGCCGCACCTGTCGCAGCGCGACGTCGAGCGGTTCACGACCGTCGACAACGTGAGCCGGGTGGCGTTCGTGCTGCTGCTCGGCGGCGACATGATCGCGATCGGTCGCTACGACGAGGTGACGGCCGGTGAGGCCGAGGTGGCCTTCCTCGTCAGCGATCAGCACCAGGGACGTGGCATCGCCCAGATCCTCCTCGAGCACCTCGCGCAGGCCGGGCGTGAGCGCGGCATCGGCACCTTCGTCGCCGAGGTGCTGCCGGACAACAGCCGGATGATCCAGACCTTCCGTGACGCCGGCTACCGCGTGGCGAGCGGCTACGAGGACGGCGTCATCCGGCTCGAGTTCTCCATCGAGACGACCGACACCGCCATCGGCGTGATGCTCAACCGCGAGCACGAGGCCGAGGCGGCCTCCATCTCGCGCTTCCTCAATCCCCGAAGCGTCGCGATCATCGGTGCCTCCCGTCGGCAGGAGACGGTCGGCCAGGTGCTCGTGCGCAACATGGTCAACGCCGACTTCTCCGGTCGTGTGTACGTCGTCAACCCGAACTCGCACGCCGTGTCGGGCATGCCGGCCTACAAGCGGGTCCAGGACATCACCGAGCCGGTCGACGTGGCGATCGTCGCCGTCCCGGCCGAAGCCGTCCAGGACGTCGTCCTCGACTGTGCGGCCAAGGGCGTGCACGGTCTGGTCATCATCTCCAGCGGCTTCGCCGAGACGGGTGAGGAGGGTCGCGCGCGACAGCGCCGCCTGATCGGGCTCTCCCGCTCCTACGGCCTGCGGATCATCGGCCCCAACGCGCTCGGCATCATCAACACCGACCCGTCGGTCCGGATCAACGCCTCGCTGTCGCAGGTGATGCCGCCCCGCGGTCGTGCCGGGTTCTTCTGCCAGTCCGGTGCACTCGGCTCGGCGATCCTCGAGAAGGTGCAGAGCCGTGGCCTCGGCCTCTCCACCTTCGTCAGCGCCGGCAACCGCGCCGATGTCTCGGGCAACGACCTCCTGCAGTACTGGGAGGAGGACGACTCCACTGAGGTCGTGATGATGTACCTCGAGAGCCTCGGAAACCCGCGCAAGTTCTCCCGCATCGCCCGCCGGGTCTCACTGCGGAAGCCGATCGTCGCCGTCCGCTCGGGCCGCACCACGCAGGGTGTCCCGATGGGCCACGCGGTCCGCAAGATCGCCGCGCCGCCGCAGGCCGTCGACGCGATGTTCCGCCAGGCCGGTGTGATCCAGGTCGACACGCTCGAGGACATGTTCGACGTCGCGCAGCTGCTCGCCCACCAGCCACTGCCGAAGGGTCGACGGGTCGCGATCGTCGGCAACTCCGACGCCCTCGGGCTGCTCGCCGCCGACGCAGCTGCGGGTGCCGGGCTCGTGGTCAACCGCCAGATCCCGCTGTCGTCGATCCCGTCGCCCGAGGAGTTCGAGGACGCGCTCGACCAGGCCATCGACGACCCGGAGGTCGACGCCGTGGTCGCCGTCTACATCCCGCCGTTGTCGGTCAGGGGCGACGAGATCGCCAACGTCCTCGCGGCCGTCGGCGAGCAGTCCAGCAAGCCACTGCTCGCCTCCTTCCTCGGCGCCGAGGGCGTCCCGGAGCTCCTCCGCGTCCCCGACGTGGCCGGCTCCACCGCAGGACGCGGCTCGGTGCCGTCGTACTCCTCCGTGGAGAGCGCCGTGCGCGCCCTCGCCCGCGTCGTCGAGTACGCCGTCTGGCTGCGCACTCCGGACGGTCCCGCGCCCGACCTGGATGCCGTCGACGTCGCTCGGGCCCGGACCGTCGTCTCCCGTGCGCTGCAGCAGCGGCCGCTCGGTGGTGAGCTCACCCGCGAGGAGCTCGCGACGGTGCTGTCCTGCTACGGCATCCAGCTCTGGCCGACCCTCAACGTCGGAACGCTCGAGGAGGCGCAGGCCGCAGGCGCGGAGCTCGGTTGGGACGTTGTCCTCAAGGCGACCGCCGACCATCTGCGCGAGCGACCCGACCAGGCCCACGTGTGGCGCAACATCGACACCGCGGGCACGATGGCGGAGGCCTGGCACGACCTGACCGGCTTCACCGGTGAGCCCGGCAGCCGTGGGGCGAACACGAGCTTCGTGGTGCAGCGACTCGCACCCCCCGGTGTGCCGCTCATGATCCGCTCGATCGAGGACCCGCTCTTCGGCCCCGTCGTCTCCTTCGGTATCGCCGGCCCGCTCAGCGAGCTCCTGGGCGACCGGACCTACCGCATCCCGCCGCTGTCGCAACGCGACGCCGCCGCGATGGTGCGTGAAGTGAAGGCCGCACCGATGCTCTTCGGCTACCGAGGTGCGGAGGTCGTCGACGTCGACGAGGTCGAGCGGCTCATCCAACGCGTCGCGCAGCTGCAGAACGACCTGCCCCAGATCAGCGCCCTCACCCTGGACCTCGTCCTCGCCGGGCCGCACGGCGCCAGCGTGCTCACCGCCGGCGCCCGGGTGGAGCCGGTCGCCGACCCGCGCTCGGACTGGTTCGTGCGCCGGATGCCGTCACTGCCCTCGGACACGATCCCCAACTGAGCCGGCCCCGCTCGCGGGGGAGCGCCGTGACAGACTGACGCCCATGAGCGCCACCCGTACCGGTCTCTCCGGGACCGACCGGTCCAGCGAGCTGCGGCACGCGATCGACCTCACCGGTTACTACCCCGAGGTGGTCGCCGACGGCGTCGGCACCGCCGTCGCGGGGGAGCCGGTCGTCGACTTCTTCCTGCACCATGAGCCGACCTTCGAGCGCGACGAGGTACGCCGACACCTGAGCGTCCTCGTCCTGACGCCCACGCGCCTGATCCTCGCCCACACCGACGAGCACCCGGGCGACGACCTGCTGCCCGAGCCCTACACGTCCACCTCCACCGAGGCGGTGCGGCTCTCCAGCATCAGGTCCGTGGTCGTGACGCGGATGAGCGCCAACCCGACATCGGGACGTCCGGCGGTGGCCGAGGCCAACATGACATTGGGCTGGGGGGCGATCTCGCGGATCGACCTCGAGCCGGCCGGCTGTGCGGACCCCGAGTGCGAGGCCGACCACGGCTACACCGGTGTGCTCAACTCCGACGACTTCTCCCTGCGCGTCTCCGCAGCCGCGGACGGCCCCGACGCCGTCGCCAACATGCTGGCCTTCGCCGAGGCGCTCTCCGCGCTCACCCACGCCGCGTGAGCGCGGGCTTCGTCGAGCCGGCCTACGGCGTCCGCTCGCTCGGCGACGTCGTCCCCGCGATCGCCGGGGCCCTCGGCCTGCGGCTCGGCGACGGCAGTGTGCCCAGCGGCCTCGAGCTGCCCGAGGCGTTCTCCTACGTCGTCTTCCTGGTCGACGGCATGGGCGCCAACCTGCTGCGCCGGTACGCCCATGCCGCGCCGTACCTCTCCTCGCTCCTCACCACTCCGGGCACGGCGGGAGTGCCGTCCACGACGGCGACCAGCCTGACCTCCTTCGGCACCGGCCTGCCGCCCGGCGCGCACGGCCTCGTCGGCTACACGAGCCGGATCCCCGGCACCGACCACCTGCTCAACGCCCTGCAGTGGAGCAAGGAGATCGACCCCCGCGAGTGGCAGCCCAACGCCACCGCCTTCCAGCGGCTCCGCTCAACGGGCTCCGCCGTGACGGTCATCAACAAGCGTGAGTTCGAGGGGTCAGGACTGACCGAGGCCGCCCACCGTGGTGCGGACTTCGTCGGGGCCGACAAGGTGGGGGAGCGGATCGCCGCGGCGCTGTCGGCCTCAGCCGAGCGCGGCTCGATCACCTACCTGTACGACGGCGACCTCGACTGGACCGGACATCGGCACGGTGTCGCGTCCAGCCCGTGGCTCCAGCAGCTCTCGATGATCGACGCCGAGGCCGAGCAACTCCGCGAGTCGCTGCCCTCCTCGGTGCGGATGCTCGTCATCGCCGACCACGGCATGATCGACTCCGGGCCGTCCGATCGCACCGACGTCGACTCCGTGCCGGGCCTGCGCGACGGGGTCGCCCTGTTGGGTGGTGAGGCCCGCTTCCGTCACCTCTACTGCCACGGAGGAGCTGTGGCCGACGTACTGGCGACGTGGCGGGAGGTCCTCGGCGATCGTGCCCAGGTGCTGAGCCGGGAGGAGGCGATCGTCCGCGGCTGGTTCGGGCCAGTCTCGCCGTCGGTCCTGCCGCGACTGGGCGACGTCGTCGTTGCCAGCCAGGGCACACACGCGGTGATGTCGAGCGTCTCGTTCCCCTACGAGAACACCCTCGTCGGCCTGCACGGCTCACTCACCCCCGACGAGATGCTGATCCCCATCATCGTCGACTGACCGCAAAGCCGGCCGCGATGGAGCGCACGGGCGTTGCGCGCACCCGGCGGCGGACCGAACTGTGCATTTGTGGGGTTACGCGCCGACGGGCTCGTCCTGCCTCGGCGCGTAACCCCACAAATGCACGGTTGGGCCGGTCAGGGGCGGTTGCGCCCGAGGTCGTCGTGGGCCTGCACCCACTCCTCGGCCACGACGGCTGAGCCGAGCGAGAGTTCACCGGCGAGCACGGTGGCGGCGATGATCTCGGCGAGCTTGTGGACGCCGCCGGTGCCGTAGCAGCCCAGGAGTTCGAGGCACTCTCGCTGGGTCGCGAGCCCCGTCCCGCCGCCGTACGTCGCCACGATCAGGCTCGGCAGAGTGACCGAGGCATAGAAGTCACCGTTGGGTAGCAACTCCGAGAAGCCATACAGCGCTGACGATTCGGCCACATTGGCCACGTCCTGGCCGGTCGCGATGAAGATCGCGGTGATGCCGTTGGCGGAGTGGTTGCCGTTGTTGTTCGTGACCGACATGAAGGCGCCGAGCTGGCCTTTGAGGCGCGCGCTGAAGAGCTTGTCGGTGGAGACGTGCATCTGCTCCTCGACCAGTGCGGCCGGCAGCGTGATCTCCGCGACGACCCGCTTGCCGCGGGTGTGGAGCATGTTGACCACCGACGTCTTCTTGTCGGTCGCGAACTGGCCCTCGAGGAGGAAGTGCAGCTCGCCCGGGTAGTTCTGCTTGATCCACGCACACGCGGCGAAGGTGGCCTTGCCGGTCATGTTCTGCCCGGCCGCGTCGCCCGTCGTGTAGTTGAACCGGGTGTAGAGCATCTTCGAGGCGAAGAAGCGCTGGATCTCGATGAGGCGGCCGGATGACGTCGTCTCCTGGGCTGCCGCCGCGATCTCGTCGAAGTGCTCGTCGAGCCAGCCCGCGAAGTCGCGCGCCTCACGGGCACTGGGGAACGTGAAGACGGGCGCGCGCTGCATCTTGTCGTCGACGACCGTCGTCGTGATGCCGCCGGCCGCGCGGCAGAGTTTCATGCCGCGGCTGTAGGAGGCGACGAGCGTGCCCTCGGTCGTGGCCATCGGGACGAGGAAGTCACCGTGGGCGTGCTCGCCGTTGACGAGGAGCGGTCCCGCGAGGCCGATCGGGACCTGCGCGACGCCGATGAAGTTCTCGACGTTGCCCGGCAGTGCCTGCGGGTCCAGGGAGTAGGTCCCGACATGGTCCAGCGAGCTGCCGGCGTACTCGCGGGCGAAGGACTGGCGCGCCGCGATGGCGCCCGGCGCGTAGTCGTCGGTGCGGTCGCGGGGGATCTTCAGCTCGTTCTCGTCGCGCATGGCGCGAGTGTGACAGATGAGGCAGGGATGAAACGACGAGGCAGGGGAACATCTGTTCGCGTGAAGGAGACCTCGGCCGATCTCTGGCAGCCCCAACCGGGTCACATCATGCGGTGGACCGTCACTCCGGGTGACGAGGGTGAGCCGGCCAGGCTCGGTCTCCACCAGCGCCGCCTCCTCGCCCGCGGACTCGGCGCACCGACCGAGTGGCACGCCGCGGTCTTCGACGTCGACGGTGCCGTGGATGTCGAGGCACTGGAGCAGAGCCTCAAGGTCCTCGTGGCCCGACACAGCTCACTGCAACTCGAGGTGCTCGAGGCCGGCGCCGTCGTGCGGCACCGCGCCGAGGCCATGACGTGGACCCACCTCGACTGCAGTCGGACGACCTCCAACGAGGAGACCCGGCAGGCCGTGGTCGACCTGGTCAACGCCGGGTGTGCGCTCTCGGGCTACCCGAGCTTCGTGCCGTTGGGGATCTCGCGTCCAGACCGCTCCACGATCGTGCTCGCCATGCACCAACTGCATTGCGACGACTGGTCGGTCCCCGTCATCGCCGACGAGCTGGCCGGCCTCTATGCGCAGTGCCAGGCCGAGCCCGACAGTGCTCCGCCCATGCCGACGAGCTTCCTCGCCGCCGTCGGCGAGCCGGCCGCCCACTCGGTCGAGCCCGACGACCCGCGACTCGACACCTGGCGGCGCCTGCTGCAGGCGACCGACGGTGAACTTCCGACCTTCCCGCTTTCCGTCGGCCGCTCCGAAGCCGTACGCCGACCCGCGACCGTCGTGCGCCGCCTGGCCGACGCGGAGGAGATCGACGCCCTCACCGAGCTCGCCGACCGCCACGGCGTCAGCACGTACGCCGTCACCCTCCTCGCCCTCGCCAATGCGGTCTCCCAGCTGGGCGGCCCCGAGCGCCTCGACGCGCTGACCCCGGTCGACACCCGCCGTGGTGGTGCCGCCCGTCCGGCCGTCGGCTGGTTCACCACCACGGCGCCGCTCTCGATCCACGCGGGGCGGTCGGGCGCCGACCTCAAGGCGGCCGACCGGGCCGTCCGTGACGGGATGCAGCTTGCCGACGTACCCCTCGACGAGGTGATCGGGGCGCTGGGTGGCTCCGAGGCGCCGGAGAGCCGGGATGCCTTCCTGGTCTCCTGGTTGGACTACCGCCATCTCCCCGGCGCGGCGGACGCTGCCGCCCGTGCGGCCTGCCATGTCTCGTCCGCGGGCCGGGCCGACGACGTCCAGCTGCGGCTCTCCCGCACTGCCGACGGACTCTTCGTCCGCGCCCGCCACCCCGAGGGCGATCTGGCACGCAGCACGCTCTTCGCGCTCGTCGATGCCTGGGTCTCCGAGCTCCGCGCCCTGTCCGCCGACGGCCTGAGGCCGAACCTCACCCTGTCGGGCAGCGCCTGAGGCCCAGAGCCGCAAGCTCAGGCGAAGGGGAGTGGCTCGGCCGTGAGCGAGACCGCCTTGGCCCGGCCCGCCGTGAGTTGACGGCGGTGGTGCTGGCGGCACAGCACCTCGTAGGTCACCTCGCCCGGCAGGGCGCCGGGGTCCGCGTCGGTGTCGCCGACCACGATGACGTCGCCCTCGGTCACCATGATCCCGTCCTCGAGCCGGGCTTGGTGGGTGGCGCGCTTCCCGCACCAGCACAGCGCCTCGACCTGGAGGAGCTGGGTGGAGTCGGCGAGCTCGACGAGACGCTGGCTGCCCTCGAAGAGCTTGGTGCGGAAGTCGGTGAGGATGCCGAAGCAGTAGACGTCGATCTGCAGCTCGTCGACGATCTTGGCCAGGTCGTCGATCTGGCGCGTCGTGTAGAACTGCGCCTCGTCGCAGATGAAGTAGTCGATCCGCGCTCCGTGGGTCAGGGCGTCGACCGTGTAGTGCCAGAAGTCGAAGTCTGCGGGCACCTCGATCGCCTCACGGGTCAGACCCAGGCGCGAGGAGACCTGCGCGACGCCGGCGCGGTCGTGCACGGTGAAGAGACGTCCCGCGAGGCCGCGGGCGGCCCGGTTGTGGTCGGTCTGGAGAGCCAGCGTGGACTTACCGGAGTCCATCGGACCCGTGTAGAAGCGGAGCTCAGCCATCCGAGGAGTCGTCGGACGGCCGGTCGTCCGTCGTGGACCGCTCGGCACCACCGTCGGTCTTGGATGGTTCGGCTCCGCCGAACATGATCTCGTCCCACGACGGGATGGAGGCCCGACGGCGCTTCGACTTCTTCGCCGGAGGCGGCGCCGGGGACTGCGACGACCCCGGCACGATCGGCTGCGGCGCGGGCGGCGTCCAGGACGGCGGCGGCGTGGTCGGGGGGATCACCGCGGTGGGCTCGATCGGGGACTCGTCGAGCTGGGGGTCCGCGTCGACAGCGGGCGCCTCGACGACCGGCTCGTCGGCCTGAACGGGCGTCACGACCGGCGCGATGGGCTCGGCGGAGGCGGCGGCAGTGGGAGGAGGCGTCGTCGGCGGAGCGGGTGCCTCGACCAGGCGCAGGCCCTCGGGTGCGGGCGGGGCCACCTCCTCGGGCGGCAGGTCGCCGACCAGCCAGCGGGCGTCATCGTTGTCGAGCGAGACGAAGTTGCCCGGGGCGTCGAAGGTGAACTCGCCGGCACCGGAGCGCGCGGAGGTCGTGTAGAGCGCGACGAGGGCCCAGCGGCCGTCAGGGCGACGCCAGGCGTCCCACTCGACGACGTCCTCGGCCGAGACGGTGCCGATCGAGTCGGTCTCGGCGACCTGCTTCGCGACCGCGTCGCCGAGCGTGCGGGCGGTCGACTCACTGGCCTGTCGGCGTACGGTCGCCTTCTGGGCACGGCCCGCCATGTGCTCGCGCTCGGCCATGACGGGGGCCGCGAAGGGCATGATCCGCTCGAGCGTGGTGCCGGCGGCCTCGGCGACCGACTCCGGACTCTCGCCGGCACGGATGCGTGCCTGGATGTCACGGGGCCGCAGCGTGGGTGATCCCTGATTGCCTGTGTTCACCGTCGTCTTCTCCGATCGCCGGGGCAGCGCGTCCGGCGCGACCGCCACGGACATCTCGTTTCCGTCGGCATCGACCAGCAGCATGCGGGTGCCGTCGCGGCTGACAGAGGCGACCGTCCACTCCTGGTGCGCGGGAGAGCGGTGCAGCTCACCTCGCGCCTCGAGTGACAGTTCCTCGGCCGACATGGGGAGAGCCTATCTGTGACGCGAGCCCTGAGGGACGTTGCCACGCCCGTAACGGCGCGCCAGTAGCGTTCGGCCATGACCACCGATCCGTCGCTGCTCATCGAGATCTTCGACCTGGTCGGCATCTTCGTCTACGGACTGGCCGGCGGCCTGGTGGCGGTCAACCGGTCGATGGACATCTTCGGTGTGCTGGTCCTGGCGAGTGTGACCGGTCTCGGCGGCGGCATCATGCGTGACGTCCTGATCGACGCCACCCCGCCGGTCGCCCTGACGGACTGGAAACTCCTGGCGGCGGTCGGCTTCGCGGGCCTGCTGGTCTTCTTCTTCCACCCGACGGTGAGCCGTGCCGAGTCGACCATCGACGTGATCGATGCGGTCGGCCTCTCGCTCTTCTCGATCTCCGGCTCGTTCAAGGCCTACGACTACGGACTGTCGCCGGTCGCGTCGATCCTGATGGGCCTGATGACCGCCGTCGGCGGAGGCGTCATCCGAGACCTGCTCAGCGACCGGGTGCCCGACATCTTCCGCGGGACCCTCTATGCGACTCCGGCGGCGGCCGGCGCGGCGGTGGCGATCGTCGGGCTCGAGACGGGTGCCTCGGAGGGCGCGGCTGCGCTCGTCGGCGGCGTCGTCTGTGTGGTCTGGCGGCTGCTCGCCCTCTACCGGGACTGGCACGCCCCCATGCCGCGCCCAGTCTCCGAGGCCTGGCAGAAGGCCCCTAGGAGCCTAGGACCCGCTCCAGGTAGGCGTTGGAGAACACGCGTCGCGGGTCGAGGCGATCGCGCAGCGCGACGAACTCGTTGAACCGCGGATACAGGTCGGCGAACTCGGCGGCGGTGCGGGTGTGCACCTTGCCCCAGTGCGGTCGGCCGTCAGCGGCCGCGAGGATCGGCTCGATCAGGGCGAAGTAGGGCCGGTGGTCCACCTCGGCATGCGTGTGGAAGGCGAGGTAGAGGCTGTCGCGTCCGTGTGCGGTCGACAGGGCCGGTGACTCGGCGCGGCCGACGCGCAGCTCCACGGGGAAGTTGATCCGTAGGTCCGAGGCCTCCACGGCACGCCGGCACTCCTCGAGTACGTCGAGTCCCGACTCGAGCGGGACGGCGTACTCCATCTCGCGGAAGACCACCCGACGCTCCGCCACGAAGACCTTGTGCGCCACGTCGGCGTAGGTCCGGTGCGCCAGCTGGGAGGCGGCGAAGCGATTGGCCCGCGGGATGGCACGGGGGAAGCGGTTGGTGGTCCGGCAGAGCGCGCCGAAGAGCGTGTTCTGCATGAAGTCGTCGTCGAGCCAGGCCTTCCACCCCGGCAGCGGGTCGAGCTCGTCGAGCTCGACCCGGACGTTTCGCTTGGTTGCGACGCGATCGCTGTGCGGGAACCAGTAGGCGTCGACGTGGGTCGACCGGCCCGCCCCGTCGTCGGCGATGAGGTCGGTGAAGGAGCCGACGAACTCGTCCCACGCCATCGGCGTCTCCGTGGCGCGGAGCCCGAAGAGCGGCTCCACCCGGAAGGTGACCGAGACGATGATCCCGACGGCACCGAGGCCCACACGGACCAGGTCGAGCAGCTCGCCGTCCTCCTCCGTCACCGCCACGAGCTCCCCGTCGGCGGTGACCATCTCGAGACCGGCGACCTGGGCACCGAGGCCGGCACGGAGGCCGCCGGTGCCGTGGGTGCCGGTCGAGATCGCCCCGGCGAGCGTCTGCTCGGCGATGTCACCCATGTTGTGCAGCGAGAGGCCGAGGGACTCCAACGCCGCGTTGAGGTGCTTGAGCTGCGTGCCCGCTGCAGCGGTGACGGTCATCGCGTCGCGGTCGACCGCGAGGATGCCGGTCATCGCGGTGGGGGAGAGCATCACGCCGGCGTTGCCCGAGACCGGTGCCGAGATCCCGGTGAAGCTGTGCCCGGTGCCGACCATCTTGACCCGGCGACCCGCCTCCGCTGCCGACGTCACGGCGGTGATCACCTCACCCGGTGAGCGGGGCGTGACGACATGTCCGGGGGTCGCGGACTCGAGCCCCGACCAGTTCCTCCACTCAGGCATGGCGCACAGGCTAGACCTGGCATTCCTCCTGGGCGCGGGCATCCTCAGTCGGCCACGACGCGGTCCGCGGGACGAGGTCCACGATGTCCCGCAGGGTGTCGGGATAGGTGAGGGGCGGCGTGGCGGTCGTCAGGCCGGCCCGTCGGCGTACCTCCTGCCAGAGGGCGCGGGCCGCGGCCTGCACGTGGATCGCCTCGGGATTGGAGGCCTCACTGGGCAGCGGTCCGGCGGACGCGGGCGACGTCAGGTCGTCGAGACGACCGTGGACGGTGAGCCGCGAGGACGCCACCGCGTCTCCGACGGCCTCCCGCACCGCCTGGTTACGGCGCTGCGCGAAGGACCAGGCCGCGCGGTCGAGCTGCGGCGGCCCCTCCATGGCGCGCCGCGGGGCGAGGGTCTCGGCGATGAGGTGACGCATGGCCGGCTTGACCACCTGGATCCGGTGGCCGGCACGCCGCCAGTGGCGACCGAGGTCAAGGAGCATCTGCGCCGACGCATGGCCGACGGACGGATTGACCCGGCCGCCGGGCTCGGTGACGGGGACATCGGCGCGGGCGATCGCGGCGAAGGTGCGCCACAGCGGCAGGCTCTCCCGACGCGTGTGCGGCAGCGTGATCAGGTCCATCTGGGAGACGCCGTCATGACCGCTCCAGTCCCCCACGATCCGGTCGAGCTCCTGCGCCCGGTAGTAGCTGCGCCAGGCCCGGCTCTCCGGGTCGCCCGCACGGGCCGGGTCGATCCGGGCGAGGTACGTCGGCCACGAGTCGTCCCCGTAGTTGCGGCAGTAGGTCTGCCACTGCGAGGGGATGGCACCTGTCTGGTCCCGGGCCACGAGCACGACGTCGACCACGAGGCCGTCGGTGGGGGCCAGCAGCGCCGCGATCTGGTGCGGCCGGGCCAGGCTCAGGAACTCCGTCGAGAGCACGACGGTCGGCTCCGGCGCGGCACGGACGGCGGTGATGAGGGCGTGCCACGGTCGGACCGCCTCCGCGGTGCGGGGCCGGGCCAGCAGCTTCGAGACGGCACCCGCCGGGCGACCCAGCGTCCGTGCGTCACGGAGCCCCGCGGCGTGCAGCACCTCGCGGTTCTGCCGGATCATCGACTGCAGGTAGGTCGTGCCGGTCTTCATCGCACCGAGGTGCAGGACGAGTCGTTCAGCCACCCGTCGAGCGTGCGGCCGCCACTTGCGAGGAGCGTCAGGCTGCGCTGTGGTCAGGTTGTGGCTCGCTGTGAATCCCCGTGTCATTACAGTGCCCGCATGGATCCGCGCCCGTACGACGCCCTGCTGCTGGTCTCCTTCGGCGGACCGGAGAAGCCCGACGACGTGGTGCCGTTCCTGGAGAACGTCACGCGCGGTCGCGGCATCCCGCGCGAACGCCTCGTCGAGGTCGGCCAGCACTACTTCGGCTTCGGTGGGCGCTCGCCGATCAACGACCAGAACCGGGCGTTCCTCGAGGCGCTGCGGGCCGACCTCGCGGAGCACGGGCTGGACCTGCCGGTCTACTGGGGCAACCGGAACTGGGACCCCTACCTCACCGACACGGTCGCGCAGATGCGCGCCGACGGCATCACCCGGGCGGCCGCCTTCACGACCAGCGCCTACTCGTCGTACTCCTCCTGTCGGCAGTACCGCGAGAACCTGTACGACGCCTGGGCCGCCGCGGATGGCGCGATCACCCTCGACAAGCTGCGCAACTACTTCAACCACCCCGGCTTCGTCGAGCCGGTCGTCGACGGCGTGCTCGAGGCGCTCGCCGACCTGCCCGAGGACGTGCGGGGCGAGGCCCGACTCGTTTTCGTCACGCACTCGATCCCGACCGCCATGAACGATGCGGCCGGGCCGCCGGACGCCGGTGGCGCCTACCTGCGCCAGCACCTCGACGTCGCTGCCGTGATCGCGGACCGCATCCGCACCGAGAGCGGCCTCGACCGACCGCACGAGCTCGTCTTCTGCTCCAGGTCCGGTGACGGCCGGGTTCCGTGGCTGGAGCCGGACGTCAACGACCGGCTCGAGGAGCTGGCCGCCGAGGGCACCCGGGCCATCGTGCTGATCCCGGTCGGCTTCGTCTCCGACCACATGGAGGTCGTCTACGACCTCGACACCGAGGCGCTCGCCACCTGCAGCCGTCTGGGGATCGAGGCCCGACGCTCGCCGACGCCCGGCACCGATCCGCGGTTCGTCGCCGCGGTCCGTGACCTGCTGCTCGAGCGGGCCGCGGTCGAGCGGGGCGAGGAGGTCGCCCGGGCCGCGGTGGGGGAGATCGGCCCGCTCTGGGACCGCTGCCCGGTCGGGTGCTGCGCCGCCCGCCAGGAACGCCCGGCGCTCTGTGGGGTGGACGCGCCATGAGCCGCGAGCTGATGGAGCTGGGCCTGAGCACCGCGCGGGCTGCCGCCGAGCTGGTCCGCGGCCGTGCCGAGTCCGGTGTCAGCGTCGCCGCCACCAAGAGCTCCGACGTCGATGTCGTCACGCAGACCGACCGGGACAGCGAGACCCTGATCCGCTCGGTGATCCTGGCCGCGCGCCCCGACGACGCCTTCCTCGGGGAGGAGGGCGGCGAGGAGGGTGGTTCGGGGCCCGGCACCTCGGGTGTCCGGTGGGTCGTCGACCCGATCGACGGCACCGTGAACTTCCTCTACGGGATTCCGCGTTACGCCGTCTCCATCGCCGCCCAGGTCGACGAGCAGACGGTCGCGGGCGTGGTCATCGACGTGTCCCATGGCACCGCCTTCACGGCGTACGTCGACGACGACGGCCACGTCGTGGCCGAGCGTGACGGCGAGCCGATCGCGGTGCGGGCGCCTGCGCCGCTCTCCCAACGGCTGGTGGCCACCGGCTTCAGCTACGACGCCGAACAGCGGCGTCGCCAGGCCGAGGCGCTGGTCCGGCTGCTGCCGGAGGTGCGGGACATCCGACGGGCCGGTGCCGCCGCGCTCGACCTGTGTGACGTGGCCTGCGGCCGGCTCGACGCCTATGTCGAGGAGGGCGTCCACCTCTGGGACTTCGCCGCCGCAGCACTCGTCGCGCAGGGCGCGGGCGCGACCGTCGAGGTCGGGACGGGAACGGCCGGCCGGACGCTGGTGGTGTGTGCTCCTCGTCACGGATTCACCGAGTTCCGCGAAGCAGTGCAGGCTGCGGGTTTCGGACCCGTCTGAACGGGTATCAACGCGGTGTTCCCCACGGGGAATAGTCCGTCGTCACTGGATGTTCATGCGACGAACACGGGGCCAGTGTGCGAAGAACCGCGTGAATGGTGCACAATCGCCGCCCGGCAGGTGCCGAGCAGAAGAGGGAGTGATGACGGATGGCCACTGACTACGACGCCCCGCGCAAGACCGAGGAAGAGCAGTCCGAGGAGAGCATTGAAGAGCTCAAGGCGCGCCGTCACGACAAGAACTCCGGCAAGGTCGACGAGGACGAGGCGGAGGCCGCCGAAGCCTTCGAGCTCCCCGGTGCCGATCTGTCGCATGAGGAGCTTGCCGTCGAGGTGAAGCCGAAGCAGGATGACGAGTTCACCTGCATGAGCTGCTTCCTGGTGCACCACCGCAGCCAGCTGGCAGACAGCAAGAAGATGATCTGCCGCGACTGCGCGTAGGGCCCAGAGCAACAGAAGCCGCTCCCTGGATGTCAGGGAGCGGCTTCTCTCATTCGTCCGAGGCTATTTGCCGTCGTGCGCGAGCTGCGGCGGCAGCTGGCCGGTCGACTTCACGTAGTAGTGGGCGGCCTTGCGCTGCGCGAACATCCGGGCGAGGGCGACAGCGGCACCGGTGACGGCGGCCCAGGTGACGGCCTCCCAGATGTCGACGTCCGGGTCGGCCGGGTTGGCCGGGGGCTTGCGGCCGGTGGTGGCCTGCCAGCCCTTGTCGAGGCCCTTGCGCGCCACGGCGGCGGCGCCCAGCGCCGTGACCGTTGCCATCAGTGCCCACACCTTCGAACTCGGTGCTTTCGCCTTCTTCTTCGCCATGCCACTCACCTTAGTGTGCGGCGGAAGAGCCCTTCAGCGCCGTGAGCGCGGCGGCGAGCTCGTCCGGGCGGCGGGTGGACAGCAGCCAGTACGGAGCAGGGTCGGACGGGTCCTCGATGGCGACCTTGACCGCGCGCTTGAGATAGGGGCGCAGCAGCAGGAAGGCGCGGGCATCGGCGTCGACCCCGGCGGCACGACGTGCGGCCTCGGCGTCGAGTGCCTCGGCACGGCCGAGCCACCGGGCGTCGATCCGGGCCGATCCGGCCTCGAGACGTCCCTCGGTGACGACGATCTCGGCGGCACCGTAGGCGAGGAACGCCAGTGCCAGCAGGGCGAGGATCGCCGCCGTGATCGACCATGCCCACAGGCCCGGCACCGCCACGACGAGGGCCAGCCAGAGGGTGGCGATGAACATGACGCCCTGCACCCACCACCGCAGCGGCACATGGAGGCGCTCGCGGTAGCTCGTCGCAGTGGTCACGAGAGAGGAGTTTCCCATAGGGTCCGCGCGTGGTTGACATCGCACTCGTCCGGCTCGACCCGGAGCTCCCCGTGCCGTCGTACGCCCATCCCGGTGACGCCGGTGCGGACTTGATGACGACGGTCGACGTGAGCCTCGCCCCGGGCGAGCGTGCCGTGGTGCCGACCGGTGTCGGCATCGCCCTGCCGGAGGGGTACGTCGCCCTCGTGCACCCCCGCTCCGGGCTGGCCGCCCGCCACGGCCTCTCGATCGTCAACACCCCCGGCACCGTCGACGCCGGCTACCGCGGCGAGATCAAGGTGCTCCTGATCAACCACGATCCGCGGGAGACGGTGACGCTCACGCGCGGCGAGCGCATCGCGCAACTGGTGATCCAGCAGGTCGAGCGCGCGACCTTCACAGTGGTCGACGTCCTGCCGGACTCGGTGCGGGGTGAGGGCGGCTACGGGTCGACGGGCACGGGTAGCCTTCGAGGGTGAAGTTCCGCCGTAGGTCACCGTCCGACGCCACGCCGAACCCCGACGAGCTCGACGGGACCGCCCCCGACACGATCGAGGGGCCCGACGGCACCGTGATGGTGCGGCTCGGCCCCTACGACGTCGACGACATCCCTGCCGAGATGGCAGCGATCGACCGTGTCGACCTCGGTTCGATCCTCGTCGCACCGGTGCCCAACTGCGAGCTCCGGCTCCAGGTGGACGAGCGCACCCAGGAGGTCCAGGCCGTCCTGTTGACCTCCGACGAGGGCGCCCTCGAACTGCGGGCCTTCGCCGCGCCGCGCAACGGTGACCTCTGGGCCACCGTCCGCCCGCAGCTGGCCCAGGACATCGTCAACCGTGGCGGTGAGGTCAGCGAGATCGAGGGCACCTGGGGCATCCACCTCGTCGGGCAGATGCCCGTTCAGCTGCCCGACGGCACGCAGGGCGTGCAGGCCTCACGGATCATCGGCATCAACGGCTCGCGCTGGATGCTGCGGGCGACCCTGATCGGCCGCCCGGCGGTCGACGGCGACTACGCGAACATCTGGCTCCAGGGCCTCGCCGCCAGCGCGATCCGTCGCGGCGACGCCGCACTTCCCGTCGGTGAAGCGCTGCCGCTGGTGATGCCGCCCCAGCCCGCGCCGACGACGGAGGCCTGACCCATGGGCAAGCTCCGTGAGCGGCTGAGCGCCTGGGCCAACTCCGAGGACCAGGACCGTCGGGACATGCGCGAGGAGTACGGCGCCAAGGACTGCGCCGCGATCGCGGCGGCGCCCGACCGGCAGCCCGTCCAGCTGCGTGGCACCCTGCGCACCGTGACGCTGCGTCCGCGCGGTGGCGTACCGGCGCTGGAGGCGGAGCTCTTCGACGGCAGCGGCATGGTCACGGTCATCTGGCTGGGGCGCCGCCGCATCGCCGGCATCAGCCCGGGCCGGTCCATCCAGGTCGCGGGTCGGATCGGACTCCAGGACGGCGTACGCGTCCTCTACAACCCGCGCTACGAGCTGATCCCGTGACCAGTGGGCACGGGGAGCCCCATGAGACCTTCCGGGAGGCCGTCCACGACGCGGTCGAGCCGGCCGAGGTCGTCGAGACCGAGCAGGCAGAGCACGGTGAGGAGGGTGTCGACACCGTCGAGGCGCTGGTACGCCGACGCATCGCCGCCTCCCTGGGCGGCCGCCGGGGTATGGTCGAGGCCGGTGTTCCGTCCGTCATCTTCACCGTGCTGTGGCTGGTGACGAAGGACCTCACCGTGTCGCTCGTCGCCGCCGGGGCCGTCGCCGTGGTAGCGCTGGTGGTCCGGCTCGTGCAGCGGTCCACGACGTCGTACGTCATGAACGCGATCTTCGGGATCGCGATCGGCTGGGTCTTCGTCCGGGTGGCTGCGCACGGCGGGGGAGACGCCACCGAGCAGGCGCTCGCCTACTTCCTGCCGGGGATCCTCTGGACGGGCGTCTACACGCTCGTCGTCGGCCTCGCCTGCCTGGCGGGCTGGCCGATCGTCGGCTTCATGGTGGGGCTCGCGACCGGCGACCCCAACGGATGGCACGAGGACAGGCAGATCGTGCGGCTGTGCCAGCGGATCACGTGGGTCTTCCTCGCCCCGGGCGCGATCGGCGTGCTCGGTCAGGGGCCCGTCTGGGTCCTCGGGCACACGGGCGCGATCGACGGGGACACTGCGGTCTCGATCATCGCCACCCTGCGACTCGGGCTCGGGACGGCGCTCCGCATCGCGGCGGCCGCCACCATCATCTGGCTGCTCGCCCGCAACGCCACGCCGATCCGGCCGCCCGGCTCAGCCGCCGTGCTTCGAGGGAGCGAGTAGCCGCTCGAGCTCGTCCTCCTTGTCGGCCGGAACGACGAAGAGGAGCTCGTCGCCGGACTCGACGGGGTGCTGCGGGTCGGGGGTGTAGACCATGCCGTCGCGCAGGATCGTGACCAGAGCGCAGTTCTCGGGCAAGGGGATCAGACCTGACTGGCGGCCGACGTACGGGCTGTCGGCGGGGAGCGTGAGCTCGACCAGGTTGGCGCTGCCCTGACGGAACGTGAAGAGCCGGACGAGGTCGCCGATCGTGACCGCCTCCTCGACCAGGGCGCTCATGATCCGCGGCGTCGAGACGTTCACGTCGACACCCCAGGCCTCGGTGAAGAGCCACTCGTTGTTGGGGTGGTTGACCCGGCCGACGGTCCGCGGGACACCGAACTCCGTCTTGGCCAACAGCGACGTGACGAGGTTGACCTTGTCGTCACCGGTCGCCGCGATCACCACATCACACCGGTCCAGGCGCGCCTCCTCGAGCGAGGAGAGCTCACACGAGTCGGCGAGGAGCCACTCCGCGTCGGGGACGCGCTCGGGCCTGATCGCGTCGGCCTCCTTGTCGATCAGGAGGATCTCGTGGCCGTTGGCGATGAGCTCGCGGGCGATCGAGCGCCCCACGGCGCCGGCTCCGGCGATGGCAACCCTCATGTCGTCACTGCTCCTGGGGACCGGCGGTCAGGGTGTCGTAGACGTGCTGCGCGTTCTCCTCGCGCATCACGATGTGGAGCAGGTCGCCCTCCTGGATGACGCTCTCCCGCGTGGGCAGGACGCCCTCGCCGAGGCGGTCGATCCACGCGATCCGACAGCGGGTCTGCTCCTGGAAGTGGATCGTCCGCTGGCCGATCCACGCCTCGGTCACGGGGACCTGGTCGAGGCGGATCGTGCCGGACGGGTCGCGGTAGTCGGGCTCGGCGCCCGCCGGCAGGAGCCGGCGCAGGACCTGGTCGGCGGTCCACTTCACGGTGGCGACGGTGGTGATGCCGAGTCGCTGGTAGACCTCGGCCCGGCCGGGGTCGTAGATGCGGGCGACGACCTGCTGGATGCCGAACGTCTCGCGGGCCACGCGGGCCGCGATGATGTTGGAGTTGTCACCGCTGGAGACCGCCGCGAAGGCGTCGGCGCGACGGATGCCGGCCTTCTCCAGGACCTCTTGGTCGAAGCCGATGCCCATGATCTTGTCGCCGTTGAATCCGGGGCCCAGACGCCGGAAGGCGTCGGGCTCGGAGTCGATCACGGAGACCGTGTGGTTGCGGTCCTCGAGACTGCGGGCGAGGGTCGAGCCGACGCGGCCGCATCCCATGATCACAACGTGCACCCGACGAGCGTATAGCGTTGCGCCCCGTGGGTGTCGGCGACGTCTCCAAGCGCATTCTGATCGGTCGGAAGCTGCGCAGTTCCCAGCTGGGGGAGACCCTTCTACCGAAGCGCATCGCGCTACCGATCTTCGCGAGCGATGCGCTCTCGTCGGTGGCCTATGCCCCCGACGAGGTCTTCATCATGCTGTCGCTGGCGGGGGTGTCGGCGTACGCGTTCTCGTGGAAGATCGCCATCGCGGTCGCGCTCGTCATGGCCGCGGTGATCGCGTCGTACCGCCAGACGGTGCACGCCTATCCCAGTGGTGGTGGTGACTACGAGGTCGCCACGGTCAACCTCGGGGCGCGGGCCGGAACGACCGTCGCCTGCGCACTGATCGTCGACTACATGCTGACGGTCGCGGTCTCGATCTCCTCAGGAGCGAACTACGCGAGCGCCGCGATCCCAGCGCTGCAGGGCCATGAGGCCACGCTCGCCGTCGCACTCGTCATCATCCTGACGGCGATGAACCTGCGCGGCATCCGCGAGGCGGGCTCGACGTTCGCGATCCCGACCTACGCCTTCATGGTCGCCATCCTCGGCACCGCGATCGTCGGCTTCTTCCTGTGGGCGACGGGCAACCTCCCCCACGTCGAGAGCGCGAAGTTCGACATCGTGCCGCGGGAGGGCATGGAGTCCCCGCTCAACACCGCCGCGCTCCTCTTCCTCCTGGCGCGTGCGTTCTCCAGCGGCTGTGCCGCGCTGACCGGTGTCGAGGCGATCTCCAACGGAGTGCCCGCCTTCCGCCGACCGAAGTCGAAGAACGCCGCGACGACGCTGCTGATGCTGGGCCTGATCGCGGTCACGATGATGGTGAGCATCATCGTGCTGGCGCGGGAGATGGGACTGCGCTTCGTCGACCCGGACGACCAGCACCGCCTCCTCCTCAACGGCGTGCCGCTCGGCGACTCGCACACGCAGAACGCCGTCATCGCGCAGGTCGCCAAGGCCGTGTGGGCCGACTTCCCGCCGGCCTTCTACTTCGTCGTCACCGTCACGGGCCTGATCCTCGTGCTGGCCGCCAACACGGCGTTCAACGGCTTCCCGGTGCTCGGCTCGATCCTTGCCAAGGACGGCTACGCACCCCGTGCGTTGAGTGCTCGCGGTGACCGGCTCGCCTACAGCAACGGCATCGTCTTCCTCGCCGTCATGGCGACGGTGCTCATCGTCGCCTTCGACGCCCAGACGACCCGTCTGATCCAGCTCTACATCGTCGGCGTCTTCGTCAGCTTCAACCTCAGCCAGCTCGGCATGATCCGGCACTGGACGCGCGAGCTCGCCGCCGAGACCGATGCGGGCAGGCGTCGCAAGATGATGCAGTCGCGCACGATCAACGCCATCGGCCTCACCTTCACCGCGGTCGTGCTCGTGGTCGTCCTGATCACGAAGTTCCTCGCCGGCGCGTGGATCACGATCCTGGCGATGATCTTCTTCTACATCGTCATGCGCCGGATCCGGAAGCACTACGACGCGGTGGCCGAGGAGCTCAAGGCCGGGGACGAGGACAAGGTCATGCCGACCCGCGTCCACGCCATGGTGCTGGTGTCCAAGCTGCACAAGCCGACCCTGCGGGCATTGGCCTTCGCCCGCGCCACCCGGCCGAACACCCTCGAGGCGGTCACGGTCTCCGTCGACGACGAGACCACCGCGCGACTCCTCGAGGAGTGGGACGAGCGGCACTTCGACATCCCGCTCAAGGTGCTGCACTCGCCGTACCGCGAGCTGATCCGCCCGATCGTCGACTACGCCACCGCCATCCGGAAGTCGAACCCGCGCGGCGTCGTCGCCGTCTTCATCCCGGAGTACGTCGTCGGCCGCTGGTGGGAGTCGGCGCTGCACAACCAGTCGGCCCTACGGCTCAAGGCACGGCTGCTCTTCACCCCCGGCGTCATGGTCATCTCGGTGCCGTACCAGCTCTCCTCCGGCCTCGCGAAGGCCAAGGAACTGCGCGACACCACGTGGGTGGCGCCGGGCGCCATCCGCTCTGAGGGCTACCGGGACGGTCAGGTCCGACGGTGAGCGCGGACCGCCCTCGTCGTGGTGGTCGCGGTCGTCCTGAGCGGCGGGGTCGGGTGCCCCGGGCCAAGGTGCCGCGCGGTCGCTCGAGGGTCGGGGAGCGTTTCGAGGTCGAGGTCGGACCGGTCGCGCACGGCGGGCACTGCGTCGCTCGTGTCGCCGACGGTGATGCCCTCCGCGTGATCTTCGTCCGCCACACCCTGCCGGGCGAACGCGTGGTCCTCGAGATCACCGAGGGCACGGACGGCGACCGCTTCTGGCGCGGCGACGCCGTCGAGATCCTGACGCCCTCGTCCGATCGGGTGGCCGCGCCCTGCCCGTACGCCGGCCCCGCCCGCTGCGGTGGCTGCGACTTCCAGCACGTCTCGCTCGCCGGACAGCGGGAGCTCAAGACCGCCGTTGTGCGGGAGCAGCTGAAGCGCCTCGCCGGGATCGACTCCGACGTCGTCGTCGAGGAGGTGGCCGGCGCTCCCGACGGCCTGCGCTGGCGCACCCGTCAGCGGTACGTCGACAGCCCCGCCGGCCGCGCCATGCGGAAGTTCCGCTCCCACGACCTCATCCCCATCGACGACTGCCTGATCGCCCGGACGGACGCCCGCGAGCCGGTGCCGGGGACGGTCATCGAGACGGTGACCGTGGCTGACAGCGCCCACGACTTCACCGTCGCCGCGGACGGCTTCTGGCAGGTGCACCCCTCCGCGCCCGCCACGCTGGTGGCCGAGGTGCTCCGCGGGCTCGACCCGCAGCCGGGGGAGTCGGTGCTGGACCTCTACGCCGGTGTCGGCCTCTTCAGCGCCTTCCTCGCCGACCGCGTCGGTACCGGTGGCCGGGTCGTCGCGATCGAGGGCGACCGCACCGCCTCCACCCTGTCCGCGCGCAACCTGCCGGACGCCGAGGTGACGGCGGGTGATGTCGCGACGGTGCTGGCGTCGGCGTACACCGAGGACTTCGACCTCGTCGTGCTCGACCCGCCTCGGGAGGGTGCGCGGCGGCCTGTGGTCGACGCCGTCGTCGCGCGGGGGCCGAGGGCGATCGCCTACGTCGCCTGCGATCCAGCCGCCCTGGCGCGGGACCTCGCGCTCTTCGCTGAGCGGGGCTACGAACTGCGGAGCATCCGCGCCTTCGATCTCTTCCCCATGACGTCCCACGTGGAGTGTGTTGCGCAACTCGTGACGAGGTAGCGCGTGGGGCCCCGCCGGGCGGATCCGGCCGAGAAGGCGTTCGACCACCTCGACCTCACCGCTGCCAGGGTGCTCAGCGCTGTCACGAGTCGCAGGTTGAAGCGGCCGCCGGGCTGTAGATGGCGATCGTGGCGGGGTTCGCGAGCCTCACCTCCAGCAAGGCTCGGGAGGAGTCCTGGGTGATAAGCAGGGGCGTGCTGGATTCCTTTTTCCAGATCGCCGCGTGGAAGCCGTTGCGCACCAGCGCGCGGTTGACGATGTTCCGAAGGTCGCGCAGCCGCCCCATGTCGCCTGCCCACGTGCCGGACTGGAGCAGCTGCCACGAGCAGATGCCCAGCTTGTCGATGAGCCCGTGCGTCGGTGGCGTGCTGTCCCACGCGAAGCCGGCATCGCTCGTGGCCGAGGTGATGCTGGTGATCACCGCGGTGTACTTGTCGTCGAAGCCGCTGGCGTCGATGGATTGGGTGGGCCGGCTCGGTGACCACCCCAGCCCGCCCCCGCACCCCGCGGTCAGGGCCAACGTTGCCGCCGCGACGGCCCACCGGGCCCTCGTCGCCCTGACGGACGAACGCATCACGGGGATCAGGCCTTGTCCAGAGCGGACTGCAGTGACGTCTTGTACTTCGTCGAGGTGTACGTCGCGCCGGAGACGGTGTCGATGTCGGCGGAATTGGCCTCGACGGCCTCGGACTTCAGAGTCGGGATGGCACGACTCTCGATCTCGAGCGAATGTCCGTCATGTGCCGTCGAGGTGTAGGTGATGTCGGAGATCTTGCCTGAGGACATCGTCACGGTGACGGTGAGTTCGCCATAGCGGTCTGACTCGGTGCTGCCGGTGTACGTCCCGCTCGACGCCGTGGACGAGGCAGTTGCCGAGGGCGTGCCGGTGCCGGACGAGGAGCTGCCGGCGGCTGTCGGAGAGACGCTGGTCGAGCCGCTGCTCGTCGACGTGTCAGTGACGACGGTCGCTGTCGAGTCGTTCTGGCTCCCGACCCACCAACCGACGCCGATCACGCCGGCGGCGGTCAGCACGGATGCGACTTTGCCGCCCACACTCATGCGCTGCCTCCTTCCTGGAACATCGTGACGCTGCTGGGACGTCCGACGACGTCGGACGCGTAATGGCTTCGAGCGCCGCTCACCAGGCGAAGCTCTCGCGGTGCATCTGGCTCTTCGGCACGCCGCAGACGCGGGCATCCTCGAAGACGGCCTCCATCCACGCCTCGGGGCCGCAGGCGAAGACATCGGCGTCGGCAACCCACGGGACCAGGTCGTCCAGGTGCTGGCCGACGTGCGTCGCAGGGAGCCAGCTCGCCCCGGCTCGGTTCCCGACGAGCTCGACGAGGTCGATGTCCTGTTCCGCGCAGATTGCGCGAACCTCGTCGGCGAGATAGAGCTCACCGGGGGTGGAGGCGCGCAGGATGACGACGGCCTTTCCGGCCTCGAGGTGGGTGGCACCCAAGACGGCGCGCACCGGGGCGATGCCGATGCCCGCACCGATGAGCACCAGTCGGTCCCGAGTACGCGCCGAGTCGGTGAACCTCCCGTAGGGGCCTTCGATGAACACACGGGTGCCCGGTCTGACATGGCGCAGTCGCCCTGTACCTTCTCCCAGATTGCGCACCGTGATCCGCATGGTGTTGTCGTGGGGATGGGACGAGAGCGAGAACGGATGCGGCTGCAGGAACAGCGCAGGGGTGAGGAACCGCCACTCGAACCAGTGCCCTCCACGAGCCTGGAGTCGGTAGGCGTGGAGCCTCCTGACCGACGTCTCGAGGGCGGCCTGCTCGTTGTAGACCGGGATGACGACGTCGAGGATCGGCGTGCCGGGAATCGCCGGGGCGAGTGAGGGGAGTTCGCTCGGTGTCGCCACCGGCGAGGCTGTGATGGTCATGACCTCACAGCGGGCCGGCTGATTAGCGCGGCCGTGTCGCGTCCTTATCGAAAGCGTATGACTGCGGGGCGCCGCCTACTCGATCGCAGGAAGGCGCACCACGAACGACGTCTGTCCGGGCCTGGTGGTCACCTCAACGGTGCCGTGATGTGCCTCGACGATGGCGCGCACGATGGCGAGACCGAGTCCCGTGCTTCCGGAGGCTCGACTGCGCGAGGACTCGCCGCGAGCGAACCTCTCGAACACGGTCGCGACGAGGTCCTCCGGGATGCCGGGTCCGTCGTCGACGACGGTGATGACGGCTGTGGTCGAGTTGGTGGCGCTCAGGCTCGCCGTGATGGTGGTTCCGGGCGGCGTGTGGACGCGCGCGTTCGCGAGCAGGTTCGCGAGCACCTGATGAAGGCTCGCGGCGTCCCCCCTCACGTGGACCGGGGCTTCGGGGAATCTGGTCCGCCAGTTGTGGTCGGGCCCACTGGCGGTCGCATCGCTGACCACGTCGAGGAGCAGGTGCGTCAGGTCGACCGGTTCGCTGGCGAGCACGGGGTCGGTGTCGAGACGGGCCAGGAGCAGAAGGTCCTCCACCATGGTGGTCATGCGTGCGGCCTCCGACTCGACCCGCTCCATCGCGTAGGTGATCTGCGGGGGTGCGTCGTGGCGGATGCGGCGGGTGAGCTCGGCGTACCCGCGGATGGCCGCCAACGGGGTGCGCAGCTCGTGGCTGGCGTCGGCGACGAACCTGCGGACCTTCGTCTCGCTCTCGTGGCGGGCCGTCAGGGCACCCGTCACGTGGTCGAGCAGACGGTTGACCGAGCCGGCGACCTGACCGACCTCGGTGCGGTCGTCCACGTCGCGACGCTCGATCCGCTCGGTCAGCGCGACCTCGCCCTGGGAGAGCGGCAGTGTGCTGACCCGCTCTGCCGTGCCGGCCACACGCTGCAGCGGACGCAGCGTGCGCCGGACGATGATCGCGCCCACGATGCTGGCCGCCAGGATCGCTCCGGCCGCCACCGCGACCTCCAGCGCGATCAGCCGGAGAACGACGCGGTCGACGTCGTCCAGCGGCAGTCCGGTGATGAGCACGTCGCCGTCGGGTGAGCGCGCGGCGAGGACCCGGAAGTCTCCCAAGCTCCCGACGTTGATGGTGTGCGGCCGCTCATCGACGGCCACGTGCAGCAGCACGCTCACGGACTCGATCGAGATGTTCTGGATGGACCCATCGTCCTTCAGGACCCCGACCTGGGTCAGCTTGCCGCTCACGACGCGCGCACCGAGCGTGCCCGAGGCCTGACCGGGCGCCAGGAGGAAGTGGTTGCCACCGGCATTCGTCGGGTCGTCGTCATCCGACGTCAGGGTGCCGGCCTGCGAAGAGCGCTGCCCGGCCGCGGTGAGAGAGGCGTCGAGGCGTCCGACGAGGAACCCCCGCAACGCGACGACGGTGATCAACCCGACCAGTGCCGACACAACGGCGAGCAGGGTGACCAGCACGATCACCAGTCGGAGCCGCAGCGAGTGCCGACGGCCACGGGGCGCATCGTCGGCACGGCGTCGTCCGAACATCACTCCGCCGGCTTGAGCACGTATCCGACGGCGCGAACGGTGTGGATCATCGGGGGGCGACCCGCGTCGATCTTGCGCCGCAGGTAGGAGATGTAGAGCTCGACCACGTTGGTCTGACCACCGAAGTCGTAGTGCCACACACTGTCCAGCAGCTGTCCCTTGGACAGCACACGGCGTGGGTTCAGCATCAGGTGACGCAGGACTTCGAACTCGGTCGCAGTGAGCTCGATCTGCTGACCGCCACGGGTCACCTCGCGGCTGGCCTCGTCCAGGGTGAGGTCGCCGACGACGATCAGACTGTCATCTCCTGAGGCGGCCGCTCCGACCCGGCGCAGCATGCCGCCCACGCGGGCCACGACCTCCTCGAGGCTGAACGGCTTCGTGACGTAGTCGTCGCCGCCGGCGGTGATGCCGGGCGATGCGGTCACTCACGGCATCCCTCGCGGACAGGAAGAGGACCGGTGCGGCGATCGTCTCGGCGCGCAGCCTCTTGAGTACTTCGAGTCCGTCGAAGCCCGGCAGCATCACGTCGAGGACCGCCACGTCGGGCCGGAAGTCCCGGGCGGCCCGGACGCCGCTCGGGCCGTCGCCGGCGGTCAGGACCTCCCAACCCTCGTACTTGAACGCCATCGACAGCAGCTGCGCGAGTGTGTCCTCGTCCTCGACGACCAGCACACGCATGGGCGACCCGTCAGGGCGCGTCAACTGCGGGCGCTCGCTCATCACACCTCCGTCAAGTGGTTCGTACGGACCGTCGGGAATCGACCTTAGCCGTGTCGACGGGCCGCGAGCCCGCACGTGGCCATCCGAGGACGCTCGTCTTGGCGTGCGCCAGCCGCTTCCTATGCGTTCCTGATGAGTGACCGTTCATCAAGGCTCCACATGAGTCTCATAGACCGAGCCCCCACGGTGAAGACATGTCCACGAAACCAAGTCCCCTCATCCGCGCCCGTCGCTGGCTGTTCGGCGCTGTCGGTGCCAGCCTGCTGGGCACCGCGGCCCTCACGGTCGCAGCCCATGACTCGACCGCGTCGACCGCGGCGACGACGTCGACGACCACCACATCCACCACGACCTCATCCGGCAGCGGTTCCTACAGCGGCTATGACAGCGGTACGACGAGCTCGAGCAATGACAGCGCGAGTGGCACCACCTCCGGAGACACCGGCTCGACGGTCAACTCCGGCAGCAACGGCTCAGCGAGCGGATCGAGCCACTCCTCATGAGGGCATCCCCGAACCTCGCGGCGTGGCGCGACTGGTCGTGCGCCGTCACGGTCGCCGTGATCGAGCCCCGTCACCTCGACGGCGCCACGCGGATCGTCAGCGAGCTGATGGGGAAGGTCGAGGCCGCCGCCAGCCGGTTCCGCGCCGACTCCGAGCTCGAGCGCGTCAACGACCATGCCGGCGAGCTCGTGCCGGTCAGTCCGCTCGCGCTCCACCTGGTCAACGTCGCACTCGACGCCGCCCGTGACACCGACGGCGCAGTCGACCCGACCATTGGCACAGCGCTCATCGGGCTCGGGTACGACGCCGATATCGCTACCGTTCGAGCCCGCACGGGGACGCCCGCCGTGACTCCGCAACCCGCGCCCGGCTGGAACCGGGTCCGCGTCGACCGAACGCTGTGCCGGCTCGGCGTACCGCGGGGGATGCGGCTCGACCTCGGCGCGACCGCCAAGGCCTGGACTGCGGACGAGGCGGCCCGCCGCATCCTTCGGAAGTACGGCGCCCCGGCGCTGGTCGGGATCGGCGGCGACCTCTCGGCTGCGGGCAAGCACGACTGGCTCGTCGACGTCGCCGAGATCGAGGGGGGACCCTCGGTCCGGATCGGGCTCACCGGTGGCGGCCTGGCGACCTCCTCGCTGGTGGGCCGGCGCTGGACCGGTCCCGACGGCCGGCCGGCCCATCACGTGGTCGACCCGCGCACGGGCGAGCCGGCGTCCGGGATGTGGCGCACCGCCAGCATCGCCGCCCCCTCGGCGCTGACCGCCAACGTGGTGAGCACCTGGGCGCTGGTCGACGACATCGCCGCCGGCCGTCGGATCCGCGAGCGCCGCTTTCCCGCGAGGCTCGTCGACCACCGCCACGATGTCACGACGTGGGGTACCTGGCCGTCGGAGTCGAGGGCCGCCTGATGACGCTCTGGTACCTCATTCGCGCACTCGGCTTTGTCGCCCTGCTCGCCCTCACCGCGTCGACCGCGCTCGGTGCGCTCGCCACTCGTGGCGGCGCTGGACAATCGCGGCTGATACGTCAACTCGTCCATCGCAGCGTGGGCGTCCTCGGCCTCGTCGTGCTCGGTCTGCACATCGCGGCCACACTGGCGGATGCCTACGTCAGCGTGCCTGCGACGACGCTCCTGTTCCCGTTCGCGGCCGGCTATCGCCCCGTCGCCGTCGCCCTCGGCGTCTTCGCGCTCTATGCCTTCATCCTCACGGGCCTCTCGGGCGGCCTGCGCCACCGGCTGGCTGGGTCGGCGCGCGCTGCTCGCACGTGGCGCATCGTCCACACGTCGGCGTACCTCGGCTGGGCGCTGAGCATGGCCCACGGCATCTTCGGCGGCACCGACACCCGCACCTGGTGGGGCGCCGCGACGTACGTCCTCTGCGGCGCCACGGTGGTCACCGCCGCCGCACTCCGGCTCGGCGCTCCACCGCGCCGGATCCCCGACACGACCGGCCGCCTGCGGCTGGACCATCACCAACCGATCGGAGCCCTTCGATGACCATGACGACAAGCCCGAACACGCAGCGGCGGACCCGCCACTCCGCCACACCGCCGGTGCTGTCCGTCGGGCCGGCGGTGCTGCTGGCGGGCACCTCCGGCAACCGACCGGTGAGCTACCCCGAGCACCGAGGGTTCGCGGGCGCGCCGATCCCGCGCACCCATGCCTGGTTGTGTACGGCGACCCGCGAAGCAGGCCTCCTGGGGCGCGGCGGCGCCGGGTTCCCGGTGAGCGCGAAGCTCGCCGCCGTCGGTCCGGGTGCCGAGGTGCTCGTCAACGGCAGCGAGAGCGATCCCTCGAGCTGGAAGGACCGCGTGCTGATGCGGTCGGCGCCCCACCGGGTCATCGACGGGGTCGTCGTGGTCGCCACCGCCCTCAGCGCGCGCGGCGCGACAATCACCGTGCACGACCCGGTCTCGGCGGACGCCCTGCTCGCGGCCTGCGCGGAGCGTCGCGATGCTCGCGACATCCGGGTGGTGCGCTCGGAGGGCGGCTTCGTGTCCGGCGAGGTCCGGGCGGCGATCAACGGGCTCGAGAACCGCCCCGCCGTGCCCGAGGGGCGTCGCGTGCTGCCGACGGAGCGGGGACTCCTGGGACGACCGACGTTCGCGTCGAACGTGGAGACGTTCGCCGCGCTGGGCGTCCTCGCGGACTCGGGCCTGACGGGCGGACTCCCGCATGAGGCGGGCACCACGCTCGTGACGCTCGTCGGCGACGTGCCCCATCGCGGCGTGATCGAGGTGCCGCACGGCCTGCGGCTCCGAGACCTCACCGGCGCACTCGACGGCCGGCCCGTGCTGATCGGCGGCTATCACGGCGTCTGGTCGTCCGCGGCCCATCTGACGGTCGACCGATCGGCGCTGAAGGCGGCCGGACTGGCCTGGGGCGCCGGCGTGGTCGCCGTACTTCCCGATGACACCTGCGCCCTCGGGGAGCTCGCCCGCGTCGGGCAGTGGCTCGCCCGCGAATCGGCGGGGCAGTGCGGACCGTGTGTCTTCGGGCTCGACTCCCTCGCGCGCGACCTGGGCGCCCTCCACGCCGGCGCGCTCCCGGACGTGGACGCACTCAAGCGACGGGCCGGGCTGATCTCCGGTCGTGGCGCGTGTGCCCACCCCACGGGAGCCGTGCGGTTCCTGGGCACGGGTCTGACGGCGTACGCCGAGGAGATCGAGCTACACCGCTTGGGTCGTGGCTGCGGCCGCCCGACCCGCGGCGTGCTTCCGCTGACCTCGGGGGGTGCGGCGTGAGCGCGCGACTCGAGGTCGACTGGACGCGTTGCGACGGACACGGACTGTGCGCTCAACTGTGGGGTGAGCGCATCGGTACCGACCCTTGGGGCTTCCCCCTGCTGCCGCCGGAACTGGGCGAGGACGAGATGGCCCGTGCGCGTCAGGTCGTCGGGGTCTGCCCGGCCCTTGCGCTGCGGCTCCAGAGATGAGTGAGCCAGGCCCTCGCCCGCTCCGCGACCGGCACCTGCATCGGGGATGGGCGAGGCATGCCGAGGATCGTGCATGACGCACCATGGCGAGTGCGTCGCGCTCTTGGCGCCAGCGGCCGGTTGACGGATCATGGGCGCCATGCGCCTGCGCCTGCCCCGATTCAGCTATGCCAACGTCGCCGCCACCCTGGCGCTCCTGATCGCGGTCGCCGGCACCGGCGGGGGACAGGCGGTCGCCGCAGTGGTCAAGAAGCTCGCCCCGAACTCCGTGACCTCGAAGACGATCAAGAACCGCTCGATCATCGCGGCCGACGTCGCCACGGGCAGCATCGGCGGCAACGAGATCAAGAACGGCTCCCTCGGCGGCGTCGACGTCGCCGACGGCTCACTCGGCGGACAGGACATCGCGGGCGCCTCCGTCGCCGGCAGCAGGCTGGTGCCCAACTCGGTCGACTCCTCGCGGATCGCGAACCAGTCGCTCACCAGCGTCGACATCGCGGACGGCACGATCAGCAACGCCGACGTCGGCAACGGCGCGCTGGGCTTCGAGAAACTCTCCAACGACGCCAAGACCCAGTTGAGCCAGGTCTGGGCGGACCGGCCGATCAACGCGGGCAGCGTCCTCACCGGCTACGGCGCGACGGCCTACAACGCGAGCGGGGCCACCGACGCGCGCGGGGTGTCGTTCTCCTTCCCGGCGGCCGCCCAGACGATCCGGTCGGCTCCGGTGACCACCGGCGACTCGCACTGCACCGGCAGCTACGTCTCTCCGCAGGCGGCTGCCGGCTACATCTGCTATTACCTCAAAGCCGATGACGGTGGGGCGAACCACGTCGGCACGCTGGAGCCACTCTCCTACGGTCCGCACGGATTCGTGCTCAAGTACACGCCCGTCGCCGGCGCCGGCTGGACCTTCGCCGAGATCACCTGGGCCTACACCGCGCCTGCCGCCTGAGGTCTTCGGGCGTCGGCCCGATGATGCACCGCGTCGAGTGCGTCGCCCTGCTCACTCCTCGTCACCGGTGAGCGCGCGCCCTGCGCGGCGGGCGGTGGTGGTGGCGTCGTTGATCGCGCTGTAGAACCGTCCGGCGATCTCGTCGTGCCTGCGACGGAAGCGCGTGGTCCTCCCGCGGGTCGCGGGGATCGCGTCGAGCAGGGCGAAGGAGAGGCCGGCGACGGTCTCGTGGCCGAGCCGGGTGACGGTTGCCCCGAGGTCGACCGCATCGGCCGCCCGCTGGGCGCTGTCGGCCAACGGCGAGCGGAGCGCGAGGAGTCGGGTCGCCTCCTCCCGCCACGCGGCGCGACGCAGCAGCTGTCGGCGTACGTCCTCGGCGGCGGCGCTGGCGGCGAGCCAGCCTCGCACGGTGATGACGACCAGGCCGATGGCCAGCCCGGCTGCCACCAGCGCGGCCAAGACCAGGAGCCGGGCAAGGAGGTCAGCCGACATGGACCCGTACCTCGGCCGCGATGCCCTCCTCCTCGAGGGTCTCCAGGATCTGCGTGCTGGCCTGGTCGTAGACGATCCGCGAGATCATCGCGGGCGTGACGCCGCCGAGGAGCTTCGCCGCACGCGAGTGCTTGGCGGCGACCTCGAGCGGGTTGAGGATCTCGATCGTGATCAGGCGGCGCGGTCCGAGGTCGCCCGGAACTGCCGGAGCTGCCGGTCCCTCCGCACGCGCGGCCACCTCCTCCTGCAACCCGAGCACGGTGGTCGAGAGCGCGGCGACGCGTCGGCGAAGGAGGAGCGCGGTGATCGCGACGGCGACGGTCGCGACGAGGGCCACGGCGGCGAGCACAGCCAGGACGATGGTCACGGGCTCCATCCTCCTGCATCAGCGCGACCCGCTGCCTGAGTGACGGCGGCACGCAGGACCGCCCACCTAGGCCGCTTGATATCGTGTATCTTGATATCAAGACAAATGAGCAAGCGAGCGACGCGAAGCAAGGCGAGCCTTACTTTCAACGGCGCCCACGCGGACGGCAGGATGGGAACCATGGCCAGCAAGAACAGTTTCGGTGCCAAGAGCACCCTCTCGGTGGACGGCACCGACTACGAGATCTTCCGCCTCGACGCGGTCACGGGCGACGGCTTGGACGTGCAGTCCCTGCCGTACTCGCTCAAGGTCCTCCTGGAGAACCTGCTCCGCACCGAGGACGGCGCGGACATCACGGCCGACGACATCAAGGCGCTCGCCGGCTGGGACCAGGACGCCGAGCCGGACAAGGAGATCCAGTTCACGCCGGCGCGCGTGATCATGCAGGACTTCACCGGCGTCCCGTGCATCGTCGACCTCGCCACCCTGCGTGAGGCCGCGGCCGACCTCGGCGGCGACCCGACGAAGATCAACCCGCTGAGCCCGGCCGAGATGGTCATCGACCACTCGGTCATCGCGGAGGTCTTCGGTACGCCCGAGGCGTTCGAGAAGAACGTCGAGATCGAGTACGACCGCAACAAGGAGCGCTACCAGTTCCTGCGCTGGGGCCAGACCGCGTTCGACGACTTCAAGGTCGTCCCGCCGGGCACCGGCATCGTCCACCAGGTCAACATCGAGCACCTGGCCCGCACCGTCTTCACCCGTGAGGTCGACGGCGAGCTCCTGGCATACCCCGACACCTGCGTCGGCACCGACTCCCACACCACGATGGTCGACGGCCTCGGCGTCCTCGGCTTCGGCGTCGGCGGCATCGAGGCAGAGGCGGCCCTGCTCGGCCAGCCCGTCTCCATGCTGATCCCGCGCGTCGTGGGTTTCAAGCTGACCGGCGACCTGCCCGAAGGCTCCACCGCGACCGACCTCGTCCTCACGATCACCGAGATGCTGCGCAAGCACGGCGTCGTCGGCAAGTTCGTCGAGTTCTACGGCGCCGGTGTCGCGGCGCTGCCGCTCGCCAACCGCGCCACCATCGGCAACATGAGCCCCGAGTTCGGCTCGACCGTCGCGATGTTCCCGATCGACGACGAGACGATCAACTACCTGCGCCTCACGGGCCGCGATGAGCAGCAGCTCAAGCTCGTCGAGACCTACGCGAAGGAGCAGGGCCTCTGGCTCGACCCCGCCGCTGAGCCGCGCTTCTCCGAGAAGCTCGAGCTCGACCTCTCCACCGTCGTGCCGTCGATCGCCGGCCCGAAGCGTCCCCAGGACCGCGTCGAGCTCACCAACGCCAAGCAGTCCTTCCGCGGCGCGCTGGTCGACTACGCCGGTGACACACAGGACACCAAGGGCTACGACGAGTCCGTCGAGGAGAGCTTCCCCGGCTCCGACGTCCCCTCCAAGGACCCGGCGCAGTCCAACGGTGAGGCGGCCCCGCGGGACTTCCTCTCGGCCGCGCCCAAGGACGGTGGCCGCGCCTCCAACCCGGTCGAGGTGACCCTCGAGGACGGGACGACGTTCGAGCTCGACCACGGTGCGGTCACGATCGCGTCCATCACGTCCTGCACCAACACCTCCAACCCGAGCGTGATGATCGGTGCCGCGCTCCTGGCCAAGAAGGCCGTGGAGAAGGGCCTGACCCGCAAGCCGTGGGTCAAGACCACGCTCGCCCCCGGGTCGAAGGTCGTCACCGACTACTACGACAAGGCCGGCCTCACGCCGTACCTCGAGAAGGTCGGCTTCAACCTCGTCGGCTACGGCTGCGTCACCTGCATCGGCAACTCGGGCCCGATCATCCCCGAGGTCTCCGCCGCGGTGAACGAGAAGGACCTCGCGGTCGTCTCGGTGCTCTCCGGCAACCGCAACTTCGAGGGTCGCATCAACCCGGACGTGAAGATGAACTACCTCGCGTCGCCGCCGCTCGTCATCGCGTACGCGCTGGCCGGCTCGATGGACGTCGACCTGTTCAACGACCCGATCGGTCAGGACACCGACGGCAACGACGTCTTCCTCAAGGACATCTGGCCGTCCCCGGCCGAGGTCGAGACGACCATCGCCCAGGCGATCGACTCCGACATGTTCACCAAGGACTACGCCGACGTCTTCGCGGGTGACGAGCGCTGGCAGAACCTCCCCACCCCGACGGGTGACACCTTCACGTGGGACGACGCATCGACGTACGTCCGCAAGGCGCCGTACTTCGACGGCATGTCCCTGACGCCGAGCCCGGTGACCGACATCGAGGGTGCCCGCGTGCTCCTCAAGCTCGGTGACTCCGTCACGACCGACCACATCAGCCCGGCCGGCAACATCAAGGCCGACAGCCCGGCCGGCAAGTACCTCGCGGAGAACGGCGTCGCCCAGCGCGACTTCAACTCCTACGGCTCGCGTCGAGGCAACCACGAGGTCATGATCCGCGGCACCTTCGCCAACATCCGGATCAAGAACCAGGTCGCACCCGGCACCGAGGGTGGCCTGACCCGCGACTTCACGCAGGCCGACGCCCCCGTCGTCCCCGTGTACGACGCCAGCGTCAACTACCAGGCCGCGGGCATCCCGCTCGTCGTCCTCGGTGGCAAGGAGTACGGCTCGGGCTCCTCGCGTGACTGGGCCGCCAAGGGCACCTCGCTCCTCGGCGTCAAGGCCGTCATCACCGAGTCGTTCGAGCGGATCCACCGCTCCAACCTCATCGGTATGGGCGTCATCCCGCTCCAGTTCCCGGCCGGTGAGAACGCCGACAGCCTGGGCCTGACCGGCGAGGAGACCTTCTCCATCACCGGGATCACCGAGCTCAACGAGGGCCGGACGCCGAAGACGGTCAAGGTCACCACGGACACCGGTGTGGAGTTCGACGCGGTCGTCCGCATCGACACTCCCGGTGAGGCGAACTACTACCGCAACGGCGGCATCCTGCAGTACGTGCTGCGGAACCTGGTCGCTGGCTGACGCCATCCGTCGATCCGAACAGCGCCCCCGCGTAACAACGCGGGGGCGCTGTGACATGTGCAGGGTATGAACGCTCTCACCAAGGCCGCTGTCACCGCTGCCAGCACGGCCGCTCTCGCTCTGTCCTCACTCGCCCTCGGCACCGCGGCTGCCGACGCTGCGAAGCCCGCCAAGCCGAAGGCCTCCGTCACCGGGGTCACCGTCTCCGAGGACGCCGGGTTCGTGACCGTCACCGTCACGCTCACCAAGAAGGCCAAGAGGAAGCTCAAGCTCAACTGGTCGACCCAGTCCGTCGGCAAGAAGGGTGCGGCCACGGCAGGCGCCGACTACGCCGCCGTCAAGGGCCGCGTCGTCCTGACCAAGGGTGAGAAGAGCGCCGACCTCGTCGTGCCGATCATCGACGACGCCACCGTCGAGGGGACCGAGACCTTCTACATCAAGTTCAACGGCAAGGCTGCACACGTCAAGAAGCCGCGTGTGGCCGTCACGATCACCGACAACGACACGACGCCGGCTCCGGCCAGCTGATCGATCACTGAACCGCTCGGGGCGGTGCTCAGTTCAGCGAGAGCTGGCTGAGCACCGCCTCGACCAGGCGCGACGCCACGCCGGCGTTGTCCAGCAGCCACCTCTGCGTCGCGGGATCCCGCAGGGCGGTCGACTCCTTGAGTACGTCGAGGTGCTCGTCGTCCATCGCGAGCATGAGCTGGACCAGCACGGGGGCCACGCCGATCTCACGCGCCACTGCCACGACATGGTCGACGAGCTCGATGTCGAGGGTGCTGGGCACATTGATCAACCCGGCGAGCGTCGGCTGCTCGACCGCGTGCATCGCAGGCAGGACTTCTGCCCACACCTCGTTGAAGGCAATGGCCCTCACCAGCTCGTCGCGCGAGTCCGGGCTCACGGCATCGGCCTGCGCGACGATGCGGGTGCAGCTCTCGGGGGAGAGGGCGGCGAGGATCGCGACGGCGGCGTCGTACGCATCGGCCTCGGAGGCCGCGCGGATGATGCCGGCGAGCGTGTCGTCGGAGAGATGCTCGACGATGGCGTCCAGTGAGGACGGGTCGTCGGCGAAGAGCGCGGTCTGGAGCAGCGCGTGCTCGCTGGCGACCTCGACGACCCGGAGCGCGACGTCGGCGTCGATGATCGACACGAACCGTCCGAGTACGAGGAACTCCTCCCGCTCGAGCAGGCGTCGGCCCACGTCGACGATGAGATCGTCGGGAAGCAGGGAGACGATCGGTGCGACCCGCTGCGGGTCGAGCGAGACCGCGAGGGTCGTCAGGAAGCCGGGGGAGAGGTGGCCCGCGAGTCGTGCGGCGTCGCGCGGGTCGAGGGCGCCGGCGACGCGGGCCGACAGCATCGGGCCCAACGCCAGCTCGGCGATCTTGGCGGTGAGGGGGACGGGCAGCAGCTTGCTGAGGGAGGCGAGCCGCGTCACGCGGTCCTCGTGCCGGGCGAAGAGTGCGTTGCTCACGTCGGTGCGGAGCTCGCGGAGTTGGGTCGGGGAGTTGGAGGCGAGGAAGGCGAGCTCCTCCTCGGTGGCGCCGAGCTCATGGGCGAGCTTGCGGATCTCGATCCGGCTGGCGAGGTCACCCACGGCGGCCTCCTGGGAAGAGCAGCTTCTGGGCCGGGCCGCGCACCAGCCGGGGCACGAAGCGCAGCGCCTCGTCCAGGGCGCCGTCGAAGGCCCTGTCCTCGGACTCCATCGCGCGGTCGATCACCGCGTCGAGCCGGGCCAGGTCCTCCGCCCTGTGGTCCTGAAGTGCCGCGAGGCGGGTCTCGGGAACGCCGAGCCGCTTCGCCAGTCGCGCGTGTTCTACGCCCATCTGTCCTCCCAAGGGTGTGATGGGGCGCACACTAACGGATACGGAAGGTATGCGTGACACGTGTCTCGTTGAAGGCGGCGCCGGGGCGCTCACTACCCTTGCTCCGTGACTGAAGGGGCGGCGCTGGAGATCCTCGGACCGACCCCGCCGCCGCGGCGCCGCCGCCGCCGGGGACTCGTCATCGCCGTGACCGTCCTCGCGGTGATGCTCGTCGCCGGACTCGCCGCATGGCCGATGGTCCGCCCCGAGCACACGGTCGAGACGCTCTCGGCGTCGTACGCCGGCATCCGCGGTGTGCACACCTACGCCCATCTGAGCAACGCCCACACCGACGGCTCGGTCGACTATCCCCAGACCCCGCCGGTCGGCGGCGAGCACGACCCTGTATGGCTCGCCTGTGGCGTCTATGACGTGCCGGTGCGTGATGAGAACGCCGTGCATGACCTCGAGCACGGGGCCGTCTGGATCGCCTACGACCCGGACCTCTCCCGGGACCAGGTCGCCAAACTGGCGAAGGAGCTTCCGGCGAACGGGATCATGGCGCCGTACCCCGGCATTCCGGCCAAGGTCGTGCTGACCGTGTGGGGGATCCAGCTGCCGCTGTCCTCGGCCGATGACCCGCGCATCGGCGCCTTCCTCGCGAAGTTCGGGCACGGGGAGGCGGCGCCTGAGTCCGGTGTCTCCTGCGCCGGCGGTCTCAAGGACCCGAACGGCGGTCATGCGCCCGAAGGAACCTCGGTCTGACCTTGAGTGGTCTAGACCACCCTAGTTAACATGGCTGACATGAAGACCACATCTCGGATCCTGTCAGGCGCCGCCGTCGGCGCTCTCGCCCTGGGCGCCACTGCCCCCGCCGCCATGGCCCACGAGGGTCATCACCGCGGCCATGCGAAGCCCTTCGCGGGGGCTCGCCCCACGTCCGTCGCCGAGGGCGCCGGCACGGCCGCCGTCAAGCTCAAGCTGCGCAAGCCTGCCACGGAGGACATCACCTACACCTGGTCGACCCTCGACCGCACCGTGCCATCGTCGACCTCGCAGCGGCGGGGCACGCACACGTCGTACCGCGGCTTCCGTGGTCACAACGGGGCGTACAAGGGCTACAAGCGCTTCGCGACCGCCGGTGAGGACTACACCGCGAGCTCCGGCACCGTGACGATCAAGGCCGGTGAGCGCTCGGCGACCGTGACGGTCCCGGTCCTCGATGACACCACCGACGAGCGGAGCGAGGTCTTCCTCGTGAAGTTCAGGCCGACGGCGGACTCGACCGCGACGCCGAGCTCGCGCTCCGGCACCCACTCCTCCCACCGGGGCTTCCACCGAGGCTTCAGCAGGTCGGTCATCGCCCCCGTGACGATCATCGACAACGACTGACGCACCGCGGCGCGTCGCTTCTGACTGCAGGCCACCCAGATCACCTGATCAGGGTGGCCTGCAGCTGTGCCTCCCGGTCGACGAAGCCGACGGCCTCATAGACCCGGCGGGCAGGATTGTCAGGCTCGGTGACGATGACCAGCGAGTCCGCGCGCAGCGCCGTGACGGCGTAGTCGCCCGCGTGCACCACGAGTCCGGAGGCGAGGCCGCGACGCCGCCAGGCCGGATGCGTCACCACGTCCTGGAAACGGGCAGGGCCATGGCCGGTGGAGAAGATCCCCAGCCCCGCCACCATCTCGTCGCCCACGAACGCGCCGAACCAGTCACCGGCCCCCGAGTCGGCGAGCGCGCGCTCGGCCGCGGCCTTGCGGCGGACGAACTCCGGGAACCCGTTCCCGAAACGGTCCTGGTCGACCAGGACGGAGAGTGCGATCCGCCGCTCCCAGTCCTCGTCGGTCTTGAGCTGGCGGAAGGTCGCGTTCGTCGTGCGGCGTCGGGTGAGCCGCAGTGAGGTCGCCGTCATCGCGCGGGTCACCTCGGTGGTGAAGCCGGCCTCGGCGAAGGGACGAAGGTCGGTCAGGTCGCCGGTCGGGTCGTCGACGCCGAATGCACAGTGGGAGGCCTCGGGGAAGGCCTCCCGAAACACCTCGATCCACGCCGGGATGTCCCGGCGCACGGGCGTGCGCCGCAGCAGCAGGAAGTTGCCCCAGTGGTACGTCGGGTTGGCCGGTGTCCGAACCAGGATGCAGGTGCCGTGATCCTCGACGTCGCTCCCCGACGCCTCCCGCAGCGCCAGGTCCGTCTGCCAGGCCTTCGACAGGATCTCCATGGCGTGGGACTCTCCCTCAGTGGATCGGCAGGGAGGTTTCGCGGGCGTAACGATCGCGCCGGTAGTCTGCTGGCCATGGGTGTGCTGCAGCAGATCTCGTCGCCCCGGGATCTCGACGGACTGGACGAGGGCCAGCTCGTCGCCCTTGCGGCCGAGATCCGTGACCTGCTGATCCGGACGGTCGCCACCAACACCGGTCACCTCGGGCCCAACCTCGGCGTCGTCGAGCTGACCCTGGCCCTCCACCGTGTCTTCGAATCGCCGCGGGACAGCATCGTCTTCGACACCGGCCACCAGTCCTACGTGCACAAGCTGGTGACCGGACGGGTCGACCAGTTCGACACCCTCCGCCGCGAGGGCGGCCTGAGCGGCTACCCGAGCCAGGCGGAGTCCGACCACGACCTCGTCGAGAACTCCCACGCCTCCACGGCCCTCAGCTACGCCGACGGCCTGGCCAAGGCCTATGCGATCCGCGGCGAGGACCGCCACGTCGTAGCCGTCATCGGCGACGGTGCACTCACCGGTGGCATGGCCTGGGAGGCGCTCAACAACATCGCGATCGCGCACTCGTCCCGGCTCGTGATCGTGGTCAACGACAACGGCCGCTCCTACACGCCGACGATCGGCGGTCTCGCGACCGCACTGACGACCCTGCGCACCAACCCGCGCTACGAGCGCGTCCTCGACACGATCAAGCGCCGCCTCCCACAGGTGCCCGGCGTCGGCGCCCCCGCCTACGAGGTGCTGCACGCCATGAAGAAGGGCGTCAAGGACGCGCTCGCCCCGCAGGGTCTCTTCGAGGACCTCGGGCTGAAGTACGTCGGCCCCGTCGACGGTCACGACCGGGCGGCCATGGAGCAGGCACTCAAGCAGGCCAAGGGCTACGGCGGTCCGGTCATCGTCCATGCGATCACGCGCAAGGGCTTCGGCTACGACCCCGCCGAGCGCCACGAGGCCGACCAGTTCCACGCCCCCGGTCCCTTCGACGTCCAGACCGGGGCCGAGAAGCCCAAAGGCCGGATCTGGACCGACCACTTCTCCGACCACATCGTGTCGATCGGCGAGCGGCGCCCCGACGTCGTCGCGATCACGGCGGCGATGATGCACCCCGTCGGGCTCGACGCGTTCCAGCGCCGCTTCCCTGAGCGGACCTTCGACGTCGGCATCGCCGAGCAGCACGCGACCACGTCGGCCGCAGGCCTGGCCATGGGCGGCCTGCATCCGGTCTTCGCGGTCTATGCGACCTTCCTCAACCGGGCCTTCGACCAGGTCCTCATGGACGTCGCGCTGCACCGCTGTGGCGTCACGTTCGTGCTCGACCGCTCGGGCGTGACCGGTGACGATGGCGCCAGCCACAACGGCATGTGGGACATGTCGATGCTGCAGGTCGTGCCCGGGCTGCGACTCGCCGCGCCCCGTGACGTCACCCGGATGTGCGAGCTGCTCGACGAGGCCGTGGAGGTCTCAGACGCGCCCACCGTCGTGCGCTTCCCCAAGGGCCCGCCGCCCGCCGAAATCGAGGCCGTGAGCACCGTCGGGGGTGCCGACGTACTCCTGCGGTCGGGGCCACGCGACGTGCTCGTCGTCGCCGTCGGCGCCATGGCCGAGACGGCGATGGGGGTCGCTGAGCGGCTCGTCGCCCAGGGGCTCGGCGTGACCGTCGTCGACCCGCGCTGGGTGAAGCCGGTCGACCCGGCGGTCGTCGAGCTCGCCGGACAGCACCGCCTGGTCGTCACGATCGAGGACAACGGGGTGATCGGCGGGGTCGGCGCGGTGCTGCTGCAGACCATGACCGCCGCAGGTGTCACGACCCCGGTGCGCATCCACGGCATCCCGCAGGAGTTCCTCGACCACGCGAAGCGGCCGAAGATCCTCGGGCGGATCGGCCTCACGCCCCAGGCCATCGCGCTGAGCGTCATCGAGGAGCTGGCCGAGCACACCCACCCGGCAGACGTCGCCGAGGCCGAGTCCTCAGCCTGACGGTTGAATTTTCGTCCCTCGGGGCACACAGGGCGCATGGACGTCCTACGCACGAAGTCGGTGGAGCAGTCCCTGCGTGACACCGACGATCCGGAGTACCAGCTGAAGCGGAAGCTCACCGCGCTCGACCTCACCGTCTTCGGCATCGGCGTCATCATCGGCGCCGGGATCTTCACCCTCACCGGCAAGGCGGCCGCCCAGTTCGCCGGCCCCGGCGTGGTCTTCTCCTTCGCCCTCGCAGCGATCTGCTGTGGACTCGCGGCGCTCTGCTACGCCGAGTTCGCGTCGACGCTGCCGGTCTCCGGGTCGGCGTACACCTTCTCCTACGCGACGCTGGGCGAGCTGATCGCGTGGATCATCGGCTGGGACCTCGTCCTCGAGCTCATGCTCGGTGCGTCCGTGGTGGCGCAGGGCTGGAGCACGTACGCGACCACCTTCCTCGACGAGATCGGCCTGGGCTGGCCCGACAGCATCGGCCCGGCTGACGCCGAGCACTTCTCCTTCGGCCACGTCAACGTGCTCGCCCTGCTCCTCGTCCTCGTCCTTGCCGCGCTGGTCGCCATCGGGATCAAGGAGTCGATGCGAGTCAACCTCATCCTGGTCGGGGTGAAGCTCTTCATCGTCCTCTTCGTCATCGTCGCCGGGCTCTTCTACATCCACGGCGCCAACTACCACCCCTTCGTGCCGCCGCGGGCCGATCCGGTGGACGCCAGCGGCCTGGCCCAGCCACTCGTGCAGTGGGTCTTCGGGCTTCAGCCGCAGACGTACGGCGTCCTCGGCATCATCAGCGCCGCGTCGGTCGTCTTCTTCGCCTACATCGGGTTCGACGTCGTGGCGACCACCGCCGAGGAGGCGAAGAACCCGCAGCGCGACCTGCCCCGCGGCATCATCGGCTCGCTCGTGATCTGCACGGTCCTCTACATCGCCGTCGCGCTCGTCATCACCGGCATGGTCCGCTACGACAAGATCGACACGGCAGCAGCGCTCGCCAGCGCCTTCCGCGACGTCGGCCATGACGGCTTCGCGACGCTGATCGCCGCCGGCGCGGTGGCCGGCCTGACGACGGTCGTGATGACGCTGATGATCGGCGCCGTCCGCGTGCTCTTCGCGATGAGCCGCGACGGCCTGCTGCCCTTCGGCTTCGGGCGCACCAGTCCCCGTACGGGAACGCCTGTGCGGATCACCCTGACTGTCGGCGCGCTGGTGGCTGTCGTCGCCGCCTTCACCCCGATCGAGAAGCTCGAGGAGATGGTCAACATCGGCACGCTGACTGCCTTCGCGCTCGTCTCGCTCGCCGTGCCGGTGCTGCGGCGCACCCGGCCCGACCTGGAGCGCTCCTTCCGCGTGCCGCTCAACCCCGTGTTGCCGATCGTCGCTGCCCTGATCTGCCTCTACCTGGCGCTCAACCTGAGCCTCGAGACCTGGCTGCGGTTCCTCGTCTGGATGGTGATCGGCTTCGGGCTCTACTTCGGCTACGGCTATCGCCACAGCCGCCGTGGCGTCACGGGGGCCGACGCGGCTCTTCGCAAAACGTCACCGTGACCCTTTGCGGTGTGGGTGACCGTTCAGAGCGGTCACCCACACCGCAAGAGGTCACCGTGACCGTTTGGTTGTCCACAGGGCGGTGCCTGCGCGGATGCGGGGCCGCGCGGCAGGGCCGATCATGTGCGCCATGAGCGCTGAATCCGGCCCCCGCACCCAACTCGTCTCATCCCGCCAGCGGCGGCTTGAAGGCGCGTTGGCGCCCCATCTCGACGGCAGCCTGGCGCGGATTCGCCGCGGGTACTACCGGCCGGTCGACCCCACGATCGAGTCAGGAGAGCTTTATCGACTGCGGATCGACGCTACGGTCGAGGCGCGCCGGGAGGAGATGGTGCTGTCCCATGTCACGGCGGCCCATCTCTGGGGATGCCCGCTTCTCCGTGCTGACCTGGCGCTCGTGCACGCGACTCGGCCCGGGAAGGCGCGGCGTACCGCGGCCGGCGTCCAGGTGCACCGCGCGGCGATACCGGACGAGCACGTGGTCATACATGCGAGCGGGCTCTTGGTGACCAGTCCCGGGTGGACGGCCGTCCAGGTCGCTTCGACGCTCGGCTTACCGAACGCGCTGCTTCCACTCGACCACCTTGTGCGACTGCTCAACGGTCCTGACGCCGATGATCCGGCTGCTGGAGAGGTGGTCGAGGACCTCATCGAGCTGATCTCGCCGCGAATGAAGGGCCATGCCCGCGCTGAGCGCCTTCTTCGGCTCGCGGATGCCCGTTCCGGTTCGGCGGGGGAGTCGCTCAGCCGCGGGCAGATGGAGCTGCTGGGCGTCCCGCGGCCTCAGCTGCAGGTGGCGTTTCCCCGAGGTGACCAGCCGGGCGACGACATCGTCGACTTCGACTGGCCGGACCTGGGTGTCTTCGGTGAGTTCGACGGCAAGGGCAAGTACTTCCGGGAGGAGTTCACCGCTGGTCGTTCCCCCGAGGAGGTGCTCTGGGACGAGAAGGTTCGTGAGGACCGCATCAGGCGGATCCGGCCTCGCGCCGTGCGATGGGACTGGGCGACCGCCCTCTCGCGAGATCGCCTGGCACGGGTCCTTGCCGGTGCCGGCGTACTGCCTCCTGCTCGTAGAGCCGCGTGAACCACCCTGCCGTTGGGTGCGGCCCGAACGCAAAGGGTCACCGTGACGGTTTGGCGTGTGGGTGACCGTTCAGAACGGTCACCCACAGCGCCAAAGGTCACGGTGACCCTTTGCCGGTGCCGGCGCCTAGGTGTGATGTCCAGGGAGGTTGGTCAGTCGGGTGACCGGTGGCTGGCCTCCGATGGCGGAGTGGGCGCGGTGGTGATTGTAGAAGTGGAGCCAGTCGGGTAGGGCTTGGTTGCGCTGCTGGGTGGATTCGTAGAGCCGTGCGTAGGCCCAGCCGTCGGCCAAGGTGCGGTGGAAGCGTTCGATCTTTCCGTTGGTCTGCGGTCGGTAGGGCCGGGTCCGCTTGTGGACGATGCCGAGCTCGGCGCAGGCGTCGCGCCACGCGAACGACTTGTACGCCGAGCCGTTGTCGGACAGCACGCGTTCGACGGTGACGCCGTGGTCTGCGAACCACGCGACCGCTCGTTGCAGGACTCCGATTGCCGTGTCGGCCTTTTCGTCGGTGCAGATCTCGGCGTAGGCCATGCGGGAGTGGTCGTCGATCACGGTGTGCACGAACGCGGTCCCGGCCAAGGGTCGATAGTCATCGCCTCGTAGACCGGTGCGCTTGGCTGTGGCTTCCTTGTTCTTCAGGCCTTGCTGGCGGCCGACGTAGCGGTGACCGCCGCCGTCGGGGATGTTGCCGAACTTGGTGACGTCGACGTGGATGAGCGATCCGGGGTGCGGGTGCTCATAGCGTCGCAACGGCTCACCGGTGACACGGTCGATGTGGGAGAGCCGGTTGATCCGACACCTGACGAGCACGGCGTGGACGGTCGAGGACCGCATCCCGAGTCGGCCGCCTATCTGCACGGGTCCGAGCCGTTGACGCCAGCGAAGCCGCACGATCTGACGGACCACCTCAGGGCTCGTCCGGGTCGGGCTGGTGTGGGGTCGCGAGCTGCGGTCGGCCATGCCGGCGACGCCTTCATGGCGGTAGCGGTCGGCCCACTTCTTCGCGGTGCGCGGGGCGACCATGAACATCTTGGCCGCTGGGGCGTACGTCCAGCCGTGGTCGACGATGAGTTGGGCGAGCCGCAGACGGGCGCGTGGGGTCAGAGCAGCGTTAGCGTGGGACACGAAGGCCTCCTGGTGCGTGAAGCGGTTCCTTAGACAGCTCCACTTCACAACGGGAGGCCTTCACCTGTCAGGCAGGCTCACCGATCCCGAGAGGTACAACCTCTCTGGACATCACACCTAGGCGATCAGTGGAACTTCTTCCCCGTGACGGCCTCCGAGATGCCCTCACGGTCGAGGAGCTGCGTCAGACCTCCGTTCCAGAACTGGAAGCCGGCGCCGGTGATCATGCCGAGGTCGATGTCCTCGGGAGCAGCAGCGACGCCCTCGTCGAGCATCCGCCGGGTCTCGTCGGCCAGGGCCTCGAGCGTCTGGCGGCGTACCTGCTCGGCCGTGAGCTGCTTGTCGCCGACAGTGAGGAGAGCCTCGACCTCGGGGTCGAGGGTCTTGCCGTCGGGGCCGTAGAACGAGCCCTTCTTTGCCTCGACGACCTTGTGCAGGTTCTCCGAGAGGTAGAACCGCTCGGGGAACGCCTGCGCCAGCGTCTCGTTGTTGTGATAGGCGATGGCCGGGCCGACGAGTGCGATCAGCTGGTACGGCGGCATCGGAGTCACACCCGCGAAGGCCTGGTCCACGACCGGGATCGGGGTGCCCTCGTCGGCGATCTTCGCGACCTCGCCCATGAAGCGACCCAGCAGGCGGTTGACGATGAAGGACGGCGAGTCCTTCACGAGGATCGTCGTCTTGCCCAGCCCCTTGCCGGCCGCGAACGCGGTGGCCAGCGCGGCATCGCCGGTCTTCTGGCCTCGGATGATCTCGAGCAGCGGCATCACCGCGACCGGGTTGAAGAAGTGGAAGCCCACGACCCGCTCCGGGTGCTCGAGGTCGGCCGCCATCTCGGTGATGGAGAGCGACGAGGTGTTGGTGGCGAAGACCGCCGTCGCCGGGGCGACCTTCTCGGCGTTGGCGAAGACGGTCTTCTTGACCGACATCTCCTCGAAGACGGCCTCGATGATGAAGTCCGCGTCCGAGAAGGCGACGGAGTAGTCCGTCGTCGCGGAGACGAGCGCCTTGAGCCGGTTCGTCCTGTCCTGGTCGGACTTGCCCTTGGCGAGGCGCTTGTCCAGCTCGGCGTGGACGTAGGCCACGCCCTTGTCGGCGCGCTCCTGGTCGAGGTCGACCAGCACGACCGGCACCTTGAGGCGCTGGACGAAGAGCAGCGCGAACTGCGAAGCCATCAGGCCGGCGCCGATGATGCCGACCTTGGTGATCGGCTGCGCGAGTGACTTGTCCGGAGCGCCGGCCGGGCGCTTGGCCCGCTTCTGCACCAGGTCGAAGGAGTAGAGCGACGCGAGCGTCTCCGGCTGCGAGACCGCGGTCGTGAGCGCCTCGTCCTCGGCCGCGAAGCCCTCGTCCTTCGACGCGGTCTTGGCCAGGGCGAGCAGCTCGACGGCCTTCTTGGCGGCCGGCGACTTGTCACCGGTCTTGGCCCAGGCGAAGAAGCCGGCGTTCTTGACCGCCTCGTCCCAGCCCGCACCACGGTCGATCGACGGGCGCTCCACCGTGACCTCGCCGGTCAGCACCTTGTCCGCCCAGAGCAGCGACTGCTCGAGGTAGTCCGCGCCGTTGAACGACACGTCGGCGATGCCGAGCTCCACGACCTCGGCACCGCTGCGAAGCACGGTGCCATTGTTGAGCGGGTTCTGGATGAAGACCTTGGCGGCCTTCTCGGGACCGATCAGGTTGGGCAGCAGCCACGCGCCGCCCCAGCCGGGGACCAGGCCGAGCATGACCTCGGGCAGGCCGACGGCCGGCACGGAGTCGATGACGGTGCGGTAGTCGGCGTGGAGCGCAACCTCGAGGCCACCGCCCAGCGCGAGCCCGTTGATGAAGCCGAAGCTCGGCTTACCGCCGTCTGCGAGCTTGCGGAACACCGCGTGGCCGAGCTCGGCGATCGTGCGCACACCCTCGGTCGGCGCCTGCTTGAACGTGTTGAGGTCAGCGCCGGCCGCGAGGATGAACGGCTTGCCCGTCACCGCGATGGCGTCGATCGTGTCGTCGGCCAGCGCGGCGTCGTACGCCGTGTTGAGCTCGACCAGGCCCTTCGGGCCGAAGGTGTTCGGGCGGGTGTGGTCGAGGCCATTGTCCAGCGTGACGAGGCCGAGCACCTTGCCCGAGGGCAGGGTGACCTTCGAGAGGCGCGCGTTGGTGACGACCTCGTCGTCGGTGAAGACCTTCTCGATATCCACGAGAAGTTTCGTGATCTCAGTCGTGCTCATCGGTCAGGCACCAACCTTCTTCTTCTCGCCGTTCCAGTGCGGGTTCTCCCAGATCACCGTGCCGCCCATGCCGAGCCCGATGCACATGCTCGTGAGGCCGTAGCGGATCGACGGGTCCTCCTCGAACTGGCGGGCCAGCTGGATCATCAGGCGCACGCCCGAGGAGGCCAGCGGGTGGCCGAAGGCGATCGCGCCGCCGTACGGGTTGACCCGCGGGTCGTCCTGGTCGATGCCGAAGTGGTCGAGGAAGGCGAGCACCTGGATGGCGAAGGCCTCGTTGAGCTCGTAGGCGTCGATGTCGTCGATCGTCAGCCCGGCCTTGGCCAGCGCCTTCTCGGTCGAGGGGATCGGGCCGACGGCCATGACCTCTGGGGCCACACCGGCGAAGGCGTAGGTGACGAGACGCATCTTGATGGGAAGCCCGAGCTCGCGAGCGGTCTCCTCGGAGGCGAGCAGGGAGGCGGTCGCGCCGTCGTTGATGCCTGCCGCGTTGCCGGCGGTCACCCGACCGTGCGGGCGGAACGGCGTCTTCAGGCCGGCAAGGGACTCCATCGTGGTGCCCGGCCGCATCGGCTCGTCGCTGGTGGCCAGGCCCCAGCCCTTCTCGACCGAGCGGGTCGCGACAGGCACGAGGTCGGGCTGGATCTTGCCGTCGGCGTACGCCTTGGCGGCGTTCTCCTGGCTGCGCACGGCGAAACGGTCGGCGCGCTCCTTGGTGATCGCCGGGTAGCGGTCGTGGACGTTCTCGGCCGTGTTGCCCATCACGAGCGCGGAGGGGTCGACGAGCTTCTCCGACACGATGCGGGGGTTCGGGTCGACGCCCTCACCCATCGGGTGGCGGCCCATGTGCTCGACACCGCCGGCGATGGCGATGTCGTAGGCGCCGAAGGCGATACCGCCCGACACGCTGGTCACCGCGGTCATCGCACCGGCGCACATCCGGTCGATCGAGAAGCCGGGGACCGTGTTCGGCAGGCCCGCGAGCAGGCCGGCCGTGCGGCCGATCGTGAGGCCCTGGTCGCCGATCTGCGTGGTCGCGGCGATGGCGACGTCATCGATCCGCTCCGGCGGAAGGCTCGGGTTGCGGCGGACGAGCTCACGGATGAGCTTGACGACCAGGTCGTCGGCGCGGGTCTCGGCGTACTGGCCCTTGGCCTTGCCGAACGGGGTGCGTACGCCGTCGACGAAGACGACCGCGCGAAGTTCTCGTGTCATGCCCCCTACATTACTGGTCGGTAACTTGGCCGGGGAATAGGGTTGCCGGTGAGGCTCGTTGGGCCTTGCGTGCTGCGCAGATGGGGAAGGGGGGACGACATGGCCAAGGAGCCGAAGAGTTCCCGAAGCCGGCTCGTCCACATCGTCGACGAGGTTCCGGCTCTGGATGACTTCGAGGGCCCGCTGGTGATGGTGCAGGTACTCGACGGTTTCCTCGACGCCGGCAACGCCTCGGTGCGCGCCGCGCGCCACCTGGTCGACTCGGCGGTGTCCGCGCCGGTGGTCGCGACCTTCGATGTCGACGCATTCCACGACTACCGCGCCCGCCGGCCTCCGGTGACGTTCGCGCGGGACCACTACGAGGACTACGAGACCCCGCGGCTGGTCGTCCGGCTGCTCAAGGACGCCGGCGGGACGCCGTACCTCCTGCTGAGCGGGCCCGAGCCCGACAACCGCTGGGAGGCCTTCGCCCGTGCCGTGCGTGAGGTCGTCGAGCGTTTCCAGGTCGACACGGTCATCAGCCTCGGCTCGGTGCCGATGGCGGTCCCACACACGCGTCCGCTGACGATCACCCACCACGCCAACGACCCGCACCTCGTCACCGTCGAGAGCCCGTGGCAGGGCGAGCTCCGGGTGCCGTCGAGCGCCCAGGTGCTGGTCGAGATCCGGCTCGGGGAGTGGGGCCACGACGCGCTCGGCTTCGTCGCCCACATCCCGCACTACCTCGCCCAGCTCGACTACCCGGCGGCCGCGATCACCCTGCTCGAGCAGGTGGAGTACGCCGGCCGGCTGACGATCGACATGGCCGACCTGCACGCCGAGGCCCAGCGGCGTGACGAGGAGATCGCCTCCTACCTGGAGCAGAACGAGGAGGTCGGCGAGGTCGTCAAGGCCCTCGAGCGGCAGTACGACTCGTTCACCCGGGCGGAGGAGTCGGGTGCGAACCTGCTCGCGCCCAACCAGCCTCTCCCGACGGGCGAGGAGCTCGGGCGTGAATTTGAGCGATTCCTCGCCGGGCTCGAAGATGACGGCCATGACGGAGATGACTGACCCGGTCCAGGCGCTCGTCGACGTACTCACCCTCGAGCGGCTCGACGACAACCTCTTCCGGGGCGGCGGCACCGACAACGGCCGTGGCCGCTCCTTCGGCGGGCACGTCGCCGCGCAGTCGATCATGGCCGCGCAGTCGACAGTGGGCGAGGAGTTCTTCGTCCACTCGATGCACTCCTACTTCCTGCTGCCGGGTGACCCGACGCACCCGATCATCTACGACGTCGACCGGATCCGGGACGGCCGCTCCTTCGAGACGCGGCGGGTCGCGGCGCGCCAGCACGGGCGCGACATCTACTACCAGACGGTGAACTTCCACCGGCACGAAGAGGGCTACGAGCACCAGGACCGGATGCCCGAGGTCATCCCGCCGGAGAAGGGCCTCGACCTGATCGAGCTGCTCCGCGCCCGTACGGACCACGAGGGCCAGGCGCTCGCCGAGGAATGGGCCGTCGTCTCGGCCAGCGCGATCGGCAACTCCCTGCGCGGCCTGAAGCCGGACGAGCGCTATCCCGCGCGTCAGCGGGTCTGGCTGAAGATCAACGGCGAGCTCCCCGACGACCCGAAGATCCAGGTCGGCGCGTTCACATGGATGAGCGACATCTCGCTGCTCGGCTCCACGCTGGCGGCACACACGCTCGACCACTCCGGCATCCAGATGGCCTCCCTCGACCACTCGATCTGGTTCCACCGGCCGTTCCGGGCCGACGAGTGGTGGCTCTACGACCAGAACTCCCCGTCCGCGCAGGGCGGACGGGGGCTCGGCATCGGTCGGGTCTTCACCGCGGACGGTGTGCTCGGTGCCACCGTCGCGCAGGAGGGCATCATCCGCCCGCCTCGCGGCTAGAGCGCTGTGGTCCGCCCCAGCAGGTGGATCGTGTCCGAGCCGGCCTTGGTGAGCGAGAAGGCGTAGCCCTCGCCGGTCGGCTGGGCGCCGAAGGCGACCTTCGACGGCAGGAACAGCGGCTTGCGGAAGGACGCCTCGACCTTGACGGCGTCGGGGAGACGGCCGTCGAGGGCGGCGACGCTGCGGGCCATCGTCCAGTAACCGTGGGCGATCTGGCGCTTGAAGCCCAAGGCCCTGGCGCTCAGTGCGCTCAGGTGGATCGGGTTGATGTCACCGGAGACGGCGCCGTACCGGCGGCCCAGATTGGCCGGCAGTGACCACACGGGAAGGGCGGCCGGGACCCGCTCGTAGGTGTCGGGCCATTCGACGTCGGGGTTGCGCTTCCCGCGGCTGAGGTACGTCGACGTCTCCTCCCACACCAGCTCGCCCTCCGAGTGCACACTCGCCTCGAACCGGTACGCGGTGCCGGCCGGATGCGGGATGCCCTCGCCGACGGTCATCTGCGCCTCGAGGGTCTCACCGAAGCGGATCGGCCGGTGATGCGAGATCGAGTTGTCCAGGTGGACCATGCCCATCGCGGGCGCCGGGAAGGCCCGGTCGCCGAGCGCCTTGAGCTGCAGCGGGAAGACCAGCAGATGCGGGTAGGGCGGCGGCACCTGGTCCTTGGGGAGGAAGCCGCAGACCTCGGCGAAGGGCTGCACCATCTCGTGCGTGACGGTCACCGGGGGCCGGTCGAAGACGAAGCCGTCGTACCCCTTGGTCTTGCTGATGCCGGGGAGCGAGCCCACGACCGGAAGGGCGGGGAGTGCGGCCTTGAGCAGGTCGCCGACTCCCGCCTTCCCGGAGTAGGTGCGGGTGGTGGGCACCTCAGGCGCCCAGCATCATCTGGCCGCAGACCCGGACGACGTTGCCGTTGACGGCCGTCGAGCCGGGGCTGGCGTACCAGGCGATGGTCTCGGCGACGTCGACGGGTAGGCCGCCCTGGGCCATGGCATTCATCCGCTGACCGACCTCGCGGGTCGCGAACGGGACGGCCGCCGTCATCTGCGTGATGATGAAGCCGGGCGCGACGGCGTTGACGGTGATGCCGTCGGTGAGCAGGTCGGCCAGCGAGTCCACGAAGCCGATCACGCCGGCCTTGGAGACGGCGTAGTTGGTCTGGCCTACGTTGCCGGCGATGCCGGCGATCGAGCTGACGGCGATGATCCGGCCGTTGGGGCGGATCACCTTCTGGGCCAGGAGCTCGGCGGTGATCTTCTCGGGAGCGACGAGGTTCACCGAGACGACGGAGGACCAGCGGTCCTCGGCCATGTTGGCGAGCTTCTTGTCCCGCGTGATGCCGGCGTTATGCACGACGATGTCGACGCCGCCGTGGTTGTCCTTGAGGTGCTTGGCGATCCGCTGCGGAGCGTCGGGCGCGGTGATGTCGAGCGTGAGCCAGTCACCGTCGATCTCGCCGGTGACCTTCTGCAGGTCGGAGGCGGCCTGGGGTACGTCGACGCCGACGACGGTCGCGCCGTCGCGGTGCAGGACCCGGGCGATCTGCTCACCGATTCCGCGGCTGGCGCCGGTGACGAGGGCGATCTTGCCCTCGAGCGGGCGGAACCAGTCGGGCACGGCGTGGGACGCCTCGGCCTCGTGCAGACCGATCCGGATGACCTGGCCGCTGACGTAGGCCGACTTGGGGGAGAGGAGGAAGGCGAGCGTGGAGGTGGCGGAGCCCTCGAAGCCGTCGGCGACATAGACGAGCTGGACGGTGCCGCCCTTGCCGATCTCCTTGCCGAGGCTGCGGGTGAAGCCCTCGAGCGCGCGCTGGGCGACGCGCTCCTGGCCCGACACCGTCTCGGGAGGGGTGCCGATCACGACGACGCGGGGGCAGCTCTCGAGCGAGCGGAGCACCGGCGTGAAGAAGTCACGCAGCGCCATGAGCTGGTCGGGCGAGGTGTAGCCGGTCGCGTCGAAGACCAGCGCCTTGTAGCGGCTGCCCTCGGTCACGGTGTCCGTCACGTCCTCGGCGCCGAAGACGCCCAGGAGGCCGGGCAGCGACTCGACGAGGCGGCCGTGACCGCCGACCAGGACGGTGCCCTTGACGAGCGGGTCGCCGTCGACGTACCGCTCGAGCTTGGTGGGCTGGGGAAGACCCAGGTTCTTGACCAGGATCTTGCCGATCGTGGACTGGCTGAAGGACTGGTACTTGTCGCTCATGCGAGCCAATCTAACCGACCACCGAGCATCTGTAACTCGTTGTGTAACTCACTGTCCACAAATCGATCCGGGCGTGCGTAGGATCGAACCATGACTGACTCCTCGCGTGCGGCCCGCAAGGTCGCCATCCTCGGCGGCAACCGGATCCCGTTCGCCCGCTCCAACGGTGCCTACTCGAACGCCTCCAACCAGGAGATGTTCACGGCCGCGCTCGACGGCCTGGTCGCCCGCTTCGGCCTCGACGGTGAGCGTCTCGGCGAGGTCGCCGGCGGCGCGGTGCTCAAGCACAGCCGCGACTTCAACCTGGTCCGCGAGTCGGTGCTGAGCACCAAGCTCGCGCCCGAGACCCCCGGCGTCGACCTGCAGCAGGCCTGCGGGACCGGGCTCCAGGCGATCAACTACATCGCCAACAAGATCGCCCTCGGCCAGCTCGACTCGGGCATCGGCGGAGGCGTGGACACCACGTCGGACGCCCCGATCGCGATCTCGGAGAAGCTCCGCAAGAAGCTCATCGCCGTCAACAACAAGCGCACGACGGCCGACAAGCTCAAGGCGCTCGCCGCCATCCGTCCGGGCGACATCGGCCTCGCGGTCCCGTCCAACGGCGAGCCGCGGACCGGCCTCTCGATGGGTGACAGCCAGGCGCTGACCGCACTGGAGTGGAAGATCACCCGTGAGGCGCAGGACGAGCTGGCCGTCGCCTCGCACCACAACCTCTTCGCCTCCTACGAGGAGGGCTGGCAGGACGACCTGGTCACGCCGTTCCGCGGCCTCGAGCGCGACAACAACCTGCGCGGCGACTCCTCGGTGGAGAAACTCTCCACGCTCAAGCCGGTCTTCGGCAAGGGGGAGGGGGCCACGATGACGGCGGCCAACTCGACGCCGCTCACCGACGGCGCCTCCACCGTCCTGCTCTCCTCGGAGGAGTGGGCCGAGGCCCACGGCCTCAAGCCGCTCGCGTACTTCGTGGACTCCGAGACGGCGGCGGTCGACTTCGTCACCGGCCGCGAAGGCCTGCTGATGGCGCCGGCGTACGCCGTCCCCCGGATGCTCGCGCGCAACGGGCTGACCCTGCAGGACTTCGACTACTACGAGATCCACGAGGCCTTCGCCTCCCAGGTGCTCTCCACGCTCAAGGCGTGGGAGGACGAGGTGTTCTGCAAGGAGCGCCTCGGCCTGGACGAGCCGCTCGGCTCGGTCGACCGGTCCAAGCTCAACGTCAAGGGCTCCTCGCTGGCTGCGGGTCACCCCTTCGCCGCCACCGGTGGTCGCATCGTCGCCAATGCCGCGAAGCTCCTCGACGCCAAGGGCAGCGGTCGCGCGCTCATCTCCGTCTGCGCCGCAGGCGGCCAAGGCGTGGTGGCGATCCTGGAGAAGTAGTCAGGAATCCTGCCGAAGGCCGTCCTAGCGGAGCATGGCTAGGGCGGCCTTCGTCATGTAGCCCCTCACCTCTGCCACGGAGAGCTCGCCCACGACGGGGACACCCGGCATCGCCTCCGTGACGGTGATGCCGATCCGCGCAAGCTGGAGGGCGCCGAGTCCGCTCGCATAGAGGGTGTTCGCGAGGAAGGCCGGGTTCTCGACGTGGAAGTCGCCGGCGGCGTTTCCCTCGTCGATGAGGCGGGTCAGGATCGACAGGCAACCCGTCATCGCGCGACCGAGGCGGAGCATCGCACCCTCGGAGATCTCGTCGAAGAGCTCGGGGCCGGTCCGGCGCATCAGCGCCTGGGCGCAGTCGGAGAAGGCGGGGTGCGCCACGCCGTAGTCCACGAAGGCGCCGATGGTCGCGGCCACCTTGTCGGCGAGCGATCCCTCGCCGGCGCTTGCCGTCTCGAGCTCCGCGCGCAGCTCCTCCAGGTAGCCCACGAGGGTGAGCGCGAAGAGCTCCTCCTTGCCGGTGAAGTGGCGGTAGACGATCGCGCGGTTGATCCCGACGGCTCGGGCGATGTCCTCGATCTGGGCATCGCGGACGCCGCGCTCGTCGAAGAGCTTCCGGGTCGCGCCGATGATGTCGCTCTCCCGCGCGCGCCGGCGCGCGGCCGCTGCGGATCGTCGACCGTCGGTCTCGGGGGCGGTACTCACCCTTGAACTGTACGGGATGTGAAACTCGGAGTTACAGGTTCACGCGGTGCAGGACACGATCCCGGCCACAGTCGATCACAGCCCGAGGGTTCGGAACTGCGCCGCCATGCCCTTCGAGTTGTCGGTGATGACGCCGTCGATGCCGAGCGCGGCGAGCTCGAACCAGCGGGCCGCACTGTCGACCGTCCAGACGTAGACCTTCAAGCCCGCCGCGTGCAGGCGATCGACCCGTGCTGCCGTGACGAGGTTGTCCTTGACCAGCACGGCTGTGGCGCCTGCCGCGGTCGAGATCGCGGGCGCGGTCTCGTCACCATGCATGGCATCGGCCGTGTTGTCGGCGACGGTGCCGACCTCGATCCCCGGGGTGTGGGCGGTCAGGGCCGTCGCGTCGGCGAAGTCGAAGGTGTCGAAGAGGGCGCGGTCATGGTGGCCACTCGGGTCGATGAGAGGCCAGTAACCCGCGTCGGAGGCGTGAGCGACGTCGTACGCCTGGACGGCATCGGCGAGCGCGGTCGACTCGGTGACGTTGGAGAGCTTCGGCTCGATCATGATCCGCGCCGTCGTGTTGGACGACGTGCGCAGCAGGTCCAGCACCTCCTCCAGCGTCGGCACCGGGGTGTGGGCGAAGAGGGCAGGGTTCTTCCACGACCCGGCGTCGAGCTGCTTGATCTGGCAGAGCGTGAACTCCCCGACGACCGGGTTGCCCTTCGCGTCATAGAGGTCCGGGTAGGAGCTGGGCGGGAAGACCGTGCGGACGTTGGTGGTGCGGTCGAAGTCGTTGTCGTGCAGGGCGATGAAGTGCTGTGCTCCGGCCGTCGTCACGGCGGCGGGACACTCGCCGGTGGCGACGCTGTCGACCTCGGCCTGGGTGTCGGGCGCCGTGCGCTGGAAGTCCGTCTCGAGCCAGTCGGTCCCGTTGCCGAGGGCACCGCTGTACGCGGGCAGCGTGTTCTCGGGGTAGTAGGAGGAGAAGCCGCGGTGGGCCGCGATCTGGGGCCGTACGCCGACGACCGGCACCTTCACCGACGGAGTGGTGTACGCCGGCGCGCCGTTGCGTGCGCCGGTGACGGCCCGCACCTGGAGGAGTCGCTGCGTGGAACTGGCCACGGTGTAGCGCGTGCGGCCGATCGGACCCTGTCGGCCGTTGCGCGCCGCGCGCCAACCGGAGCCGTCGTTGATCTGGAACTGGACCGCCCGGCCGGGTCGGCCCGGCGAGAAGGCCGCCTCGACGAGCAGACTGCCGCCGACCCTCATGACGCGTGCGCCGGCGATGCTGCCCCTCTGGGCGGCGCGGGTGAGGGTCCGCGGCGCGCTCTGCCGAAGGGCGTAGGTGTGGTGACGGACCCGGGTCCGGCGGGCGATCACCCGCCAGGACGCGGTGGTGCTCGGCTGGGTGATGACGAAGCCGTAGCGGCCCGAGGCCGGGATCCGCTTCTTCTGGACGCCGACCCAGCGGTTGCCGCTCCTGCGCTGCAGCAGCGCGTAGCGGGACACGGACCGGCCCAGACCTCCTGAGAGGGTGAAGCGCTCGCCCGCGATGGGGTGTGCGACGGAGCTGACGGGGGCTGCGCGGTGGACCGTCGCGGCCTCTGCGGGAGCGCTGACAGGCGCGATCAGCAGGAAGCCGGCGAGAACGGGAGCGAGGGCGGCGAGGGCGAGATGTCGTCGTCGGGCCATGCCGCCGACCCTACGGTCGGCACCGGTGAAGCACGGATGCGCAGGCTGTGAACAACTGTGAACGACCGCGCCGTAACCCTTATCTGTGACGCGCGTTACAGTCGGAGGACAACTCGGGGAGAGCATCAGCGGGGGAAGGCACGTCAGTGAGTTTTGCGGACCGTACGCGGGCCGGCGTCGTCACGAGCGGGAAGCTCGTGGTGTTGAGCGCCGAAGCCAGCAGATCAGCGGTGAGCGACATGATCGCGCGACGCTTCAGCTGGACCGAGTTCCTCCTCCAGGCCTGGTTCATGACCAAGGTCTCCCTGCTCCCGACGATCCTCGTGGCCATCCCGTTCGGCGTGATCACCTCGGTGCAGATCGGCGGCATCGCCTCCCAGATCGGCGCCGTCTCCTTCTCCGGCGCGGTCAACGGCATCGGCGTCCTGCGTCAGGGCGCGCCGCTCGTCACGAGCCTGATGATCGCCGGTGCGGTCGGCTCTGCGATCTGCTCGGACATCGGCGCACGGCAGGTCCGTGAGGAGATCGACGCGATGAAGGTGATGGGCATCAACCCGATCCAGCGCCTCGTGGCCCCGCGGGTCGTCGCGGCACTCGTCGTCGCACTGCTGCTCACCGTCGTCGTCGCCGTCGCGGCCATGCTCACCGGCTTCATCCTCAACGTCGGCGGCGGCAAGGTCTCCGCCGGCACCTACATCAACTCCTTCGTCAGCTTCAGCCAGCCGATGGACCTCGCGCTGGCCGAGCTCAAGGCGCTGATCTTCGGCTTCATCGCCACGATCGTCGCCTGCCACAAGGGCCTGTCGGCCAGCGGTGGCGCCAAGGGCGTCGCCGACGCGGTCAACCAGGCGGTCGTGCTCAGCGTCATCCTGCTCGCCGTCGTGAACGTGGCCCTCACGCAGGCCTACTCGATGCTCTCGCCGAGCGGTGCGGCCTGATGGCCCGGGGTCTCGTCGCGAGCACGACGAACGCGGTCGTCGACGCGTTCGCCGCCCTGGGTGACTTCGCCACCTTCAGCTGGACCGCGCTGCGCAGCGTCCCGACCACGCTGCGGCTCTATCCCAACGAGGCGCTGCGCCAGCTCAAGGACATCGCGTGGGGCTCGGGCGCGCTGCTCGTCGGCGGCGGCACCGTCGGTGTCATGGTGCTGCTCTCCATCGCTGCCGGCACGTCGCTCGGCATCGAGGGCTTCAACGGCCTCGAGCTCGTCGGCCTGGCGCCGCTCACCGGATTCATCTCCGCCAGCGCGAACACCCGCGAGCTGGCGCCCCTGATCGCGGCGCTCGCCCTGGCCGCGCAGGTCGGCTGCCGCTTCACCGCGCAGCTCGGCTCGATGAAGATCAGCGAGGAGGTCGACGCCCTCGAGGTGATGGCGGTACGGCCGGTGCGCTACCTCGTCGCGACCCGGCTGGCGGCGACGGTGGTCGCCATCCTGCCGCTCTACCTCGTCGGGCTGATCGGCTCCTACGTCGCCTCGCAGTGGTCCGTCGTCTTCCTCTTCCACCAGTCACCGGGCCAGTACGAGCACTACTTCTCGACCTTCGTGCAGGGACGTGATGTGTTCTACTCCGTCATCAAGATCATGCTCTTCTCGGTGATCATCACGCTGATCCACTGCTGGTACGGCCTCAAGGCCGGCGGCGGTCCGCAGGCGGTGGGCGAGGCCACCGGCGCCTCGATCCGCGCCAGCATCGTCGTGGTGGTCGCGCTCAACATGCTCCTGACCCTCATCTTCTGGGGTGGCGACCCCGGCTTCCGGATCTCGGGGTGATCGCGATGCTGATGCCCACCCGCACCGTGAAGCCGCGCAAGGACCCGACGAAGCAGCAGCTCGCCCGTCGTGGCCTCGCCACGCTCCTCGTCATCCTCGTCCTGCTCGGGCTCATCCGCCTCCGCACCAGTGGCGCGTGGGGCGGGCCACCCATGGTCAGCGCCGACCTGAGGAACGCGGGCGGCGCGCTCACCTCGGGCTCCGACGTCAAGCTCTTCGGCCTCGTCGTCGGACGGGTCAAGTCGATCACCAACGGCACCGACGGCGGCGTCCGCGTCACCCTGGCCATGCAGGACGACCAGCTCCCGCACGTTCCGGCGAACGTCGTGGCCAGGATCCTGCCCGCGACCGTCTTCGGGACGACGTACGTCGACCTCCGCCCCACCACGGGCGAGACGGCGACCTCGGGGGCAGCGTCGCTCAAGCCGGGCGCGGTCGTTCCGGCCGACACGAGCCAGGACACGCTCGAGCTGCAGCAGGCGCTCGACGACATCGACCGTCTCGTCAAGGCCCTCGGCCCGGCCGACCTCGCCACCGCCATCGGCGCGGTCTCCGTCGCGCTGCAGGGCCGCGGTGAGCAGCTCGGCACGACGATCGACGGCCTCGATGCCTACCTCCACCAGTTCAACCCCGAGCTGACGCAGGTCGGAAGCGACCTCGACCAGCTCGCGACGTTGCTCCAGCTGGTGGACAAGGTCGCGCCCGACCTCCTCGACGCGACCGACGACGGCCTCGTGGCCCTCAAGACGCTCGTCGACCACCGCACCGACCTCGACGGCGTCCTCGTCAACGCGACGAAGCTGGCGAAGAGCGGCGACACGTTCCTGACGACCAACACCAAGCAGCTGGAGCGGTTCCTGTCGAGCGCCTTCCAGGTCATCGACGCCCTGCACGACAACCCCGGCGGCATCTCCGCCGCCGTCCAGGCCAACCAGAAGGCCGCCAAGGTCGTCCAGGGCGCGATGGACAAGGGGATCCTCAAGATCGACGCCAAGCTCCGCCTCGACAGCCCGCGCTATTACGGGACCGGCGACCGACCCAGCTTCGGAGGGAACTGATGGTGGCCGGAATCCGCGGCATCGCGATCAAGTTCGCGCTCTTCGCGCTCGTCGCGATCATGCTGCTCGTCGTCCTCATCAGCACGATGCACAACGGCGTGGAGGGCGGGACCAACGACTACAAGGCGCACTTCACCGACGTCAGCGGCCTCCGCGTCGGCGACGATGTCAAGGTCGCCGGCGTCCGGGTCGGCCGGGTCAACGGCATCAGCGTCGGGGGCGACGGTGCCGACGCGGTGGTGGACTTCAGCCTGAGCGACGATCAGCAGATCCTCGACAACACCTCGCTCGTCATGCGCTACCAGAACCTCGTCGGGCAGCGCTACCTCGCGATGGAGCAGCCGGCGCAGCACGGTGTCCCGCTCCACGACGGTGCCACCATCCCGGTCACACGCACGGATCCGGGCTTCGACCTCACGACGCTGCTCAACGGCTTCCGGCCGCTCTTCGAGGTGCTGCAGCCGGCCGACGTCAACAAGCTCGCGACCTCGCTCGTGCAGGTGTTGCAGGGGGAGGGCGGCACCATCGAGGGCCTGCTCCAGCAGACCACGAAGCTGACGACCTTCGTCGCGGACCGCGACGCGGTGATCGGCCGGGTGCTGACCAACCTCACGCCGGTCCTGCAGAACCTGTCGGGTCACGACACCCAGCTCTCCTCGACCATCGTGTCGCTGAAGCAGCTCATGCAGGGGCTCGCGCAGGACCGTGAGTCGATCGGGAACTCGATCGACGGGGTCAGTCAGCTGATCGGCTCCACGTCCGGACTCCTCCAGGAGACGCAGAAGCCGCTCGTGGACTCGGTCAAGCAGTTCCGGACCGTCGCCACGATGCTCGCCCAGACCCGGGACAAGATCATCGCGGCGGTCCTGGGCTACCGGGACGCGTTCGGCAGCCTCGGTCGGGCGGGCTCCTACCAGAACGCCCTCAACATCTATGCCTGTGCAGTGAAGATCAAGCTGGGTGCCGCGCCCGCGATCAATCCGGCAGGCAACAACGCCAAGCGATCGAAGGTGTGCCAGTGAAGCCGCTCGCCGACCGGGATCCCTATCGGATCGGTCTCGCCGCCATCGCGGCGCTCGTGGTCTTCGCGATCCTCGTCGTGCTCCTCGCGAGCGCCTCCTTCGGGTCCAAGGCCTACACGGCGATCCTCCAGCACAGCGCGGGCCTCCGCGCCGGCGAATCGGTCGAGGTCCACGGTGTCGTCGTGGGCAAGGTCAAGAGCGTGGCGCTCGACGGCGACCACGTGAAGGTCACCTTCAGGGTCAAGAGCGGCATCAAGGTCGGCTCCCAGTCGAGCGCAGCCGTCAAGGTCGCGACCCTGCTGGGCTCGCATTACCTCGAGGTCGACCCCAAGGGTGGCTGCTGCACCAACACCATCCCGCTCGCCCGGACCTCGGTTCCCTACAACCTCCAGGACGTCCTCAACGAGGGCACCGGAAAGCTCGAGGAGCTCGACCCCGTCGTCCTGGCGAAGGCCCTGACGACCGCGGCCGACACCCTCGACACCACCAAGGAGGACATCGGCCCGGCGATCGACGGTGTCGCCGCCCTCTCCGCGATCATCACCAAGCGCGGCGCGCAGACCACCGCGCTCCTGCAGGCGGCGCGCAGCGTCAGCGACCAGCTGGTCGCGACCAGCCCCGACCTGATCGAGCTGATGAAGCAGTCGAACCTCGTCCTCGCCGAGATCACGAGCCGCCGCGAGGCGATCAAGACGCTCCTCGTCCAGGTCACGACGCTCAGCAAGGCGTTGAGCACGATCGTGACGCAGACCAAGGCCGACCTGAAGCCCTCCCTCGTGGCGCTCAACCAGGTCGTGGCCACTCTCAATCAGCAGGATGCGAAGTTGAAGCAGACGCTCGACATCGTGGCGCCGTCGCTGCGCTACCTCACCAACGCCCTCGGCAACGGCCCATGGCTCTCGCTCAATGTCCACGATCCCGTGGTCCCCAGTGACGAGATGCTCTGCGCAGTCGGGAACTGCAAGTGAACGGCCTGCTGCGGCGGCCCATGGCCAAGGTCGTCGCCGGAATCATCGTGATCCTGCTGATCGTGCTCGGGCTCAAGGCGTTCTCCGGCGGCGGCGGCATGACCGTGACGGCGTACTTCCCGAGCTCGGCAGGCCTCTTCAAGGGCAACGACGTGGGCGTCCTGGGGGTCAAGGTGGGTACGGTCGAGAAGATCGTCCCCGACGGCGACCGGGTCAGGGTCACGCTCCACGTGAACGGCGACCAGAAGATTCCCGCCGACGCCGGTGCGGTGGTCGTCGCGCGCTCGGTCGCCACCGACCGGTACGTCGAGCTCACGCCGGTCTATCACTCCGGCGCCACCATGCACGACGGCGCGACCATCCCGCTCGATCGGACGCGCACGCCCGTCGAGTTCGACGAGGTGCTCGCGACGATCAACGACTTCGCGACGAAGATCGGCGGAAACAAGCAGACCGCCGACGCGGTCCGCCGCATCGTCGACAGCGGCGACGCAGCCCTCGGTGGCAAGGGGCAGGACATCAACAAGGCCGTGACCAACCTCGGTGGAGCGGCCGACACCCTCGCCGGCCAGAGCGACGACTTCACCGCGACCCTCACCTCGCTGAACTCGTTGGCGGGGACGGTCAAGGACAACGCGGCCATCGAGAAGCAGTTCATCGGCCAGGTCTCGACCGCGAGCCAGATGCTCGCCGACCAGCGCGAGGACTTCCGCTCCGCACTGCGCGCGCTGGACTCGGCCGTCACCCAGGTGGCGGACTTCTCGGTGACCAACAAGGCCGAGATCGTCAAGGCGCTCAACTCCTCCTCGACCCTGATGAAGTCACTCACGACCAAGTCGGACCAGATCAACGAGGTTCTCGAGGTCCTCCCCGTCGGCCTGCAGAACGTCGAGCTCGCCAACCACAACGGCTGGCTCCCGGCGCACGCCGACCCGCTGGTGCTCGCCCCGCTCGGCGGTGCGTTGACCAAGGTCTGTGAGGCGCTGCCGCTCAACCTGTGCGAGACGCTCGACGGCACCGGCACGGTGGCGGAGCTGCTGAGTGGACTCAACGGACTCCTCGGCCTGGGAGGTTCCAAGTGAGGCCCCTCCTCCGGTCGGCCGTCGCGGCGGTGACCGCAGCCCTGGTGCTCGGCTCCCTCAGCGGGTGCGGCACCAGCGTGCGCGACATGCCCCTGCCCGGCAGCGGCGTCAGCGGAGACACGATCAAGGTCGTGATGGACTTCGACGAGGCGCTCAACCTCGCGGTCGGTGCGCCGGTCAAGGTCAACGGCGTCGATGCGGGGAAAGTCAAGGAGATCGAGGCCCGCGACTTCAAGGCCCGCACCGAGGTTCAGGTCAAGACCTCGGCCCAGCTCCGACGCGGTGCGACCGCGCGCCTGCGCTACACGACGCCGCTCGGTGAGATCTTCGTGGACGTCACCAATCCGGCCTCCGGCACGCTCCTGCGCAGTGGCGAGGAGCTCACCACCGCGGAGACGAGCACCGCCCCGACGGTCGAGGACGCGCTCTCGGAGGCCTCGCTGCTGATCAACGGAGGTGGCCTCGCCCAGCTCCAGACGGTCACGACCGAGCTGAACAAGGCGATCGGTGGCCGGGAGGACACGGTCCGCGACCTGCTTCTCCAGACCTCCACGTTCATGCAGGTCGCCAACCAGACGACCAAGAGCATCGACGCCGCGCTCACGGCCCTCGACTCGACGTCGCAGACGCTGGCTGCGCGCCGGGAGACCATCAACAAGGCGCTCACGCAGATCAAGCCGGCGGCCGACGTGCTGCGCAAGGAGACGCCGAACTTCACCGCGCTCCTCACCGCGCTGCAGAAGTTCTCCGCCACGGCCAACAGCACCGTCAAGGCCACCCGTACACAGCTGCTCGGCGCCATCACGGAGATCGAGCCGGTGCTCGCCGAACTCGCCGCGAACAAGGGCCGCTGGGCCGATTCCCTCGACCAGCTCGCCGCACTCGGCAAGGCCATCGACGATGTGGTCTCGAACGACTACCTGGACGTCAACCTCCAGCTTGCGATCGACCCGGCCACCCTGCTCGGCGGCAACGGTGGGTCGACCGGCGGCACCAGCACGGGGGGCACCTCGGGCGGACTCGGTGGGCTCGTCGGCGGGCTCCTCGGTGGCGGGAGCACCGGCTCGTCCGGCAGCGGCAGCGGGCTCCTCGGCCTCGGCATCGGCGGCCTCCTCCGGCCCCAGGCAGGGAAGTGATCATGGGCAAGCTCTTCAGCAACAGGCTCTACCTCAGCCTGGTCGGCGTCATCGCGGTCTTCGTGGTCTCGGTCGCCTACCTCCTCTCGAACGTCCTCGACGTGCCACTGACCGGTGGCGCGCCGAAGGTCGCCGTCGAGATGAGTGGCACCGGGGGCCTCTACAAGGGGTCGGAGGCGACGTACCGCGGGGTGAAGGTCGGGAAGGTGACCGACATCCAGCTGACGGCGATCGGCGTCAAGGCCATCGTCACGTTGACCGGGGACTACGACATCCCGGCGTCGACGCGCGCGCAGGTGCGCTCGCTCTCACCGGTCGGCGAGCAGTACGTCGACTTCCAGCCGACCACGACGAAGGGGCCCTACCTCAAGGACGGCAGCGTCGTGCCCGGAAGCGAGACGGACCTGCCGAAGAGCCTGGGGTCGACGGTCGTCGCGGTCAACAACGTGCTGAGCCAGATCGACGACGAGAAGCTGCACAGCCTCCTCGACTCGCTCGCCACCGGACTCAACGGCACCGGCGACCAGATCGGCCACATCGTCGACCAGGGTGACGAGGTCCTCGCTGCCCTGCAGAAGGCTTGGCCGCAGACCAAGGGCCTGATCGACAACGCCGGCCCCGCGATCCAGGTGCCCGTCTCGGAGTCCGGCGACCTCGAGCAGCTGGCCACGTCGGCCAAGCAGTTCGCGGCCTTCCTCAAGGACTACGACCCCGAGCTCACCAAGCAGCTCGAGCACGCACCCGCCCAGCTGACGCAGGTCCAGTCACTCGTGGACCAGTGGGGTGCCGTCCTACCGGGCTTCCTGCCGGCCGCGGCGACGTTCCTCGACCTCTTCGGCTCGCACTCGGCGCAGCTGCGCGCGATCGTCGCCGGCTACGCACGCGGCGTCAGCACCCTCACCGGGTTCCTCACCAGTGGTGCGCTCAAGCTCGAGATCATCGGGCAGAAGGAGACGGTCTGCCGCTACGGCACGACGACGCACGGCGTACGGGACGCACGCACGCAGCTCCAGACCGGCGGCCACTGCCCGGCCAGCGCGCCGAACCTGCAGCGGGGCGCGGCACACGCACCCGGCGCGACGAAGTGATCCTCGCTGCTGCGGCAGGACCGTCAGAGGAACGGCCGCAGCGGCGAGAGCACGATCTCGGTGAACTTGCGGTGCACGTCGCGGGCCATCCACTCGCCCTCGGTCAGCTCGAGTGAGTTCGACTCGTCGGTCTCGTAGACCCGCTCGAGCACCTCGGCGAACGAGTCGTCGATGATCTCGACGTTGATCTCGTAGTTGCCGGTCAGGCTGACGCGGTCGATGTTGGCCGTGCCGACCGTGCTCCAGGAGCCGTCGACGGTGCAGGTCTTGGCGTGGATCATCGCGCCCTTGAAGCGGAAGATCCGGATCCCGGCCTCGAGCATCTGCGCGAAGTAGCCGCGCGCGATCCAGTCGGTGACGACGTGGTTGGACTTGAGCGGGATCAGGATGCGCACGTCGACACCACGCTCGGCGGCGTCCTTGAGGGCGTCGACGAAGTCCTGGTCCGGCAGGAAGTAGGCCGTGGTGAGGTAGATGTTCTTCGACGCCCGGTTGATCGCCTCGAGGTAGACCGACCGGATGGGGAACATCCACAGTCGCGGCACGTTGCGGTGGAAGCGGATCCGCGGCTCCCACTCCGCGCTGGTCTCCAGCAGCATCGGGCGCTCGTGGTTGCGGCGCCGGCCGCGGTTGAGGTTCCAGAAGTCCGCGAAGGCACGCTTGAGATCCCAGACCGCGCTGCCGGTGACCCGGATGTGGGTGTCACGCCACTCCGTCGCATACAGGCCGCCGATGTTGTAACCGCCCACGAAGCCGACGGTGTCGTCGACCACGAGGATCTTGCGGTGGTCGCGGCCGTAGCGGGCGAGGTCGAAGAAGCGCCACCCTGCGGGATAGAGCGGGAAGCGGAGCACCTTGATCGTCGACGGGAACTTCTTGAACTTCCTCGGCACCACCATGTTCGCGAGGCTGTCGTAGATCACGTGGACGTCGACCCCACGCCCGGCCGCCTCCGTCAGTGCGCGCTTGAACCTCTCACCGAGCTCGTCGCCCTTCCAGATGTAGGTCTCCAGCAGGATCTGCGTCTTCGCACCGTTGATCGCCGCGAGCATGGCCTCGAAGAGGTCGGTGCCGAAGGAGTACGTCGTCACCTCACCGTCGCCGAGCTCGGTGGTGATCGGGGGATTGGTCGGGAAGGGCTTCGCGCGACGGCCACGGCTGCGGTAGGCGTCCACGAGGCTGAGCCCGACCGCGACGCCGGTGGGGACACCGACGACGACGAGCAGCAGTCGACGTACCCAGGTCCAGAAGTGTCGGCCGATCACACCGTCACCCTAGCCAGTCGTTCACCAGTCGCGCGGAGTCGGCGGCGCCGGTTGTGTCGGTGCCGGCCCGTACGCTGGACGCATGCGTCCGGTGACTGATCTTGAGCGTCGTGTCGCGCCCTTCCAGGTGGTCTCGGACTACCAGCCGGGCGGCGACCAGCCTGCGGCGATCGCGGAGATCACCACGCGGATCAAGAACGGTGAGAAGGACGTCGTCCTCCTCGGCGCGACCGGTACCGGAAAGACCGCGACGGTGGCGTGGGTCGCCGAGCAGTTGCAGCGGCCGATGCTGGTGCTGCAACCGAACAAGACGCTGGCCGCGCAGTTCGCCAACGAGCTTCGACAGCTCTTCCCGAACAACGCGGTCGAGTACTTCGTCAGCTACTACGACTACTACCAGCCCGAGGCCTACGTCCCGCAGACGGACACCTACATCGAGAAGGACTCCTCGATCAACGAGGAGGTCGAGCGGCTGCGCCACAGTGCGACCAACTCGCTGCTCACCCGCCGCGACGTCATCGTCGTCTCCACCGTCTCCTGCATCTACGGCCTCGGCACCCCGCAGGAGTACGTCGACCGGATGATTCGGCTCAAGGTCGGCGAGGAGCACGACCGCGACATGATCCTGCGGCGGCTGGTCGACATCCAGTACACCCGCAACGACCTCGCCTTCACGCGCGGCACCTTCCGCGTCCGCGGTGACACCCTCGAGGTCTTCCCCGTCTACGAGGAGCACGCAGTCCGGATCGAGTTCTTCGGCGACGAGATCGAGCGACTCCAGACGCTGCACGCCGTCACCGGCGAGGTGCTCACCGAGGACCAGGAGCTCTACATCTTCCCGGCCTCGCACTACGTCGCCGGCCCGGAGCGCATGGAGCGCGCGATCAACGGGATCGAGCACGAACTGACCAGCCAGCTCTCGACCTTCGAGGCCCAGGGGAAGCTGCTCGAGGCTCAGCGACTGCGGATGCGGACGACGTACGACATCGAGATGATGCGGCAGGTCGGCACGTGTTCGGGGATCGAGAACTATTCGATGCACATCGACGGTCGCGGCCCCGGCACGGCGCCCAACTGTCTGCTCGACTACTTCCCCGAGGACTTCGTGCTCGTCGTCGACGAGTCGCACGTCGCGGTCCCGCAGATCGGTGGCATGTACGAGGGCGACATGTCCCGCAAGCGGAACCTCGTCGACCACGGCTTCCGTCTGCCGAGCGCGATGGACAACCGGCCGCTGAAGTTCGTGGAGTTCGAGGACCGGATCGGGCAGACGATCTACCTCTCCGCGACGCCGGGCAACTACGAGCTCGAGAAGGTGGGCGGTGACGTGCCCCCGTACGTCGTCGAGCAGATCATCCGCCCGACCGGCCTGATCGACCCCGAGGTCATCGTCAAGCCGACCAAGGGCCAGATCGACGACCTGATCCACGAGATCCGGCTCCGCGTCGACCGCAACGAGCGCGTCCTCGTGACGACGCTGACGAAGAAGATGTCCGAGGACCTCACCGACTACCTGCTCGACGCCGGCATCCGCACCCGCTACCTCCACTCCGAGGTCGACACGCTCAAGCGGATCGAGCTGCTCCGCGATCTGCGGCTGGGTGAGTACGACGTCCTCGTCGGCATCAACCTGCTGCGTGAGGGTCTCGACCTGCCCGAGGTCTCCCTCGTGGCGATCCTCGATGCCGACAAGGAGGGGTTCCTCCGCTCCGACAAGTCGCTCATCCAGACCATCGGCCGTGCCGCCCGAAACGTCTCCGGCCAGGTCCACATGTACGCCGACCGGATCACCCCCTCGATGGAGAACGCGATCGAGGAGACCAACCGGCGTCGCGCCAAGCAGGTGGCCTACAACACCGAGCACGGCATCGACCCGCAGCCGCTGCGGAAGAAGATCGCCGACATCACCGAGATGCTCGCCCGTGAGGACGAGTCGACCCAGGAGCTGCTCGACACCTGGGCGGGCACCGAGGCCAAGGGCCGCGCCGGCGGCTCCAAGGCGAAGGCGCCGACGCCCATGCTCGGTGAGGCCTCCCGCAACCGCGCCATGGCCGCCGGCATGCCGAGCTCCGACCTCGCCGAGCTCATCCAGCAGCTCACCGACCAGATGAAGTCCGCTGCCGCCGAGCTCCAGTTCGAGGTCGCCGCACGGTTGCGTGACGAGATCGGTGACCTCAAGAAGGAGCTGCGCCAGATCATGGAAGCCACCAAGTAGGTCTACGCGCTGTCGTGGGCGGCGAGGTGGCGGTCGACGGCTGGCCAGGTCTCGTTCTTCGCGCGGGGTGACGCGATCAGGCCGAGGTGGCTGAGGCCGCGAACCTCGACGAACTCGACGTCGGCCCTGCGGTAGGCGTCCCGGCCCGCGGCGACGGAGGCGGCGTTGGCGAGGATGTCGGTGGTGCTGCCGATGAGCAGCAGCGGCGCGGTGAGCCGGTCCATGGAGACGACGACGTCGTCGCGCAGGTGGACGGTGCCGGTGGCGAGCTCGCTCGCGCAGACCAGGCGCGTGATCGCCTGGTTGAAGAAGCGGCCGGGGTAGCCGGGCATCGCGTCGATGAACTGGTCGACGGCGTTCACCCGGGCAAGGACCTCGGGCTGGTGCAGGTTGCGCAGCAGCGTCCACGGCTTGGTGATCTCACGGACCGGCGCCATCCAGCGGTAGCCGAGACGCGTCGCCGGTGCCGTCGTACCGCCGAGGACCGCGACGGGCGCGACGACGAACGCCGGGCCGTGGTCATGGACCCAGAAGACGGGCGCGTAGGCGGGGTTGAGGCGGTAGTCCGTCGGCGTACCGAGCGCGGAGATGGAGGCGATCGGCAGCTCGGGCAGGTGGGCCGCGGTGAGCAGCGACATCGTGCCGCCGTGCGACCAGCCGACGAGGTGGACGGACCGGCCGCCGTGCGCGTCGGAGATCCGCTGGATCGCCGTCGGCAGGATGGCGTCGACCCAGTCCTCGAAGCCCATTCCGCGATCGCGGAAGCGGATCTCGCCGTAGTCGATGGTGTACGTCGGGCGGCCCTCGCCCGAGCCGTCGAGGCCCGACAGGTGCGCGGCGAGGCTCTGTCCGGGGCGGAGGTCCCAGCAGCTCACCGGGACGGCGAGCGGCGTCACGAGGAGGACCGGGTTTCCGCTGGCCGGTGCCTCCGGCGCGACGTGTTCGACACGTGCATGCGGCTCGTCGTAGAGGACCTGGGTCGGAACGCCGTCGTGCTCCTCGACGCCGTCGCCGAACCACGAGACCGCCCAGGCGTTGCGCGCCATCTGGCCCGCGGTGCGGACAGCACCGCTGCCGATGCTCACCGTGCCTCGCTTCCGGCGAGGAGCAACGGGTACCGGGCCTGACGACGATGGGTCAGGCCGTGGACCTCATAGGACAGCACGACGAGAAGTATGTGGGACGTGGTGTCCTCGCACCGGTCCGGCTCCCGATTCGAGACGGCCCGCCGTGCAGGGATACCGTGATGGAGTGAGGAAAGCGTTCACGGTCTGGATCGTGGCGCTGGCGGCGTACTTCCTGGCGGTCTTCAACCGCAGCTCGCTCGCGGTGGCGGGCCTGATCGCCGCGGACCGCTTCCACATCAGTGCCTCGCAGCTGGCCACCTTCACGATGCTGCAGCTGCTCGTGTACGCCGGCATGCAGATCCCCGTCGGACTGCTGGTCGACCGGTGGGGACCGCGGAGCGTCATCCTCTGCGGGATCGTCGTGGGTGGCCTGGCACAGGCGGGCTTCGCCTTCGCGGACAGCTATCCGCTGGCGCTGATCGCGCGCATCTTCGTCGGCATCGGCGACTCGCTGACGTTCATCTGCTTGCTGCGCCTGACGGCGAGCTGGTTCCCGGTGCGACGGATCGCGCTGATGAGCACCCTCAACGGCTCGATCGGGCAGCTCGGCGCGATCCTCGCCGCCGTGCCGATGACCTGGGCGCTCGCCCACGTCGGGTGGACGAAGGCGTATCTCATCTCGAGCCTCGCGGCCGCGGTCCTCTTCGCGGTGGCGCTCCTGATCCTCCATGACGCGCCGGTCGCCCGGACCCAGCGTGGGGCGAGCCGCCCGGTGAGGGCCGTCGTGCGCGACCTTGGGGCGTCGTGGCGCCATCCCGGGACCCGACTGGCGTTCTGGGTGCACTTCACGACTCCCTTCAGCAGCAATGCGATGGCGATGCTCTGGGGACTGCCGTTCTTCGTGAAGGGTGAGGGACAGAGCGATCACGTCGCCGGCCTGCTGATCTCGCTCATCACCCTCGCGTCGATCCTGAGCGGCCCGTTCATCGGTTGGCTGATCGGTCACGAGCCGTGGCACCGCTCGACGCTCGCGCTGGGGATCATCGGCGCCAACGTGATCATGTGGACGCTCGTCTTCGCCTGGCCGGGACAGGCACCGGTCGCCGTACTCGCCCTGCTCGCACTGATCGCTGGGATCGGTGGCCCGGCGTCCATGATCGGCTTCGACCTCGGACGGACGTCGAACCCTCCGGAGAAGTACGCGAGCGCGAGCGGGATCATCAACCAGGGTGGCTTCGTCGCGTCGCTGGTGCTGATCCTCGCCGTCGGGTGGATCCTCGACTGGCGCACGCCGGGTGGTGGCAACGACTACACCGAGGACGCCTTCCGCTGGGCGTTCAGTTTCCAGTACCTCATCTGGGCGCTGGGGGTCTCGCAGATCTGGCGCTTCCGGAAGCTCGCCCGTCAGCTCATGCCGCGCGCCGCGACAGCACCCGTGCCAGCAGCGGAGTGAGGCAGAGGATGACCAGCAGCCGCACGAGCTGGACCGCCATCACGTAGGTGACGTCGGAGCCGGAGTCGGCGGCCGTGGCCAGGACGGCGAAGAGGCCGCCGGGCGTCGTGGCGAGGTAGGCGGTGAGACCGTCGACGGGCGTGAGTACGGCGAGCAGCGAGCCCATCGCGGCGGTGGCGACGATCATGCCGAGGATGATCAGCGTGACGACCGGCAGCATCCGCGCGATCGAGGCGAGCGAGGCGCGGGTGAAGCGCAGCCCCACCTGGATGCCGATGAACGCGTAGGCCAGCCACTGCAGCACCGCCGGCACGGAGACCGCGTCGAACCAGTCGGTCGAGACGAGGATCGCGCCGACGACGATCGGTCCGAGCAGGATCGAGGTCGTGATCGGCACGAGCCGGGCGATCAGGAGTCCGAGGGCCAGCGTGAGGACGACGTACGCCAATGACTGGCCGAGATCGCTGGGATTGCTGGTGTCGAGGGAGCCGATGCCGTGATCGGGGTGGAAGACCAGCGCGGTGACGACGGGCATCGTGATGAGCACGATGAGGACACGGAGGTACTGGACGACCGTGACGACCCGGTCGTCCGCGCCGAGCTCCCGCGCGATCGCCACGACACCGGAGGCGCCGCCGGCGATCAGGGCGAAGGCGCCGGTGACCGGGGTGACGTCGGGCCGGAGGGCGAGGATGCGCCCCGCTCCCAGCGAGATGAGGACCGTGCCGAGGGTCACCGCGATGATCGCGACCGCGTCATTGCCCATCGCGCTGAGCGAACTCAGTGAGATCCCCGCCCCGATGATCACGCCGACCATGGCCTGGCTCAGTCGGAAGACGCGTGGCGGGAGGGTCAGCGGTACAGGCGACGTCAGCGCATGGACGATGCCCCCGACGAGCCCGCCGAAGAGGACCGGCGACGGCACATGGACCGCCGCCAGCGCCACGCTCGTCACGACCGTCACGGCCAGGATCAGCGCATAGCCGCGCACGTTCGCCGAGAGGGTCATCGTCCGCCAGTCTGGCATCACCAAAGGGTCACGGTGACCTTTGGGGCTGTGCGTGACCGTCTGAACGGTCACCGACGCCGCAAAGGATCACGGTGACCCTTTGGTGGCCGGATCAGCGGCGGTGCGCCGGGGCGTGGAAGTGCTTGTCCTGCTTGTGCCAGGTGCCCTTGAACGGCGCGCGCTTGTGCTGCGGCTTCGTCCGGTGCTGAGTCTTCGTGTCACCGACCGTGACGACCTCGGCTCGCTCTCCCGGCGCACCCTGCAGGTGCAGCACGAGTGCCTGCGCGCTGGTGGTGCCCGAGGCGAGGGTGAAGCCGATCGCAGAACCGCCGGCGTCGAGGTACAGCGGTGCATCGACGGCGAGTGACGGGTCGGCCACGTCGTAGTCGGCCGGGTCGGTGAGGTCCATCAGGGCGCCGTCGTACAGCGAGAAGGTGCCGGCCTGGTAGGTGATCGGCAGCGACTCGGTGTCGGCCGGAACGCCCAGTGCCGACAGGGATACGGGCAGCAGGAGGGTGTCGGAGTCGAAGACGTTCGTGTCGACCGAGCCGTCGTTGAGGTTGACCGGCATCAGCCCGACCAGGTCCCCGGTGTTGAGGTCGACGGTCCACGCGTAGAGCAGGTCGGTCGAGGGCATCGACTGTGCGTACACCTCGTAGTCGGGGGCGCCGTCACCGTCCACGTCGAAGTCCACGAACGGCACGATCGTCGAGTCGAGGGTCGGCCACTGGCCCCAGGAGTTGAGGCCGAACCACAGCAGCCCGTCGGCGTACCCGTCGTCGCCCTTCACCGAGCCGGCGCCGACGTAGCGCAGGTCACCGCCGCGCTCGGAGTCCATGATCCAGCAGCCGCCGAGCTGGTCCGCGGAGCACTGCGACAGCTTGCCGCTCGTGGCGCCGAGCTGCAGCACGCTGACCAGCGAGGTGTACGCCGACGTCCCCTCGCCCTGCAGGACGCCGGTGCCCTTGAGGAGCAGCGAGGAGCCCTTCTTGGACACGGTGGTGCTGGTGGCGGCCGTCGGCTTGGCGGCGGCGTAGACGGGGACGCGCAGCTCGGCACCCGTCGAGGTCGAGATCATCACGCGGCCGGACGCGTCGGCCACGAACTGGCGGGCCTCGTCGGTGCCGAAGTACGGGTTGGTCTGCGTCTCGGCCATGGTCGGGTCGATCGTGCGCCGCAGCGCGCCGGGAGTGACGGTGACCTTGATCGTCACGGTCGTGGTGCGACCTGCCTTGACGGTCACCTTGCCGGGACCGGAGAAGGTCACCCCTGGCTGGGTGGTGGCCGGTGCGTAACCGACGCTGGCCGTCACGTCATGGGTCCCCTTGTTGGCCAGAGTGAGCTCGCGGGTCGCGGTGTACTTCTTGGTCGTGATCGGGACGGCGAGGACACCGAAGGAGAGCGACACCGCGCCGGTGTCGTCGGCGGAGTAGGCGAGGAGGCTGTTGCCCACCGCCGCGGCAGCGTCGACGCGCCCGGAGCCGACGCGGGCGGGCCCGTAGACGGCACCGCTCTGGCCGGTGCCGGTGTAGAGGTCGTGGTCGGCGGTGTTCATCAGGTCGGCCTTGAGCTCCTCGGGTGACCAGCCCGGGTGGGCGGCCTGCACGAGCGCGGCGATGCCGGCGACATGGGGGGCGGCCTGCGAGGTGCCGGACAACGTGGTGGCGCCCGAGCCGGAGCCGACACCGGCCGAGACGATCGTGTCGCCGGGCGCGGTGAGGTCCGGCTTCACGACACCGACGGAGCCGTGACCACCGCGTGAGGAGAAGGTGCTGAGCGTGTCGACGAGCCCGGGCGTCGTCGAGGGCACGGTGCCGGCCAGGGCCGGGTCGAAAGTGACGGCGAGGGTGCCGGCCTCGAGGGCGGGACGCAGGCGCGCGGTCGCCGTCGCGGTGATCTGCACGATCGGCATCTCGGTCGAGCCCGCGATGCCGTAGTCGAAGGAGTCGACGCCGGAGGTGAAGATCGCGCCGACGGCGCCGGCGTCGTGGACCGCGTCACGCTCGGTGGACCCGCAGCGACGGGTCGCGTCGTCCTCGTCCCACTCCAGCCACACGATCTTGCCGGCGACCCGGGAGGCGTCGGCGGCCGAGAGCGGGTCGCAGCCGTCGGTGTTGCCGGCCGACAGGGCGACGACGGGCGCGCTGACAGGCGAGGCGGAGGCCCAGTCGTAGTTGACCGAGAACTGGCCGACGACCGTGCCGGCGACCGAGGCGGGCGCGTCGACGCGGAGACCGTCGGCGAGCGAGAAGGCGTCGACCGAGCTGGCGACCGCAAGCGCGCTGGGGGCGTTGGCGGGCGAGCCGCTGATGTCGGTGAGGTCGCCCGCGTTGCCGTTGGCGACGACCGGGAGGACGCCGTGGGCGGCGAGTGCCTCGATCACGGCGTTGTCGGGGTCGTCGGCGGGCACCTCGTCGGAGCCGGAGGAGAGGTTGACGATGTCGAGGTGGTCGGAGAAGTCACCGTCGCCGTTCGGGTCCAGCGCCCAGTCGAGCGCGGGGATCGTCATCGTCGTCGGGCCGGTGCAGCCGAAGATCTTGAGCGCGACGAGACTGGCTCCCGGCGCCATGCCGGGTCCGACCTTCATCGCGGCGAGCTTGTCCGCGTCGAGGTTCTTGTAGGAGCCGGTGAAGGTCGAGCCGTCGGCGTTGACGCCGTAGCCGGCCGCCGTACCGGCGACGTGAGTGCCGTGGCCGCTGCAGTCGAGCGGGTCCTCGTCGGGCTCCGGAACGGGCTGGAAGCCGTCGAGACTCGGATCCGGCTGGTAGTCGTCGCCCACGAAGTCGTGGCCGCCGACCACCTTTGCCGTCGGCGTGAACGACTGGTCCGAGGCGGCATGCGCGCGGTCGTACGCCGACGTGGTGCCCGCTCCACCGAAGTCGGCGTGGGTGTAGTCGATGCCCGAGTCGATGACGCCGATCGTGACGCCGGTGCCGGTGTTCCCCAGCGACTGCCAGGTGGCGAGTGCGTTGGTCAGCGTCGCCGAGCTGGCGTTGCTGAGCGTCTTCGGCACGATCGGGGTGACCTTGACGACCTGGGCCTGGGCGGCGAGGGCGGCGATGGCTGCCGGGTCTGCCGAGACGGCGACGCCCGGGACGGCGTTGCTGACCGTGTAGAGCGTGGTGAGCTTCGAGTCCTCGGCCTTGGCGGCCTTGACGACCGACGCAGCGTCGGTGCTGACCGCCTTGCGTCGCGCGGTCGCAGCGGCCTTCGAGCCCGCGTCGACCGCGCCGTCGCCGGCGAGCTGGACGAAGACGGTCTGGCGGCCGGTCCGGGACAGCGCGGCGGAGAGCTTGGTGGAGGGGATCGCCGGGCTGGCGGCGACGTACGGCGCGACCTGGGCCGGCGTGCCCTCACCGTCGCCGTCCGCCGAGGCGGCCGAGGCTGCTCCGATCGTCGAGCAGGCGAGTGCGGCGGCGGTCAGCGTGGTCAACGCGACCGCCGGCAGCGGTCGACCGAACAGGTGCGTCATGGCGAGGTGTCCTTCGGGATGGCCGCGCCGGGTGCACGACCACGGGTCCCTCCGTGGTCGGCCGGCGCGAGCTCAGACTATGGGTGCGTCCGGCACAGTGGAACCGGTCTGGACCATGAATGGGACCTAAGTCCTGACTGGAACAGGTGCTAGGTTCTGTCGCCATGCGCATCGCTCTGCTGTCCTATCGGAGCAAGCCGCATGTGGGGGGTCAGGGCATCTACGTCCGCCGTCTGAGTCGCGAACTGGTCGCTCTGGGCCACACCGTGGAGGTCTTCTCGGGGCAGCCCTACCCCGAGCTCGACCCGGGCGTCACGCTGACCAAGGTGCCGAGTCTCGACCTCTACGCGCCTGGTGACGAGTTCCGCAATCCGCACCCGCGCGAGTTCCGGGACCTGATCGATGTCCAGGAGTGGGCGCTGATGCGCTCGGGCGCGTTCCCGGAGCCGCTGACCTTCAGCAAGCGTGTCGTGAAGCTGCTCGCCGAGCGGGTCGAGGACTTCGACGTCGTCCTCGACAACCAGACCCTGACACCGCCGCTCCTGGAGATCGAGGCGCTGGGCCTGCCGCTGGCCGAGATCATCCACCACCCGATCACGATGGACCGCGCGATCGAGCTCCGGACGGCGCCGTGGATCCGCCGGAAGCCGCGCACGCGCTTCCACGTCGAGTTCCCCAAGCCGGGCGTGTGGCGCTGGTACAGCTTCCTGCGCTGGCAGCGCGAGGCCGCCCCGCAGGTGCGCCACATCCTCGTTCCGTCGGAGTCCTCGGCACGCGACGTCGTCCGTGAGTTCGGTGTCGACCCCGCCCGGGTCACCACGGTGCTGCTCGGCGTCGACGACCGCTTCCGGCCACCGACCCAGCCACGCGTCCCGGGCCGGATCCTCGCGATGGCCAGCGCCGACGCGCCGCTCAAGGGCATCTCGGTGCTGCTGGAGGCGTTCGCCAAGCTGTTGACCGAGCGCGAGCTCGAGCTGGTGCTCGTGACCAAGCCCAAGGAGGGCGGCGTCACGGAGAAGCTCATCGACCGCCTCGGCATCGCCGACCACGTCACCTTCGCCAGCGGTCTCACCGACGACGAGCTCGTCGACCTGATGGGTTCGGCGGAGCTGGCCTGCGTGCCGTCGCTGTATGAGGGCTTCTCCCTCCCGACGGCGGAGCTGATGGCGTGTGAGACCCCGCTGGTCGTCTCCCGCGCCGGCGCCATCCCGGAGGTCGTGGGCCCCGACGGCCTGGCCGCCGACGTGGTGGAGCCCGGCGACGTCGGCGCCCTCACCGAGGCCGTCGCCGCGCTGCTCGACGACCCCGAGCGCCGCGCACGGATGGGTGCCGCAGGGCGCCTCCGCGTCCAGGAGCTCTTCAGCTGGGCCGCCGCGGCCGAGAAGACCGCCGACGTACTGGAGAAGGTAATCGCCGACTATCGGGTTTCGAGGCTCGCTGCCGCTCGCACCTCAACCACCGAGGAGAACAAATGCTGACCGTTGACTTCGACCGACTCGGCCTGCGGCCGGGAGAGCGGATCCTCGACATGGGGGCCGGCGCCGGCCGGCACGCCTTCGAGGCCTATCGCCGCGGGGGAGACGTCGTCGCGTTCGACATGGACGCCGACGAGATGGCGAAGGTGCGCGAGTGGTTCGCCGCGATGAAGGAGGCCGGCGAGGTGCCCGAGGGCGCCGAGGCCGACGCCAAGGAGGGCGACGCCCTCGCACTGCCCTTCGCCGACGGTGAGTTCGACCGGATCATCTGCGCCGAGGTGCTCGAGCACATCCACCGTGACGTCGACGCGATCAAGGAGCTCATCCGGGTGCTGCGCCCCGGCGGCACGATGGCGATCTCCGTGCCGCGCTGGCTGCCCGAGGTGATCAACTGGCGGCTCTCCGACGACTATCACAACGCGCCCGGCGGCCACATCCGGATCTACACCGACCACGAGCTGATCGACAAGGTCACCAAGGGTGGCAGGTTCAACGACGGCGAGGCCGGCGACGCCATGGTCTTCACCGGCAAGGAGTACACCCACGGTCTGCACGCCCCGTACTGGTGGATCAAGTGCGCGGTCGGGGTCAACAACGACGAGCATCCGCTCGCCAAGGCGTATCACAAGCTGCTGGTCTGGGAGATCATGAAGCAGCCCAAGGTCCTGCAGGCGGCGGGCAAGGTGCTCGACCCGATCATCGGCAAGTCGATGGTCCTCTACTTCCGCAAGCCCGAATGACGCGGTCGGGCATTCCGTACGTCGACGGCATCCTCAGTTCGGACCAGGTACGGGAGACCGCAGCGTCGATCGCAGCGGTCCAGGACCCGCACGGTTTCCTCTCCGTCGGCGACGAGCACGCCGACATGTGGAACCACATCGAGGCCGCGATGGCCTGCCTGGTCGGCGGTGAGGTCGAGGCGGCCGAGCGGGCCTATCTCTTCATGCCGGCCTTCCAGCGTGCCGACGGCTCTTGGCCGAAGGAGATCCGCGACGGCGTCGTCGTCGACGACCGCGGCGAGGTCAACATGAGCGCCTACCTCGCCGTGGGTCTGTGGCACCACTGGCTCGTGCGCCGCGACCTCGACTTCGTCCGGACGCTGTGGCCGCACGTCCGGGCTGCGCTCGACTTCGTGGTCGACCTGCAGCAGCCCTTCGGGGGCATCCAGTGGACACCCGTCAACGACTTCTGCCTGATGACCGGCAACTCGTCGATCCACCACTCGCTCCGTGCGGGCGTGGCGCTCGCCGACCTGATGGACGAGCCGCAGCCCGACTGGGAGCTCGCAGGCGGCCGTCTGGGCCACGCCCTGCGCGAGCACCGTGACCTCTTCGCCGACAAGTCGACCTTCTCGATGGACTGGTACTACCCGATCCTCGGCGGGGCGGTCCGCGGCGAGCCTGCCTCGACGCTGCTCGCCTCACGCTGGAACGACTTCGTGGTCCCGGGCCTCGGGGTGCGGTGCGTCGACACCAACCCGTGGGTGACCGGTGCGGAGACGTGTGAGCTGGTGATGGCGCTCGACGGGCTCGGTGATCACGACCGCGCGCTGGTGCTGTTCGCCGACATGCAGCTGCTGCGGCACACGGACGGCTCCTACTGGACCGGCTGGGTCTACAACGACCGCGCCGACGGCACCGTCATTGGTGATGAGCCGCGCGACGTCTTCTGGCCCGTGGAGCGGCCGACGTACACCGCAGCCGCGGTCATCCTGGCCGCCGACGCGCTCGGTGAGCGCTTCGGCGGCTCGACGCCCGGCAGCGGTATCTACCGCGGCACCTCCCTGGCGCCCGACTTTCCCGAGCTGGCCCTGGAATGCGGCTGTCCCTCAGCCCGGGTCTAGCCCGCGTCTGAGGGCCAGATGGCGTGCTTGCGGCGACGCAGGGCACGCATCGAGCCGACAGCCTCGACCTCGTCGAAGTCGCCCGAGGCGAGTGCCGGCAGGTAGATCTGCTCGTACGGCGGACGGCCGCCGTCGGCCGGGTCGGGGAAGACGTCGTGAATGACGAGCAGGCCGCCGGGCATGACGAGTGGGACCCAGTTCTCGAAGTCCTCGCGGGCCGGCTCCTCGCCGTGGCCGCCGTCGATGAAGAGCAGTGACAGCGGAGTCCGCCAGAAGCGGGCGACGGTCGCCGAGCGCCCGACGATCGCGATGACCTCCTCCTCGAGACCGGCGTCGCGGATCGCCCGGCGGAAGAAGGGCAGTGTGTCCATCCGGCCGCTGTCGTCGATGAGCTCGGTGTCGTGGTGCTCCCAGCCGGACTGGTTCTCCTCCGAGCCGCGGTGGTGGTCCACCGTGAAGACGACCGCGTCCCCGCCGCCGGCCTCGCGGACCGAGCGCGCAGCCGCGCCGAGATAGATCGCCGACTTGCCGCCGTACGTGCCGATCTCTAGTGCGGGGCCGTGCGGAAGCTGCTCGAGGGCGAGGCGGTGGAGGAGGGCGCCCTCGTCGGCGGGCATGAAGCCCTTGGCCGCGTGCGCATGGTCGAGCATCAATGGGTCCACGTGACCGAAGACTACGCGGCTCGTTACTCCTGTGACTTGTGACACAAGGGTAGAACGTGTTCTACTTTTGTCAGTCTCAACGAGGTGAAGGTGACGATGGCGATGCGTGGAGGGGCCCTGGTCGAGGGGCTCGGTGGCATCGGCCTGATGACCGCCGAGGTCGCCAAGGCGAGCGTGACGACGCGCTTCCAGTTCCGGGAGTTCGTCGAGCAGGCATGGTTCATCATCAGCGTCACGCTGATGCCGTCGATCCTCGTCTCGATCCCGTTCGGCGCCGTGATCTCGCTGCAGGTCGGCAGCCTGACGGGGCAGCTCGGCGCACAGTCGTTCGCCGGTGCGACGGCCGTGCTGGCCGTCGTCCGCGAGGCCGCGCCGATCGCCGCGGCCCTGATCATCGCCGGCGCGGCGGGCTCGGCGATCTGCTCCGACCTGGGCTCGCGCAAGATCCGCGAGGAGATCGACGCGATGGAGGTGCTGGGCATCAATCCCGTCGTGCGTCTCGTGACGCCCCGGGTCCTGGCCTGCTTCTTCGTGGCGATCATGATCAACGGCATCGTGGTGGCTGCCGGTATCGGGGGCGGCTACTTCTTCACGGTGATCGTGCAGGGCGGCTCGGCCGGCTCCTTCCTCTCCAGCTTCACCGCGCTGGCCTCGCTCAACGACCTCTGGATCGGGATGGCGAAGGCCGGCATCTTCGGCTTCCTCGCCGCCGTCGTCGGCTCCTACAAGGGTCTCTCCGCCGGTGGCGGTCCGAGCGGTGTGGGTCGCGCGGTCAACGAGGCCGTGATCATCGCGTTCATGCTCCTCTTCGTCCTCAACTCCCTGATGACGGCGATCTACTTCCAGCTGGTTCCGCAGGACGGTCTCTGATGCCCATTCCCGGTACCGCCCGCCTCGAGGAGTACGGCGACCAGCTGGTCTTCTACACGAAGGCGCTGGCCTGGACTCCTCGAGCCATCCGGCACCACCGCCGCGAGATCTTCAACACCCTGGCCGAGGTCGCCTTCGGCGCCGGCGGCCTGACGATGATCGCCGGTACGGCCGGTGTGATCGCGTTCATGGCCTTCTTCGCCGGCACCGAGGTCGGCATCCAGGGCTACGCGTCGCTCTCGCAGATCGGCGTCGCGAAGTTCACCGCCTTCGTGTCGGCCTTCTTCAACACCCGCGAGGTCGCGCCCCTGATCTCCTCGATCGCACTGGCGGCGACGGTGGGATGCGGTTACACGGCACGGCTCGGCGCGATGCGGATCAGCGAGGAGATCGACGCCCTCGAGTCGATGGGCATCCCGTCCCTGCCCTTCCTCGTGACGACGCGGATGCTCGCGGGGTTCCTCGCGGTCATCCCGCTCTACGTGGTGGCGTTGACGGCGTCGTACCTCTCGCCCCGCCTGATCACGACGCTGATCTACCACCAGTCCGCGGGCACGTATGACCACTACTTCATCGCGTTCCTGCCACCGGCGGACATCCTGTGGTCGTTCTTCAAGCTCATCTTCCTCGCGGTCGCGATCATCCTGATCCACTGCTACTACGGCTACACCGCCTCGGGCGGTCCGGCGGGCGTCGGCGTCGCGGTGGGCAAGGCGATCCGCACCTCGATCGTGACCGTGGTGGTCGCCGACTTCTTCCTCAGCTTCGCGATCTGGGGTTCGACGACCACCGTCCGGATCACGGGATGACGGAGCGCAGGTAATCCCATGCTGATGGCAGTCAGCCGCGACACCCGCGCCGAGCACCGCAGGCTCCTGGTCGCGGGCATCGTGTACGTCGCCGCCCTGGCGCTGCTGATCGGGCTCGCGATCGCGGCCTATCAGAAGGCCTTCACCCCCGTGACGTGGGTGACGGTCAAGGCCGAGCGTGCCGGGCTGCAGCTGCCGAAGTTCGGCGACGTTCGGATGCACGGCGTGGTCGTCGGCCAGATCCGCGGTGTCAGCCAGGACGGCACGCAGGCGGTGATCAAGCTCGGCCTCACCCCGAAGATGGCCAAGGCCATCCCCGCCGACGCCACGGTGGCGATCAAGCCGACCACCCTCTTCGGCCAGAAGTACGTCGAGTTCGAGGATCCCGCCCAGGCAGGCGGTCCGGTGGGACTCGCCGACGGCACCGTGATCCCGGCCTCGCGGGTGCAGACGAGCGTGGAGCTCGAGTCGATCCTCGGCCGCCTCGACACCCTCCTGACCGCGTTGCGGCCGCAGGACCTCAATGCCACCCTGCATGCGCTGGCGACGGCGCTGTCGGGCAACGGCGAGAAGCTCGGGATGACGATCAAGGAGCTCGACGACTACCTGCAGGTCATGAACGTCCACCTGCCGACCCTCACCGATGACCTGACCCGCTTCGCCGACGTCGCCCACACCTACGCGCTCGCCGCCCCGGACCTCGTCGACATCCTCACCAACGCGACGACGACGGCGACGACGGTCTCGACGCAGAAGGACCAGATCAAGGGGCTCTTCGCCAGTGTCACCGGTGTGTCCGGCTCGGCGACGAAGCTGCTGGCCACGAACGCGCAGGGCATCGACGTCGAGGGCAAGCTCGCGGTCCCGCTGCTCAAGCTGCTCGAGACCTACTCGCCCGAGTACCCCTGCCTCCTCAAGGGGCTGGTGAACAACATCCCCGGACTCAACCAGACCTTCCGTGACGGCCGCGTGCGCCAGACGATGGACCTCGGCGCACAGCAGCGACCCGCCTACACGCCGCAGGACCGCCCGGAGTACGGCGAGATGGGCCACGGCCCCTGGTGCCTCGGCCTTCCATCGACACCGGTGATCGGCCGGCCGGCGCTCAAGGACGGCACCGAGGACGATTCGGCCCAGCACCTCAACCAGGGCCTGGTGCCGTGATGACCCAGACCGCCACCGCGCCCCGTTCCCCGGTCGTGCTGCCGTCCCCGAAGGGGCCACGGTTCAACAAGCGTGACCTCCGCACGATCTCGGCAGGGATCAAGCTCGGCATCTTCATCCTCGTCTCGGTCATCGTCACCGGCACGCTCGCCCTGATCATGGGGCACATCGGGGTCGGGGACCAGACCGAGTACAAGGCCGTCTTCAGCAACGCCAGCCAGCTCAAGGGCGGTGACGACGTCCGGGTCGCGGGCGTCTCCGTCGGCGAGGTGAAGGATGTCCGGATCTTCGGTGCCGACAAGGCGATCGTGACGTTCAAGGTCGAGTCCTCGGTGCCGATGACGACCGCCTCGGGTGCGCAGATCCGCTACCTCAATCTCGTGGGCGACCGCTATCTGGCGCTCACGCAGGGCACGCCCGGAGCGATGCGCCTGAAGGCCGGTCAGGAGATCCCGGAATCGCAGACGCAGCCGGCGATCAACCTGACCGAGCTCTTCAACGGCTTCCAGCCGCTCTTCCAGGCGCTCTCGCCCGACGACGTCAACAAACTCTCGAACAACCTGATCAAGGTCCTCCAGGGTGAGGGCGGCACGATCGAGAGCCTGCTCTCGCAGACCGCGTCTCTGACAAGCTCACTGGCCGACCGTGACCAACTGATCTCCAGTGTGATCAGCAACCTGACGACGACCCTGAAGACGGTCGACGCCCATCGCACCCAGTTGGCCGACCTCATCACCCAGCTCAGCAACTGGATGGGCGACCTCTCCGGTGACCGCGCGGCGATCGGCGACTCGATCAAGCAGATCGGCTCGCTCACCGATTCGCTCGCCGGGCTGCTGACCGACGCACGCCCGTGGACGAAGGCCGACATCGTCCAGCTCAAGCGCATCATGACGATCCTCAACAAGCCCGCGAACCAGGCAGTGATGGACGAGACCCTCAAGCGCCTGCCCAAGACCCTCAAGGCGCAGACCCGCATCGGCACCCACGGCAGTTGGTACAACTACTACCTCTGCGACTTCACGATGAAGCTCACGCTGCCGTCACTCGGCAAGGCGATCGACGACTCGCCGGTGATGAAGCAGCTCCAGACGCAGCTCGACAATCTCGCGATCTACAGCACGGCGACGAGGTGCAACCCCTGATGGCCGCCCACACCCCCCGCCAACTGCGCCGCGTCGGCGTGATCACGGCGCTCGTGCTCGCCGTGCTCCTCATCGCGGCCTTCAACCTCCAGCACCTGCCGGGCATGCGCGGGACGACGTACCACGCGGAGTTCTCCGACAGCTCGGGACTCCACGTCGGCGCACGGGTCGAGGTGGCGGGCATCCGGGTCGGCCGGGTGGACCACATCGCGATCGACGGAGCCCACGTGCGGGTGGACTTCGACGTCGACGGGCACCCGCTGGGCAAGGACACGACGGCGTCGATCGAGGTGCTCAACCTGCTCGGCGAGAAGTTCCTCAACCTCACCCCCAAGGGGAGCGGGCAGATCGAGGCCGGCGGCACCATCCCGCTCAAGCACACCTCCGCGAGCTACGACATCGTCTCCACCCTCAGCCAGCTCACCGACACGACCCAGAAGATCGACACCACCCAGCTCGCCGACTCACTCAACGTCCTCGGCGACACGCTCCAGCAGGCCACGCCCGAGATCCGCAGCAGCTTCGACGGGATCGCCCGGCTGTCGACGACCATCGCGAGCAAGAACGACGACCTCGCCAGCCTGCTCACGAACGCGAACGACGTCGTGAAGCTCATCAACGATCACAGTGAGGAACTGGTCAACCTCATGGGGCAGGGCAACCAGATCTTCACGACGCTCATCCAGCGCCGCGACGACATCCACAAGCTCCTCGTCACCGCGACGTCCCTGGCCACGCAGCTCAAGGGCTTGGTGAAGGACAACGAGAAGACGATCGGGCCCGCGCTCAAGGAGCTCGACACCGCGATCAGCTTCCTCAACGCGCGCAAGCAGGAGCTCTCCGACACCGTGAAGTACTACGGACCGTACGCCTCGATCCTGATCAACATCATCGGGTCGGGTCCGTGGTTCGACGCCTACGTGCCGAACCTCGGTGGCATGGCCACCGGCGAGTTCGTGCCCGGCCGCCGTCCCGGGATGGCGCCATGAGGCTCACGCGCTCCAAGCTCATCGCGGCCCTGGCGATCCCGATCGTCCTCATCGCCCTGCTCCTGCTGCCGATGGGCGGCGGTCACCGCACGGTCACCGCCCACTTCACCAACGCGATCAGCATCTATCCCGGCACCGACGTGACGATCATGGGTGTGGCCGTCGGGAAGGTGACGTCGGTCAAGCCGGAGGGCTCCACCGTCAAGGTGACGATGGAGTACGACGACCAGTACAAGCTCCCGAGCGACGTGAAGGCCGCACTCGTGACCCCGACGCTCGTCGCCGACCGCTTCGTCCAGCTCGTGCCGGCGTACGACGGCGGGCCGACGTTGAAGGACGACGGCGACATCCCGCTCGCCCGCTCGGTGACCCCCGTCGAGATGGACCAGATCTACTCCAGCCTGGGCGAGCTCACCGACGCGTTGGGACCCAACGGCGCCAACAAGGACGGCGCCCTCGGCGCGGTCCTCGCCGACAGCGCGAAGGCACTCAAGGGCAACGGCCAGGCGGGCCACGACATGATCGAGAACCTCTCGAAGGCGGCCCAGACCCTCGGCGACAACTCGGACAACCTCTTCCAGACCGTCGACGGCCTCGCGGCGCTGAGCGAGAAGCTCAAGCAGAACGACACGACCGTCTCGCAGTTCCTCACCAAGCTCTCGGGCGTCTCGACCCAGCTGGCCACGGAGAGCCCCGACCTCGCGAAGGCGCTCGACGCCATCGCCGATGCGGTCTCCGTCACCCGGAGCTTCGTCAAGGACAACAAGGGCGCCCTGATCACCGACGTCAAGAAGCTGAGCGACACGATCGAGATCCTGGCCAAGCAGAAGGACTCCCTCGGCACGACCGTCCAGCTCGCTCCGCTCGGCCTGGCGAACCTCGGTGACGGCTTCGACACCGGCACAGGCACGGAGGGGGCCCGCTTCCAGTTCGGGCCGCTCGCCTCCGACCTGCCGGGCGTGCTCTGCAACGTGGTCACGGCCGACAAGATCCCGAACGCCTCCGCGCTCTGCTCTCTGATCAAGGCGCTCGTCCCGGCGACGGTGACCAACGACATCGGCGCCGGCGTGATCGACGGCTTCGGGCTCCACGGCATCTCGGGCGTCACGCCGGGCAGCGGCAGCGGCGGAATCGGCGCCCTCACCGACCAGCTCTCCCAGCTCAGCTCGAAGGCGGCCAAGAAGTGAGGCGCCTCCTCGCGGCCGTCGTCGCCGTCGTCGCCCTCGCGCTCGTCGTGAGCGGATGCCAGAGCCTGCAGGCCTATGACCTGCCGCTTCCCGGCAAGCCGGTGAAGAAGTCCGACGGGTACCGCGTGACCGCCGAGTTCGCCGACGTCGTCGACGTCGTTCCCCGGACCCTCGTGATGGCGAACGACGTCGCGGTCGGACAGGTCGAGAGCGTCGAGCGGGACGGCTGGAACGCGAAGGTCGTGATGACCATCCGCAAGGACATCGTGCTGCCGGCCGATGCGCATGCCGACGTACGCCAGACCAGCCTGCTGGGGGAGAAGTACATCTCCCTCACGCCGCCGGCCGGGTCGACGGTCGACACGGCCGGGCGGCTCAAGGACGGTGCTGACATCCCGATCGACCGCTCCGGGCGCAACCCGGAGGTCGAGGAGGTGCTCGGCGCCCTCTCGTTCCTGCTCTCGCGCGGCGGTGTCGGCCAGCTCAAGACCATCAGCACCGAGCTCAACGCCATGATGGAGCAGCGCCAGGGCAACATGCGCGACGTGCTCGGCCAGCTCAACACGCTCGTCACCTCGCTCAACCAGCACCGCAGCTCCATCATCGACGCGATGACCCAGGTCGACCGGCTGACGAAGACGCTCAACGCCGAGACGCCCAAGATCGAGAAGGCGATCGACTCCTTCGGGCCTGCGCTCAAGGTGCTGCACGAGCAGCACCGTGATCTGATGACCATGCTCACCTCGCTCGACCAGCTCGGCACCGTGGCCACGCACGTGATCGACGCCAGCGGCGCCAACATCGTCTCCGCACTCAAGAGCCTCCAGCCCACGCTGAGCAAGCTCGCGGAGGCCGGAGACGCGTTGCCACGCGGCCTGATGATGGCGGCGAGCTATCCGTGGCCGAAGCAGGCCGAGGACCTCGCCCGCGGCGAGTACTCCAACGCGCTCTTCCACATGAACATCGACCTCGACCAGCTGCTCACGGGGCTGACGACCGGCAGCAACACCGGCCTGCCCCAGCTGCTGCAGCTGTGCTCGACGTACGCCCAGGGCTGCTCGCAGCTGCAGCCGCTCATCGGCCCCCTGTGCACCCTGCTGCAGCAGGACTTCGTCTGCTCCATGGTCGGCAAGGCCGACGCGTCGTCCGCCGCCGGTACCAAGTCGTCGAAGGGCACCGCGAAGTCCAAGAGCGGAACCAGCGCCGGGCTCCCGAATCTGCTCAACCAGATCCTCGGAGGCAGTAGGTCGACGGGCGGGTCGAGCGGCTCCTCCGGTGGGTTGCTCGGCGGGCTCCTCGGCGGCTTGGGAGGGACGAAGAAGTGACCCGCAGCGTCAAGATCCGTCTCCTGCTCTTCCTCACCCTCGCGGTGGTCGGGATCCTCTATGTCGGCGGAACCTACCTCGGCGTCGTCGACAAGGCGCTCGGCCGCGGGGTCGCGGTCTCCATGGACCTGCCGGCCTCGGGTGGCCTCTACGTGGGCAGCGAGGTGGACTACCGCGGGCTCAAGATCGGCAAGGTCTCCGCGATGGACCTGACGCCCGCCGGCGTAAGGGTGACGCTGGCCCTCCACTCCGACGCCCGCGTCCCGCGCGACGCGGAGGTGCAGGTGGCGGACCTGTCGGCAGTGGGGGAGCAGTATGTCAACTTCCTCCCCACGCACGACGCGGGGCCCTACCTCGCCGACGGCGACCGGATCGACCCCACCAACGCCACGCTCCCGCCGTCGACCGACAAGCTCCTCGAGTCGCTCGACAGCTTCACCACCTCGGTCAATCCCGACGACCTGCGGACCGTGGTCAGCGAGCTCGGCACGATGTTCCAGGGCAACGCCGAGAACCTGCGCCAGCTGGTCGACTCCGGTGACACCTTGATCGGTGCGGCGCTGGATCACGAGGACAGCACCCTCGACCTGCTCCAGTCCGGACAGCAGGTGCTGAAGACCCAGCAGGCGCACAGCGACGACATCCAGTCGTTCGCCCGCGGGCTCAAGCAGGTGACGGCGACGCTCAAGTCCTCCGACCCACAGTTGCGCGACATCATCCAGGGCGGGCCTGAGACGCTCAAGCAGGTCCAGTCGCTCGTCGACGGCCTGAACCCGGTGCTGCCCCAGTTCATCTCGAACCTCGTGACGGTCAACCAGGTGCTCACAGCCCGACTGCCGGCGCTGGAGCAGGTCCTCGTGACCTTCCCCCTCAGCGTCAAGAACGCGCTGATCGGCACCCCGGGCGACAACTACGCCCACATCAACCTGCAGTTCACCTACACCTCGCCGCCCTGCACCAAGGGCTACATGCCGGCGTCGCAGTGGGCGGATCCGACCGACCTCCGCCAGGACGTCGAGTCCTATCCGGCCAAGTGCACCGACCCGCGCGCGCAGCCGGGTTACACCGGCAGCGACCCGATCGTGCAGCGCGGCGTCAACCTCGCCCCGGCGGTGGACGACAGCGACCCGATCTACCACGTGAATCCCTACGCCTCGCTCAGCCGGAAGGCCACCGACGCCGATGGATCCGACGTGACCATCGCCCCCACCTCCGGCTCGGGCTCCGGGTCCAGCACCACGGGACCGCTCTCGATCCTCGGCAGCGATGCCTGGCAGTCGATGCTGATCGGCCCGGTGTCGCGTGGCCAGTGACACTCGCTGGGGCCGGATCGAGACCGTCCTCGCCGGCCTGATCGCGCTCGTGCTCGTCGGGGTCGTCGTCGTACTCGTGCTCGGGGCGCGCGCGCTCCCGTGGGACACGAAGGCCGAGGCGCACGTCGCCTCCGTCACCGCCGCCGAGAAGGCGGCGAAGGCCGGCGTGCTGGCCTTCCTCGACGTCGACTACAAGGACATGGACAGCAGGATCGCGAAGATGAAGGCGCTCTCGACCGGCACGTTCCTGGAGCAGTACGACGCCACCTCGGTCGACCTCAAGGCCGCCGCGCAGCAGGCCCAGTCGGTCTCCAAGGGCACCGTCGACCATGTCGCCGTCAACCGGATCACGGCGACCACCGCCGTCCTGCTCGTGACGGCACGCAACACCGTCTCCAACATCGACACCACGTCCGTCCAGGCGACGACGGAGTGCCCCACCGCGGGTGCGCGCTGCGACTCCTACCGGCTCGTCGTCACGTTGACCCGGACAGGCTCAGGGTGGCGGATCTCCGACCTGGCAGGTGTCTCATGACGCGTCCCCTACGGCTCTCGCTCCTGGTCGTCGTCCTGCTCCTCGCCCTCGCCGCCCTCGGGTACGTCGGCTGGCGGGCCGACCGCAGCGACGTGGCGCCAGGCGGTGAACTCACGGCGTCCGGCCAGCGGGCCTCGATCATGTCCGAGGCCGCCCGCCTGACGACGCGTGCGATGTCGTGGCGCGCCGCCTCCTCCGACGCGGACATCAAGGCCGCGAAGGCCGTGATGACCTCGCGCATGCAGCGCGCGTACGACGCGACCCTGCCCGCCGCCTCGACCCGCCCCGCCCAGGCGGCGCAGAAGGTCACGGTGACCGCAGTGATCGCACCGCTGACCGCCACCACGACACAGCCCACGACATGCACGCCCCAGGTCTGCTCCGTCGCCCTGGTCTCGGCCACCGCCGATCGCGCGAAGGCGCTGCTCTACGTCAACCAGACGGCCAGCGCCTCGGCGCAGAAGAAGTCGGTCGTCAGCCCGACGTGGGAGCTGGTGACGCTCGTCCGCCGCGACGGGCACTGGCTGCTGGACGAGATGGTGGCGCCGTAGCGCCGGCTGTGGCTAGACTTCCGCTCAAGTAGAACGTGTTCTAGTTCGTTGTTGCGTGATGGAGGAGATCCGGTGTCCAAGGTGAGGGTCGACTGGGACCTCTGTGAATCCAACGGAGTCTGTGAGGCGTTGGCGCCCGAGATGTTCGAGCTCGACGACGACGACATGCTCCAGGTGAGCGACCCGACCGTCACGGACGCGAACCGCTCGTCGGTCGAGCGCGCCGTCGCCTCCTGCCCGAAGTCGGCCCTGCGGATCGTGGAGTCGTGATGCCCGGTCTCGACGGCAAGGTCGCGATCGTCACGGGGTCGGGCCAGGGGCTCGGTCGCGCGGAGGCGGTGGCACTGGCGCGCGCAGGCGCGCGGGTGGTGCTCAATGACCTCACCGCGGAGGCCGCCGCAGACGCCCTGGCCGAGATCCAGGGTTTCGGTGGGTCTGCGGTCGTCGCGCCCGGTGACGTCTCCTCGGCCGAGACGGCGGACCTGATGCTGTCCACTGCTCTCGACTCCTTCGGCGGCCTCGACATCGTGGTCAACAACGCCGGCATCACCCGCGACAAGATGCTCTTCAACATGACCGACGAGGAGTTCGACCAGGTCGTCGACATCCACCTGCGTGGCCACTGGCTCCTCACCCGCCGCGCTGCGGGCTACTGGCGCGACCGGGCTAAGTCCACCGGTGCACCGGTCGACGCCGCCGTCGTCAACACGGCGTCGGAGGCGTTCCTCTTCGGTCCGCCGGGCCAGCCGAACTACGCCGCGGCGAAGGCCGGCATCGTCGCGCTGACCCTGTCGACCGCCCGCTCCCTCGGTCGGTCCGGCGTGCGGGCCAACGCGATCTGCCCCCGCGCCCGCACCGCGATGACCGCCGACGTCTTCGGCTCCGACGACTCCGGCCTCGAGGTCGACCCCTACTCGCCGGAGCATGTCGCACCGCTCGTCACCTACCTCGCCTCACCCTCGGCCAGTGCCGTCTCGGGCCAGGTCTTCGTCGTGTACGGCGGCATGGTCGCCCTCCTCGCCGCGCCGACCGTGGCCGCGCGCTGGGACGTGGACGGACCCGGGGTCTGGGATCCCGCCGACCTCGCTGATCAGGTGGGCGGCTTCTTCGCCGACCGCGACCCGTCGATCACGTTCGCCGCCGACGAGATCGGCCGACTCACCGCCCGCAGCGTTGCCACTGAAGGAGCCTCCGCATGACCTCGACCGGCCGACTCGCAGGGAAGGTCGCCATCGTCACCGGCGGCGCGCAGGGCCAGGGTGAGGCGATCAGCCGCGCCTTCGTGGCCGAGGGTGCCCGCGTGGTGATCGCCGACGTGGCCGACGAGCCGGGCACGCTGCTGGCCAAGGAGCTCGGGGACAACGCACGCTTCGTGCACCACGACGTCTCCTCGGAGTCCTCGTGGGCCGACGTCGTCGCGGCCACCGCCGAGGCGTTCGGGCCCGTGACCGTGCTCGCCAACAACGCCGGCATCCTGCGTTTCAACGAGATCGCGACCACCCCCGTCGAGGAGTACGAGCTGCTCTGGCGGGTCAACACGCTCGGCTGCTTCCTCGGCATCAAGTCGGTCATCTCGGCCATGACCGAGGCTGGTGGCGGCTCGATCATCAACGCCTCCTCGATCGAGGGCCTCGCCGGCATGCCGCTCGTCGCGGGCTACACCTCCACGAAGTTCGCGATCCGCGGCCTCTCGAAGGCCGCCGCGCTCGAGCTCGGCCCCAAGGGCATCCGCGTGAACTCCGTCCACCCCGGCATGATCGACACCGGCATGACCCGCGCCATGGGTGCCGACGACAGCGCCATGGAGTGGGGTGGCTCGAAGGTCGCCCTCAAGCGCGTCGGCGTCCCCGCCGACATCGCCCCGCTCTACGTCTACCTGGCGTCGGACGAGTCGAGCTACGTCACCGGCGCCGAGATCGCCATCGACGGCGGCGCTACCGCCACCCACGCCTACGGAGGGTGATCCGCCCTACGGCAGGATGAGTTTCACTGCCGTGTCGAGGTGGTTCTCGACCTCCTTGGCGGCCATCCGGCCGGTGACCCAGGAGACGAGGGCGGAGAGCCAGACGTCGGAGATGACGCGGATGATCGCGGCCTCCTCGGCGGTGGCGTCGCTGTGGTCGGGGGAGCCCGCCATGGCGCGGGAGATCACGGCGGTGAGCTGCATGCCGACGAGGTGGATCTCGTCGGTCACCGACGAGTCGGCGAACATGAAGGCCCGCACCATCGCCTCGGTCAGCTGCGGTTGGCGCTGCATGCTCTTCGTCATGCGCGACAGGATGTACATCACGCGCTCGTGGGCCGTGTCGCCCGGAGTCACGCGGGTCGACGTACGCGCCTCGGTGCCCTCGAACTCGCGGCCCAGCGCCGCGACGAGCAGGTGGATCTTGGAGGGGAAGTAGCGGTAGAGCGTGCCCAGTGCGACCTCGGCCCGCTCGGCCACCTCGCGCATCTGGACCGCGTCGAAGCCGCCTTCGGAGGCGAGGTCGATCGTGGCGTCCAGGATGCGCTTGCGTCGCTCGCGCTGCGCCGGCGAGCCGGCCTTCGCGCGCTCGGCATCGGCAACGGTGGTCACTGCTTCGGTGGTGGTCAACGCCCGCCCCTCCTCGAGATCGTGTGCGGTTCAGGCTAGTGCAGGTAGACGCGACGTTGTGTAACACGTTCTCTCTACGATGCGTGATGTCGCACACTAAGTGAAACACGTTCTAGTATCTGGTGTCATGCCCCTGGGACTCAGTGACGACCATCAGGCACTCGCGGAGAGTGTGCGCGAGTGGGCGCGCTCCCTCGGCCTTCCGGCGCTGATCCGTGCTGCCGAGTCGGAGAAGGCGCCGACGTACGGCGGGCTCTGGCCCGAGATCGTGAAGCAGGGGCTGCACCTCATCGCCGTCCCCGAGTCGCTCGGCGGCGGGGACGGGACGGTGCTCGACCTGGCCGTCGCGCTCGAGGCAGCAGCGGCCGAGATGGTGCCGGGCCCCCTCCTCGGCACCGCCGTGGCTGCAACGGCGCTCGGGGTCGTTGGCGCCGCGGCGCCCGTGCTGGACGAGGTGGCGTCCGGCGCAAGCCTCGGCCTCGCATCCCTGGGATCCCAGAGTCAGCATGTGACCCTCACCTCCCGGGGATCGCTGACGGGGGAGGCGCTGTCGTACGACGGCGCCGGTGCCACCTCGCACCTGGTCGGCGCGATCGATGAGCAGGGCGAGGAGTCGTGGTGGCTCGTTCCTGCCGCTGCCGTCGACGCAGAGCCGGTCGCCGGACTCGACCTCTCCCGCCGGGTGGCCCGTCTCCGCCTCGACGTGGGCGTCGATGAGGCGGAGGTCATGCGGCTTCCGGAGGTCACGAGTGGCGCCGTCCGGCGACTCCTCGTCACGCTGGCCGCGGCCGAGGCCGCCGGCCTCGCGTCGTGGTGTCTCTCGACCGCCGTCGCCTACGCCCAGGTGCGGGAGCAGTTCGGGAGGCCGATCGGGAGCTTCCAGGCGCTCAAGCACCTGATGGCCGAGATGGCCGAGACCGTCGAGGCGATCACCGCCTCGGCCTGGGACGTCGCGGCGTCCTTCGAGGGTGACGAGGCGCAGGCCCGGTTCGCGACCTCGGTGGCCGCGACGCATGTCTTCGACGGTGCCGTGTCGGTCGCGCAGTCCTGCATCCAGGTGCTCGGCGGCATCGGCTTCACGTTCGAGCACGACGCGCATCTCTATCTCCGTCGTGCGGCCTCGCTGCGTGCGCTCGTCGGCGACTCGGCCGAGGCCGCGGTGGCGCTTGCGGAGCAGGCCGCCGCCGGCGTACGTCGACAGCTGCGGGTCGACCTCGAGGGGCTCGACGACGTGCGGACCATGGTCTTCGACGTCGTCGCCGGAATCGTTGCAGCGGAGGACCGGCGCGCGGCCCTCGTGGAGACGGGTTACCTGATGCCGCACTGGCCGGCGCCGTACGGCATCGGCGCCTCGGCCGTCGAGCAGCTCGTCATCGACGAGGAGCTGGCGGCGGCCGGGGTCGAGCGCCCCGACCTCAAGATCGGAGGGTGGGCGGCGCCGACGATCCTCGCCCACGGCACGGACACCCAGCGCGAGCGGTTCCTCGGGCCGACGCTGCGCGGTGAGATCTCCTGGTGCCAGCTCTTCAGCGAGCCGGGCGCAGGTTCCGACCTCGCGTCGCTCGCAACCCGGGCGACCCGCGTGGAGGGTGGCTGGCAGCTGACCGGCCAGAAGGTCTGGACGTCCCTGGCGAAGGAGGCCGACTGGGCGATCTGCCTCGCCCGGACCAACCCGGAGGTGCCGAAGCACAAGGGCATCACCTACTTCCTCGTCGACATGACGTCGACCGGCATCGACATCCGTCCGCTGCGGGAGATGACGGGCGACACACTCTTCAACGAGGTCTTCCTGGACTCGCTCTTCGTGCCCGACGAGTGCGTGGTCGGCGAGGTCGACGGTGGCTGGACGCTGGCGCGCACGACGCTCTCCAACGAGCGGGTCGCGATGGCGTCGGCGCGCCTCGACGCCTCGGTCGAGCGCGCCGTCTCCCTGGCAGCGAACGGCCTCTCCGAGTCCGACCGGGTGCGCGTCGGACATGCCGTCGCGCTCGCGACGACGTGCGCCCAGCTCGGAGCCCGGTCGACCGTGCGCCGCCTGGCCGGTCAGGGGCCGGGAGCAGAGTCCAGCGTGGCGAAACTCCTCGGCGTCCGCTCACGACAGGACGCCTCCGAGCTCGTCGTCGAGCTGCAGGGGCGCGCGCTGCTCTCCGATCCCGAGGCGATGGCCGAGGACCTGCACGAGATGCTGCTCACCCGCTGTCTCTCGATCGCGGGCGGCACCACCCAGGTTCTGCGGAACGTGGTCGCCGAGCAGATCCTGAAGCTACCGCGCTAGGGACCTAGCGCAGATTCCCGGACGTCGCGGGGCGATTACCCGGATCTCGCGGGGCGGTCACCCGGATGTCGCGGTGCCACTCCAGCCAGCGCACGACCGCGTCGACGGCGTGGTGGGCGCGGATCGAGCCGAAGACGTCGAACGCGTGCTGGGCGCCGGGCAGCTCGGCGAAGGTGACCGTCCGCTGCGACACCTTCCGCAGGGCGGCGGCGAAGGCGCGGGCCTGCCGCACCGAGACCAGGCTGTCGTTGCGTCCGTGCAGCAGGAAGAAGTCCGGAGCCTCGGGGCTGATCCGGTGGATCGGCGAGGCGTCCTTGTAGTCGTCGGCCACGGCGGTCTCACCGAAGACCCGCAGCGCCAGGAACCGGTCGCGCATACCGACGGTGTAGGGGTCCTCGTCCTCACCGGCCATGTCGTAGACGCCGTAGAAGGGCACGCAGCCGGCCACCGGCACACCGCGCTCGGCCGAGGTGAGGGCGGCCAGCGATGACAGGTGGCCGCCTGCCGAACCGCCCGTCAGGACGAGGTGCGAGGCGTCGCCGCCGTACTCGCTGATGTGCTCCTTGACCCAGGCCAGCGCCGCGTGGACGTCGTCGATCTGCGCCGGCCAACGGTCGCGCGGTGCGAGCCGATAGTTGATCGCGACACAGACCCAGCCGCGGGCCGCCATCGCGTTCATCAGGAACCGGCCCTGCTCCTCCTTGTTGCCGATCGTCCACGCACCGCCGTGGATCTGGACGAGCACGGGAGCACCGGTCGGCACGTCGCCGGCGGGCACGTAGACGTCGAGGCGATTGCGCTTGCCGGCCGGGCCGTAGGAGACGTCCTTGATCCGACGGACTGCGACGTCCTTGAAGTTGAAGGGGCGCACCAGTCGGCGTGGGTCGGAGCGGCCCAGACTGACAGGCTCGCCGAGCGTCTCGGCGAGGGCGCGCTCGAGCACGCCGCGGGAGCGCTCGGCCTGCACGATGTTCCAGGCAAGTCCGGCGGCCGCCGCGCTGGCCAGTGCGAGCCCCGGAGCGCCGGCACGACGTCGTACGGCGGCCTGGGCCGTGTCGAGTAGAGCAGCCGTCAGGAGCTGGGGTGCGAGCTCCGACACCGGCCAGCCGGCCGCGAAGGTGGCGCTGCCGCCGCGCAGCGGGCGTACCGAGTTGGCGACGAGTGCGGCGAGGACGCCATGACGCAGGGTGAAGGCGAGAGACACGCCCGCCAGCGTAGGGCGCACACCGGTCGATTGCTGAAACTTGTTGCAGTTTCGCGCGTACGATGCGGCCGTGGATCGACTGACCGGGCTCGACGCCAGCTTCCTCTACCTCGAGTCACCCGAGCAGCTGATGCACGTCTGCGGGCTGCTGCTGGTCGACCCGGCGACGATGCCGGACGGATACGAGTTCGGCAGGCTGCGCGACGCGATCGGGCACCGGGTGCGCGACGTGCCGATGTTCACCCGGAAGGTGAAGCGGGTGCCGCTCGACCTCGACCACCCGATCTGGGTGGAGGACACCCACTTCGACATCGACCGGCACGTCCACCGGCTCGCCCTGCCGGCACCCGGCGGCGAGGAGGAGCTCAGTGAGCTCGTCGGGCACATCGCCGGCCTCGGCCTCGACCGGGCCCGCCCGCTGTGGCAGATGTGGGTGATCGAGGGGCTGGCCAGCGGCCAGGTGGCGGTGCTCTCCAAGATCCATCACGCGAGCGTCGACGGCGTCAACGGCGCGAGCGCGCTCTCCTTCCTGTGCTCCCTGGAGCCCGACGCGCCGCTGCTCGACCTGCTGCCGGAGATCCCTGCGACGGCTCGCGTCCCGGGGACGCGGGAGCTGCTCGTCCGCGGACTCGCGGCGACGGCCGGGAAGCCCCTGCAGTTGGCGCGGATGGTGCGGCCAACCGTCGGAATCCTGACCGGGGCGGCGCGACGCACACTCGTCGGGACCGCGATGGCGGCGCCGCTGACGGCGCCGCGCACCTCGTTCAACGGAACCATCACCGGGCACCGCTCGGTCGCCTTCGGCGACCTGTCGCTCGACGAGGTCAAGGCCGTGAAGAACGCCGTGGCCGGAGCGACGGTCAACGACGTCGTGCTCGCCGTCAGCGGTGGGGCGCTGCGTCGCTACCTGCTCGATCGCGGCGAGCTCCCTGCGACGTCGCTGATCGCGGCCGTGCCCGTCTCGGTGCACGCGACCTCGAAGCGCGAGGGCGGTCGCAACAAGATCTCCTCGCTCTTCACGCGACTCGGCACCGACATCGCCGACCCGCTCGAGCGGCTGCAGGAGCTGACCGAGGCCAACCGCAACGCCAAGGAGCACCACCACGCCATCCCTGCTGACACCTTGCAGGACTGGGCGGAGTTCGCGGCGCCGCGCACCTTCGGCCTCGCCGTGCGGACAGTCACGGCGATGCGTCTGGCCGACCGTGGCCCGGTGATCCAGAACCTCGTCATCTCCAACGTGCCCGGGCCGCCGGTGCCGCTCTACTTCATGGGGGCGCGGATCGACGCGCTCTACCCCTTCGGGCCGATCTTCCACGGTGCCGGTCTCAACATCACCGTGATGAGCAACAACGGCGAGCTCCACGTCGGCGTGATCGCGTGCCGCGAGTCGATGCCGAAGCCGTGGGAGCTCACCGAGGACTTCGGCAAGGAGCTCGCGGCGCTCGCTGAGGCGGTCGGGGTCAGCTGACCCGGTCGCGGCGGCGCGCGCTGACGGTGGCGAACGCCTCGAGCAGCGCCGGACCGAAGCGGTCGGCCTGCATCACGCAGCCGGCGTGACCCATGTCCGCCTCGTGGACGGTCGCGCCCGGGATGCGGGCGGCGAGGTCGCGTTGGCGCTCAGGCGGGATCACCCGATCCTTGGCGGTCAGGACGACGGCGGTCGGGACGTCGATCCGGCCGAGCCACGGCTTGGCGTTGTGGCGGCCCAAGGAGGCCACGGCCTGCGCGACGGCCCACGGACTCGTGCTGCGCCACTGGGCGAGTGCCCACTGGCCGGTGTCGGTGGGACCGACGTCGAGGGCGGAGGCCGTACGTCGGCCCGCAGCCCGTGCAGTGCGGCTCCGACTGAGGGTGCGCAGCGCACCCATGCCGAGCTCCAAGCCCTGCATGAACCCCATCTCCGGCCCGGTCACGCGGAAGTGCGGCGTCGTCGCACACAGGACGAGGCCGCCGATCAGGTCGGGATGCTGCCGCCAGGTCCGTTGTGCGATCACGCCGCCCATCGAATAGCCGGCGACGATCGGCTGCTCGAGGCCCAGCTCGGTGATCACCGCCGCGACGTCGTCGGCGCAGTCGTAGAGGCTGAACGCCTCCGACATGATCCCGCGACCGTGCCAGCGCTGGTCGAAGGTCACGACGCGGTAGTGCTCGCTCAGCGCCTCGAGGACCGGGAACCAGGTGAGCAGCCCGGTGCACCCGACCGCGTGCAGCAGCACCACCGCGGGAGCCTCGGGAGTCGGCCCCGGGATGTCGGTCAGCCAGGTGCGACCGCGGCGCGGAAGCTCGAGCCATCGGCCCTCGGGGATCGCCACCTGGGGAACCCGGGCACGGCGACGTACCCACTCGGCCAGAGGTGGACGTGGACTCACATCGGAAGCCTAGGGGAGTGACGACCGAAAGTAGAACACGTTACAGTTCGAGTGTGTTGGACGACGAGACCACGAGTGCGATCCGTTCGGTGGTGGCCGAGGCCTTCTCCCGCGGCTCCGCCGATCCCGAGGCCCGCCTGCGCGCCCTCGCCGAGGCAGGGCTGGGCGACCTCGATGACGAGCAGCGGTTGGTGGTGCTCGACGAAGCCGGACGTCGGGGCGTCGTGCTGCCGGCGGAGTCGACCGTCGAACGGCTCACGATCGGCGCCGGCCTCCTGGCGGGTGCACTCTCACTGACGGCCACCTACATCGGGGAGCGGTCCCAGTTCGGTCGCCGGCTCGCGGAGTTCCAGGCGGTCGCCCAGCAGATCGCCGACGTGTACGTCGTCTCCCGGCTCACCTCGCTGGCGGCCGCGCACCTCGCGTCCGGGACGGCCTCGGACGACGACGCCGCCATCGCCGCCTACTGGTTCTGCGACCGGGTCCCCGCGGCGCTCCAGACCTGCCACCACCTCCACGGCGGCATGGGCGTCGACGAGACGTACCCCCTCGGCGACTACTTCTCCGGCGCGCTCGACGTCGCCGCGGCGCTGGGGGGCGTGATCGGATCGCTCGGCGCGGTGCCGGTGCGGGAGTCGGCGAAGAACCCGGAGCTGGCCGAGGAGGTGCGATCGTTCAAGGCCGACTGCCGCGACTACTTCGCGGGGCTCGCCACCCGCGCCGACCGCGAGGAGTTGCTGGTCGACCGGCACGGCGCGGCGTATCACCGGATCATCAAGCAGATGGGCGCCGACGGGCAGCTCGGCGTCGGCTGGCCGATCGAGTACGGCGGACAGGGCCGCTCGGCCCTGGAGCAGACGATCTTCGCCAACGAGGCGGCCCGTGCCGACGTACACCTGCCTGCCGTGACGCTGCAGACCGTCGGCCCGACGTTGCAGGCCTTCGGCACGGACGAGCAGAAGGAGCTCTTCCTGCCGCGGATCCTCACCGGCGACGTGCACTTCGCGATCGGCTACTCCGAGCCGGAGGCGGGCACCGACCTCGCCTCCCTGCGTACGTCGGCACGGCTCGATCCGGCCACGGGCGACTGGATCATCAACGGCCAGAAGATGTGGACCACCGGCGGCCATGCGGCCGACTACATCTGGCTCGCGGCGCGCACCGACCCGGAGGCGCCCAAGCATCGCGGCATCTCGATCTTCATCGTCGACACCCGCGACCCCGGCTTCTCCTGGACGCCGATCCGCACCATCGACGGCTCGCACCACGTCAACGCGACCTACTTCAACGACGTGCGGGTCCCGGCATCGATGATGGTGGGTGCTCCCGGCGAGGGCTGGAAGCTGATCACGACGCAGCTCAACCACGAGCGGATCATGCTCGGCCCGGCCGGACGGCTGGAGGGCCTGCGCGACCTCGTCTTCGACTGGTGCGAGGCGCGGTCGCTCCTCGAGAAGCCCGGCGTGCACGACGTACTCGCCCGGGTGACGACGGCCTTCCGGCTCAACGAGCTGTTCAACTGGGAGATCGCGTCGCGACCGATCTCGGGCGGCTCCTCGGTGGCCGACGCGTCGGCCTGCAAGGTCTTCGCCTCGGTCGAGGTGCAGCGACTCGGTCTCGACCTCCTCGGCATCGTGCAGACGTACGGCGACGCCGCCGATCCCGAGACGGCGTGGCTGATCCGGCTCCTGACCGCCACCGCCAAGCGGAACCTCGTCCTCACCTTCGGCGGCGGCGTCAACGAGGTGCAGCGCGAGCTGATCGCCCAGTTCGGCCTCGGCCTGCCCAAGGTGCCGCGATGACCCACGACGCGGTCATGGAGCGCGCCGAGGAGATCAAGGCCTGGGGTGAGGCGGCCGAGCGGGTCGCGCGCGACGAGGTCAACCAGCCGCGGATCAACGACTGGCTCGAGGCGATGGACTTCCCTTCGGCGTCTCGGGCTCGGTTCCAGGGTGGCGAGGCGCCGCCGTCGATGGCCCAGGTCTGGACCATGTACGGCCTCGGCGGCCGTCCGGCCGACGACGACCCGCTCCACGCCATGATGGGCTTCCTGACCTCCGTGGGCTACACGGCCGTCCTCGGCACCAACTGCGAGCAGGACTACATCCGCTACCTGCGGGTCGGCGAGCGGGTCCGCGTGACCACCGCACTCGTCGACGTCGTCGGTCCCAAGACGACCGGCATGGGCGAGGGCTACTTCGTGACCTCGCGCAACACGTGGTGGGTCGACGCACCTGAGGGGAGCAGCGAGAAGGTGGCGACGATGCTCTTCCGGGTGCTCAAGTTCAGGCCCGCCCGATGACCGGTCCGGTGCGGCCGGTCGTCAACCGGGACAGCGAATTCTTCTGGGAGGGCGCCCGCAAGGGCGAGCTCCGCATCCAGTCCTGTGCCGCGTGCGGGGCGCTGCGGCACCCACCGGGGCCCTCCTGCCCGTCCTGCGGCGAGTTCTCACGTGACTACGTGATCGCTGCCGGCACCGGCACGGTCTTCTCGTACGTCGTGCACCATGCCCCGCAGCTTCCGGGAAAGGAGCTCCCGTTGACGATCGCGCTGATCGACCTGCCCGAAGGCGTCCGGATGGTGGGGGAGATGACGGGCGATGTGTCGGACCTCCGCATCGGTGACCCGGTCTCTGTCGAGTGGAACGTCATCGACGACGAGCTCACGCTTCCCATCTGGAGGCGAGTCCCGTGAAGACACTGGAGGTGGGCGACGTCCTGCCCGAGTGGTCGCTGCCGATCACTCCCACCTTGGTCGTGTCGACCGCGCTCGCGACGCGGGACTTCCAGGACGTGCACCACGACCGCGACCGTGCGGTGGGGGCCGGCTCGAAGGACATCTTCGTCAACATCCTCACCTCGACCGCGCTGTGTGAGCGGTTCGTGACCGAGTGGGTCGGGGCCGACGTACAGATCAAGGGCATCGCCATCCGTCTCGGAGCACCGGCGTAT